>CADBPC010000184.1 GCA_902796425.1 uncultured Lachnospiraceae bacterium
ACCTGGACGCGGATGATCTCCCTCTCTGCGGGATTGTCATCCACAAAGACGAAAGCATCCTCGCCGATGTTGAGCTCCCTCGCGCTGCTGACCAGGTTGTCGGACTTATTATCCCAGTTGGCGCGGAAGGAGACGAAATCATCGCGGTGCAGCACACTGTCGGGTCTTGCAAGGCCGGAAAGCGCGTTCTCCTCGTCGTTCTTTGAATTGACGGTGAGAAGGACTCCGATGGACTTCAGTTCCTTTAAATACTTCTGGAAAGCGCTGTAGAGCTGCGCGGCGGCATTCTCCTCGCCGATCTCGATCCCGTCCGCCCCGTCGTCGCCGACAACGCCGCCCCAGAGTGTGTTGTCAAGATCGAGAGAAAGAGCCTTCTTGTTCTTGCCGTAGACCGCCTTGATGATATTGGCAAGGTTATAGGCAAAGGCAGGGATCGCCGGGACCGCCATGCAATACTTATACAGATACCAGTAGGACGGATCCGACCATCTCTCGAGGCCGTAATCCGCGGCCATGTAGGCCATGTCGTTGATATAGAACTTCTTGTGCGTCTGCGCGTACTCGTAGAACTTCCCGTTCAGGCAGTGAAGGAAATTGGAAAGTCCTTGCCTGCTGCTGACATCCATGTTGCCGAGGAGCCGGTACAGCGGCGGCTCGAAATTGTTCTGGATGATCGTGCAGTCATAGCGGGCGGCAAGAGCCTCCCACATCGAAGTAAAGCGGGCATATTCCGCCTCAAGCTTCTCATCCGCCTGCTCCTTCGTGTCCGTGACCGCAGGGGGATTTAAGATATTGCGGCTGCTGGTGTGGATAAAGACAACCTGCGGGTTAAACTCCGCTAGGTCCGGATTCTCAAACACCGCATCCTGATAATACTGCCCGTACTCCGACTCATAGAAGACCGGCTCGATCCCCTGCTGCAGCAGGAAGAGCTCCAGCATATCCTTTATGTCATGCGTCGTCGAACCGCCGAGGATCGCGATCCTGACCGGCGTCAGCGATACACCCTCCAGCTCCGCCAGAAGCTGCCTTTTATACTTTTTTCTTTTTGCTAAAATCTCATCCGCCTGAAACGGATACTCAAGTTCCCGCATAGATTGTTTGATTATGCCTTTCTGATAATACGGTTTTATAAAACTTCCGTTTATTGTCAACGGCAATTATAACACATATCGCATAATCCTGCTGTCAGCATGCTGCCGGGACAGACCGGTACGCCGTATTTCTACATATCCGGATTCATTTCGCGTTTTTCGCCACTTTTGTTTTATGTTTTTCGTCCTTTGCATCCTGAGCCCGGATAGACTATGCTATCATACAGAAAAATCATTCTTTACAGGAAGTTATCACAATGTCCCGCAATTCTTTTAAAAAACTATTGATTGCTCTTATGCTTGTAAACATCTTTGTCCTGGTCCTGACGGCGGCCGCCTTCTACCGTGACAAGACACCGCTTTCGGTCGCACAGGAGTCTCTGATTCTGGAGCGGGAAGGCGCAGATACGCTGCAGTCCTTCTATGTGGACAACAGCTATGACGGACAGCACCGGAGCATTACCACTCCTAAGCTGATTCTCCCCATGGGTGTCTATGATGTCACGGTTTCGTTCGGCACCTCCAACGCCGCAGGGAGCGGGGTCACGGGTGTGCAGTCCTACGCGGAATCTGCGACCCGCTATCCGTGGGTCCGCTCGGGGCGTGTTCGGCTTTTAAGCTACATGGACGGGAGCGCGAGCTACCGGATCTATGTCGGCAGGCCGGGGTGCGAGACCAGAATCCGCAATGTCATCGACGATCATTACGACGTCTGGCTTGCGATAAGCGGGATCACCGTGACCTATCTGAAAGGAACATCGACTGCAAGATATCTTCTTCTCGCAGCCCTGTTCCTGCTCCTGATCGATATCCCCGTTATCCTGCATTTCCTGCCGGAGGGGAAGCTCCGGTCTTTCGCAGCGCGCTGCCGCGTTCCCGCACTCACCGTAACGGCGATCGGGCTGTTTGCAACCCTCCCTCTTTTGTCCGATTACATCGGCTTCGGCTATGACCTGCCCTTCCATTTAAGCCGCATCAGGGCGATTGCGGAGGGCTTAAAGAGCGGATATTTTCCCGTCAAGGTACATCCCGGGTGGCTCAACGGCTACGGCTATGCCACCGGAATCTTCTACTGCGACCTTTTCCTGTATATTCCGGCTCTTCTGCATCTTTGCGGCATATCCATCCTGGGTGTCTACAGAATCTACGTCATCTTCATGAATATCCTGACGGCAGGGATTGCCTATGCCAGCTTTATGGGAATCACAAAGGACCGCTACATCGCCCTGATGGGATCTGCGGTCTATACACTCTCGCTCTTTCGCCTGGGCTGCAGCTTTACCTGGGTGCAGCTGGGAACGTGCGGCGCCATGGCCTTCTTCCCCCTGGTCATCCTCGGCGTGTGGAGAATCTACTCCTTATCTGTAAGCCGGAAAGAGAAGGACAGCGCATGGATCTGCCTGTGCGCCGGCATGGCAGGCGTCGTCTTTAACCACGTTCTGAGCTCCGTCATCCTTGTTCTTGTGCTGGTGCTGTTTGCCCTGATCATGCATAAGAGAACCTTCACAAAGCCGGTTCTGACGTCGCTCGGCAAGGCGATCATCGCCTGCGCTCTTGTGTGCCTTTGGTACGTCGTTCCCTTCCTCGATTCCTATATGAACAACAGCCTGCTGCACCTTACGCAGTACAGGCCGTTTTCCGCAAGGGCGATCCAGCCGCCGCAGGTCTTTTCGAACGTGTACAGCACGATCCTTGACCAACCGAAATTCTTTGAGTACTCATCAATGAGGAACAACTCCATCCTGACACTCGGCAATATGCCCGCAGTGATCCTGCTGATCGGAATACTCCTGAGTCTCTCGGGCCGTCCGATGCGCTACAAAAAGCCGCTTCGCATGTGCACCGTCGGCGCCTGCCTGACGGCATGGATGACGACCTCCGTCTTTCCCTGGAACTGGCTGGAGCTCTTTGAACCCGTCGTGCCTGTCCTCGATACGCTCGAGTACCCCTGGCGGTTCATGCCCCTGTGCGCGTTCTTTATCACGCTCGTCTTTGTTTTCTCCTTTGCGGGACTGATGGCAGACGGCGGCAAAGCGCTCTCGTTCCTGAAGATGAAGTCCGCTGCCGGGGAGGAAAAGACGAAATCGGCTGCCGGGGAAGGAATCGTGAAATCGGCTGGTGCGGAAGGCATTGTGAAATCGGCTGGTGCGGAAGGCCTTCCGGCCGCTCTTGTCCGGAGCTTCTGCCTCCTTTGCGCCGGCGTGATCTGCCTGTTCGTCTTTGTTCACGGCCTGCAGTATATGAACACCTATACGAATGAAGCAGACGAAATGTCCTACAGCTACGAAGTGGATAAGGAGACAATGCGCTTTGTCCTCGGCGGAGAGTTCCTTCTGGAGAATCACCCCGATGTCCTGGACACGCAGCTTCATGTATATGATACAGGCAAAACAATGATCGCGGCAGGCGAAGGCTCCCCTGTACAGGCCGAAATCGTCAGCCGGCAGGGTGTCCGTATCGACAGCATTGTCGATAACAAGAGCGGCTCGGATATCTATGTAAGTTATCCTCTCATGGGGTATTCCGGGTATCAGACGAAAGAGAACCTTCCGGTCGACACAGCCGAAGACGGCCGGGTTCTTGTCACCGTCCCTGCCGGCTACAGCGGGAGCGTCACCGTGGACTTTAAGGAAGCATGGACCTGGAGAGCCTCAGAGCTGATATCGCTCTTCAGCCTTCTGATTTTTGCAGTCATGAGGGTGCCGGCGTGCAAAGACATCCTCAGTAAGCGCCTTAAGAAAACGCAGTCGGTTAAGTAATAAAAAAGCTGCTGTCTGTCGGGGAATGAGAAGGTGCTGCGTGTCAGGAATAAAAAGGTGCTGCCTGTCAGGGAATAAGCCGGTTCAGCAAAGGGGTGATCTTCCCGGCTGCGAAGCGCGTAAAGATCGATATCAGGACGGTTGCGGCAAGGTAAACCACAAGCGGCAGGAAGTAGCTGCCGCTCCCCATCAGCTTTGAATAGATCAGCAAATTCAGGATCATCCACTGGTTGAGGTAGAGTCCGTAGGTGATATCCTTCCTGACCGTCACAGGCGGCAACATGTACGCCGCGGCCACCGCAGCAAAAGCGGAGCAAAGGCCCTTGATGCAGCCTGAATAGTAGCCCGGATCCGGAAGCTTAAAAACAATTGTGAGAATCCTTACCCCGAAGCACACGGCGAAAACCACCGCGGCGCCCTTCCGGGTAAGGATATTTTTTCCCTTAAAATACAGCATCGCACCGACGGCAAACCACACCATGTAGGGGATGCACAGTCTCTCGATGATCTTGCCTGCAGCGCCGTAAGCACTGCCGCCGGTCACCTTATAGCACAGGAGGTTTACCGCCTCGAGCACGGCGATCAGGATAAGCCACTGCCCTGTCGTCAGGTTCCTCAGCTGCCTGTAAAAGACTTTGATCAGGATGTACAGCTGCAGGAGCACTGCGACCGTCCACAGCACGCCGTTCGCGCTCCCCGAAGCGAACTCCTTCAAGCACCCCGGCGTATAGGCAAGTCCCAGGACCTGCGTTCCGATCCAGACAATAAAACTCTTATCCAGCCTGTCCCTGGCCAGCACAAGGAGCATCAGCATATTTACAAAAGCCGAGACCCAGAGCTCCGGATAGATGCGGAAAAGCCTCTTCCTGATATATTCCTTCGTGCTCTTCGTCCTCTCGCAGGACGCCGCCGTCAGGTAACCGCTGATCGAGAAGAACAGCACCACCGGCGTAAAGAAATCCACGACCGCGCGGATCCCCTCGTTGAGCTCTCCTCCCATCCCGTAAATCCGGTACAGCCCGGTAAAATGCAGGAGCATCACAAAAACAGCCGCAACAATCCGCACGGCGTCAAAGGCATTATTCCTGTTTTGCAAAGTCTCTTTTTTCACAACGCTTGCACGCTCTTTTTACCAGTCATTCACTGCTGTCCGGCTACAGGAGCTTTTTCAGTCCGGGGATTCGCTTCAGCAGCAAAGTTACAAGAAAGGACAGCACCGCCACCGCTGCGGTAAACAGCGCCGAGCTCACAAAGGAGCTGATCCCCAGCCGGTATTTGAGGAAATCCGGCAAATCTCTTACAAGAGGCAGGTTCATCACGATGATATGAACCAGATACATTCCAAAGCAGCAGGCGCTGACTTTCGGGAGCGCGTCCTGCAGCCGCCCGGAAAGCCTTATTTTTCCCACTGCTTTCTTAATCACAAGATAAATCAGTACGCAGGGGAAGGTAAGCGAATAGACCGCGTGGAAGGGCCTTGGCAGGGTCCCCGCCTGCGACATGTTCTCCGCATGGGCCGTGTACATCATGAGCGCGATGCAGACGATGCAGATAAGAACCGCTCTTTTAAGCCACGCGTTCCTGTCCTCATCTTTCGCAATCTCGGCAAAATAATAGCCGGCGAGCGGAATAAGCACGAAATCGCCGAGGAGCCATGCGGGGTACACAAAGTCATTGAGAGAAATGCCCGCCCACTGCGTCCACTGAATCCCCACAGGTGCCGCGAGGGAAAACACGAGCGCGATCCGGAGCAGATATTCATATTCCGCCCTGTCCATTGCCCGCGCCATCGACCGAAGAAGCGGGAGCGAAATCAGGAACCCGATGTAAGCGTACAGATACCAGTACGGCGTTATGACGCCGTTCCCGGTAAGGCGCTTGATAAAGTCAAACAGCCCCGGCTCTTCGACGTGGCCATCGATGCAGCGCTGCAGATAGGCGGCGGCCGAAAAGACCGCAAGGACAATGAGAATCCTCGGAAGCCTTTTCCGAAGCACCGTCCCGGGGCTCTCCTTCTTCTTCAGGAGAAGCGCCCCCGAAAGGAACTGGAAAAGCGCGACTCCGGTCAGCCCCATGATGTGTGCGAGCACATAGACCCAGTACGGGATGGAAGGATTTGAGTAGGTCCGGTACAGTTCCATTCCATCGATCCCTGTGTGCGCGAAGATAATCAGGAACGCAGCCAGGATCCGGATGATGTCATATTCGTATTTTCTTTTGCTGAACTTACTGTCTGATTCCATTGCTGCGCCTGCATATTCCGCTGCCGGCCGCATTTCTTGCTGCAGTCTGCATTTCTCGATGCAGTCCGGAAGCATCACTGCTGTCCGAAAGCATAGCTGCCGGCCGCACACAATACTGCCCTACTGGTTTGACCGGTCGTAAATTCTGTAATAGCCGTCGTCATAGACGGGCGTGCTGCCCTTTGTGCACCAGGCAAAGAACTCGTTCTCGTCACCTGCCAGAATCAGGAATGCCTTTCCGGAAGGCTCCTCTCCGGTGCAGCGGTCCTTGGGCTGTTCCCACTCGCGGTAAACAAGCCCGTTCTCAGGTCCTGTTTTCTCGCCGTCCAACATCCACATCTCGACCTTGCCGCTCGAGAGATACTCCAGAACCGCGCCGTTCCAGAAAGTTGCCGTCCCCCGCTCGTAGCCGTTTTCCACAAGCCAGGCTGCAGCCTTCTCCTCAGGCAGTACCTCTCCTCTTCTGAATACAAGCGCATCCGCCCAGACGCAGGCAGTTCCCTGCACCAGAAGGCAAAGGGCCAGGATGGCTGTCACCAGATACATGCGGATCTTTTCAAAGCCGTCTGCCAAATGAAGCGCCATTGCAACGACCGGGAAGCTGTAGCACAGAGTCGGAATGACAAACCGGTCCTCCGCCTGCTGCCCGAGATAAAAGACCAGTGTATTGGATACATAGGCGATGCCCGCGAAAGCCACATAGATTCTCTGCAGCCTTGTAAGCCTGTCCCTGTGGATATAGCAATAGATATACGAGCCGAGCACGATGACGATCAGCGCCAGCGCACAGACCTGGCCCAGGCCCTTGATGCTTGTAAAGTCATTGATCCCCTCGTATCCGAGCAGATAAGTGAAGGAATCAAGATAGTCCAGATAGTCCGAGAATGTGAAGGTGTGCAGGTTGTTATTCTTGTACGTCCAGTAGGTATAGACTCTGGAAAGATATTTCTCATTGAAGATCCAGCCCGCTGCAGACAGGATCGACTGCGCGGCAATAAAACCGAATGCTGCGCACTCCTTCTCCTTAAGCCACTGCACCAGGCCGCTGCTTTTCCCCGCAAGACTCTTCCAAAGAACAGCGACTGCCGTCATCAGCATAGGGATATAAAGGATTATCAGCATCCGGACGCCGTTCAGGCCACTCACAAAGGCTAGGATAAAGGCAAGCGCCGCGAAGATCAGCGCGGACTTTGTATTCGCCTTTGCGGAAAATGTTTTTGCGGATTGCGTTTCAGTGGAATTCTCTTCTGCAGAATAAGCTTTTCCGGAATAAACTTTTCCGGAACACGCGGCAAGCGCGGAAGCATTGATCGCAAGAATGATAAAAGCAAGCGCTATATAGAAGGTATAGAAGCCACTGTACAGCCCGAAATAGCTGTACCTGCTGCCTATGGGAATCATGAGCGCCGCGGCTGCCAGAGCGCCGAACTCCCTCTTCATCCCGAGCGCGCGGCAAAGCCACAGCACACTGATGGCAAGAATTGCCAGGAATACCGCAATTGAAATTGTCCTTGCCACATGCCAGTCAGAGAATAAGCGAAGAAGAAAGCTGTTGAGAATCTGCGTGAAGAACACATGCAGTTCAGTCCCGTAGCACCAGTCTGCGGAGATCAGCCTTCCTGTCTCCTTCAAATGATTTGCAAGGACCCACTCTGTACTGTCGTCCGCAAGAATCAGAAGCCCCTCACTGCAGGCAAAGGACAGAACCGTCAATCCATACGAGAGAAGAAGAAAAGCGTAGGCTGCAAGTGCTCCCGCGCCGACCGGCTGTCTGGTTTTTGTCTTGTTATTCTTCATATATTGTCCCATTCTGAGCCGCGGGGCTGGCCCCAGACTCTTTCTAATGAGTTATGAGTCATTGTGGTCAGACCCTGTGCCTCTCGTTATGGTTACAATTGCCCTTTATTGGCATTTGTGACCATTCATTTTCTCGAAAGGTGCCACCCGCAAGCCCTTTATCCTGCCTTCGCGATGGTTACAATTGCCCTTTTTGGCGTTTGTGACCATCCATTTCCTTATAAGGTGCCACCTGCACCCCCTTTATCCTGCCTTCGCGATGGTTACAATTGCCCTTTTTGGCGTTTGTAACCATCCATTTCCTCAAAAGGCGCTACCAGCAAGCCCTTTATCCCGCCTTCGCGATGGTTACAACTGCCCTTTTTTGGCGTTTGTAACCATCCATTTCCTCATAAGGTGCCACCTGCAACCCCTTTATCCTGCCTTCGCGATGGTTACAATTGCCCTTTTTTGGCGTTTGTAACCATCCATTTCCTCAAAAGGCGCTACCAGCAAGCCCTTTATTCCGCCTTCGCGATGGTTACAACTGCCCTTTATGGCATTTGTAACCATCATGCTCCTGCTAAGTCTCTCAAGAATCTGACATTCCCTCAATAAGTCGGCCGAAAACTCACAAACACTTCAGTTTCGGCCGATCTTCCAATGCCTCTCAGCTTCGAAGAGGCCTCAATTTCTTTTCTATCGTCAGCCGAAAACTCTCAATCACTGCCGTTTCGGCCGACCTTTCAATGCCTCTCAGCTTCGAAGAGGCCTCAATTCCTTTTCTACCGTCGGCCGAAAACTCTCAATCACAGCCGTTTCGGCCGACCTTTCAATGCCTCTCAGCTTCAAAGAGGCCTCAATTCCTTTTCTACCGTCAGCCGAAAACTCTCAATCACTGCCGTTTCGGCCGACCTTTCAATGCCTCTCAGCTTCGAAGAAGCCTCAATTCCTTTTCTACCGTCGGCCGAAAACTCCCAAGCGCTGCAGTTTCGGCTGACTCCCCGCAATGCACTCACTGCAAATCAGGCGTTTCCAGCCTTACTCCCCGTAAAAGTGTGATGTCATAATCAGATAGTTGTTATCTTCCAGTATAACATGTCCGGTCAGCACATCCGCATACTGGTCCCAGAGTCTCTTATCAAGGATTAGTACTGCGTCTTCATCCTCACAGAAGGCTTCCACGCCGCCGTCAATGCAGACCATGTCTGCAATCATCTCGGCGTAGATGACCCTGTCATTCTCCCACTCGCCTTTTTGTCCGTACACTCGGTTGACGTAATCGGTGTACACTCTCTTGCCCCTCATCTCCTCCGGGCTTCTCTCATAACAGGCCTGGATGTCATCCCTGAAGGCAACGATGGGATTGCCGCCGATATCGATCAGCTGCAGTCTTTGCAGCATCCTTACAGATACTGCCAGGCAGAGTGCAAGAACCGCTGCGCAAAGCAGCGCTGCCGCCATCCTGCCTGCCTTAATTGCAGAGGCCTCACTTCCTGCAGCGGCATCGCTACTTGCAGAACTCTCACCTTCTGCAGCGCCGCAGCCGCCTGTCAGGAACCGCACAACACTGCCCGCAAGTAATGACATCAGGACTCCGGCGCCGATCCACGAAGGATACAGGTACCAGTGCATCGGGCTGTTGACGATGAGATACAGAAATGCCGGGAGCACTGTCCAGATACAGGCAATCGCAAATTTATCCTCAAGACCTCCGGAGAGGCGCACTGCCGCCTCCTTGAAGGTCTTTCCCGTGCGCACTTTCAGGATCACGGCGCAGACAACAAACAAAGCAATAAAGCCGTACAGCAGCAGCCACTCCTTGCCTTTAAGGATTTCAGGCAGAAGCGCCGGCAGTACATTACCTTCACCGACATCCCCGGCATTTACCTTCCCGGAGACTTCATTCACGAATCCGTCGTAGAAGAATTTGATCCCGTCATACAAAAAGCGAGGCACCGCCCATGCCAGAATGATTGCAAACGAAACCAGCGCTGCTCTCACGACTTCTTTGACTTTGATATTCTTTCGGTACAGGGGAATTGCCGCAAGACCCGCGACAAATATGACTCCCGCGTGGATTCCCTTCGTCAGGAACGCAAGCCCCAGAGCCGCCGCGTAAAGATAGATCATCTTCGCACTCTTTCCCATCTCGGCGAGTGCGATCATTGCCAGGGTAAAGAAGAGCATGTACAGGCTGTCCATGTCGCCTGCTCGGAATGCATGATATTCAAAGAGCGAGGTATTTGCGGGATAAGCCATCGCAAAAAACAGCATCGGAATGCTTCCTGCTCTCTTATACAGCCAGAAGCTGATGACAAAGTACTGGAGAAGCGCTGCAACCGCGGAGGCAAAGCGCAGTGCAAAGGTGTTGAAGCCAAATACCTTATAGGCCAGCATGATCGCCCAGAGACTGAGCGGCGGCTTTGAATTGAAATAATCAACCTCGTAGCGGTACGTGTTGACCAGCCAGTTTCCATGCGCAAGCATTTCATAAGCGTTGACAGCATGGGTTGCCTCATCCGTCTGGATCGCGGGTCCGTTTCCAAGCTTGATAAATAAAAGCACCGCCACAACCGCCGTAAAAAAGGCATACGCGGCAAATACAAGCCTTTTATCCAGACCCGCATGCTGCGTCATATTCGGTTCAGATTCGCTTTTCTTATTCATCAGAACACGCACCAGTACATTGTATCGCCGTCAAAGATCAGCTGTTCATCAATGTCCATATCATCCCAGTTCCTGCCGGCAAAATGCTCTCTGTAAATACTGTCGGGGAAGTCGATTTTCTCAAACTTTCTCTCATAATCGTGGCCGGTCTCGGAGTATTCGTCCGCAGTGTATTCCAAAAGCGAGTAGGCGACAATCGCCATTGCTCTCTCATTGATCTGGTCGGTGCTGTAGTAAACCGTGTCGTACTGCGGCCTGCAGTTTGCATCCTGGCAGGTTGCGATCTTCCTGACAACATTCCCTGTCTCAGCCTCGTACTTTTGGATTTCGTCCCAGACCATACGCGTATAGGCAACATCCAGTCCGTTGGACAGGTAGTGATTGACCGAGATCTGCGCACAGGAAAAGATTTGCAGGATGAGGACCGCCGCCGTCAGCGCAGCAGGCAGGCGAATAAGATAGCCCTCTTCCCCGCCAAACTTCTGCAGTACAACATACAGCATCAAAAGGCAGATCCCGACCGCACCGTACATCAGGAATGAGATTCTCGGGGCAAAGCTCTGCAGTACGGGAATTCCCACGGAAAGCCCCGCGCAGACGATATCCACCGCCAGCACCATCAGCGCTTCGATCTTTTTACCGCTTCGAAGGCAGATGTAAACCGAAAGGCAGATGCAGACAATAACGACCAGCAGCGTCGTCCACGGCACCGGCAGCAGGCCGAAGCCGTTGTGAAGAAAGCTCCGGATTCCGCCAAGGAGGTACTTGATACGGTCCGCAAGATTCCCGATTTCCATGGATTTCGGCTTATCCTCGGTAATGCCCATCGCATACAGCACCGATGAGAACTTGGTATCCGCAAAGCCGATCACAAGCGGGATCAGGACAGCGCCCGCGGCGGATCTGATAAGGCGCCGGTCCGGCTGCATGCGGTTTTCGAGCACAAAGTACACCACTCCGTACATCGCGACCAGAATCACCGCAGTCTGATAGGAAAGGCAGCTGACAAGCGTAAAGACCACCGCAAGTCCCCATCTTCTCCTGCACAGAAAATAAAGCGCCGCTGCGGCGATCAGAAAGCTGAGGCCGTAGTCAAAGCACTCCGGGAACATAAAGTATTCAGTAAAGAGTGAATTGATCAGCGGAAATGACAGCATCGCACAGACAAGGTACTGCGTCGCCGCATCCCACTTTCTGCAGTACGGCTTCACTGCCGGCAGGACCGCACTCTGCAGCACGGTCAGCGCCAGAATGACATCCGCCAGGAATAAAAGGTAAAAGAGCCGGTAATAATCCGGCATGACAACCCCCGCCCTGTAAAGCGGGTATTCGATCAGGAAAGTCAGATACCGCCCGTAAGTGATCTTCGCGTCGATATTGATCATCGGCCACAGATAATGCGTTATCGTGTCCGACCCGAAGCCGAAGCGATAGAACCCCATATAGGCCAGGACGGTCAGTATTCCGTTGAAAATGAGCCTTTGCACCGACTCATTAAGAGCAGCCTTCCTGCCGCTCATTTCGCTTCCGCTCCCGTTAATCCGCATTGCAGGCACCTGCTTCCGCCGCTTCGGAAAGCATTTCCTTTCCGTTCAGGATCCGGGCGATATTCACCGTGACGGCAAGATACGCTGCCGTATAGGCAACCGCCTCAACGGGAAGCGGGAAGGGATTCCCCTCAATGACATAATATCCGTAAATAAACAGCGTACAGAACGTGAGAACCACAGCGCTCCAGAGATATTTCCGGTTAAAGACCAGCATGAAAACAGGGATGATCACGCTCGCCATAAAGCCGTAGCGCTCATGCATATCCGGCAGGAATTCGACGCAGGTCCACACGCACCACCCGGCGAGGTAATAAATCATTACCCTGTCGATCTTCTCCTGGTGCCGGTAGCAGTACGCACCCGCCGCCACAAAAATGGCAAAGGTAAACCACAGCCCCGGCGACTCCAGAAGCGCATAGTCGGTGAGTCCCAGTTTGTAAATATTGGGAATGTTCATCGAGATCATGCCAAAGCCGTTCGTCTGGTCGAGGTAAATCTTGTAGACCCCGATGGGATCCGCGCCGCACAGGATCGCCGGCAGACCGCCGATGAGGTACCACGCCGGCACCCACAGCATATATTTGACCGAATGATTCCTCTTCGCGATATAAACCAGAAGGAAAACAGGCATCAGGAAAAGCGCCTGCAGCTTAAATGCAAAGCCGATTCCGAGGAAAAAATACGCGCGGCCGTATTTTTCCTTTAAAAGAAAATACAGCCCGAGAAGCGCAAACGCCGCGTAAACAGAATCACACTGTTTTGCCAGCGAGCTGTTAAAGAGCATCTCCGGAAGGAACAGTGTCATCGAAGCGATAAAGGCAGCGCCGGGATAAAGTCCTTTTACCTTCTTCTCCGGGCGAAGGAGCGCCACGATCCCGTAGGTCGTAAATGCGATTACATAATCGAAAAAAATGGAAACCGCCGCGATCGGAAGCCACGGCTCGCAGTTAAAGTTCGATACCAGCGCAAGGAAGGTATTGTACGGAATGTAATAGGTCGTGATATTGTTCTGCGCAAGCCCGGCCCTTGCCCCAAGCCAGCGGTACGCCTCCACCCACGGGACAAGATAGTCGTGGTAGTCGCTCGTGTGCGCGACGTCCGGCGCAAAACCGATGCGGATCACCAGCGAGACAACCAGGATCAGAGCGATGCAGATCCAGTAAAGATAGTTGTCAATAATATAGTATAGAAATCTGTCCGCGAAATTCTGCTTCTTATTCATACAAACACGATTCTCCTAAAGCGCAGTTTTACAC
>CADBPC010000185.1 GCA_902796425.1 uncultured Lachnospiraceae bacterium
CGAAATCCTGGTCTGCCGCCTCACCGATCCCGAATGGACGCCGCTGTTTACCCTGGCGGGAGGCGTTGTCGCGGATACGGGCGGCGAGCTCTCCCACGCGGCAATCGTGGCAAGAGAATACCGGATTCCTGCCGTCCTCGGCGTCGGCATCGGGACCTCCGTATTAAAGGACGGGGATCTTATCCTTGTGGACGGGACAAAGGGAGTCGTTACAAAACTGGAGTCACGGCATGAATAAAACCGCAAATACCAGGCAGGACCTTCTTACGGCAGACATTCTGCCCCTTCTTATCCGGACGGCCATCCCGACCATGATCGGCATGATGATCATGATGATCTACAACCTTACGGACACCTTCTGGATCGGGCGGCTGAACGACAAGAGCATGACCGCTGCGATCGGGCTGGTCTTTGCCTTTGTAAGCCTGGTGCAGGCGGTGGGTTTCTGGTTCGGATACGGAAGCGGCAACTATATGTCCAGGTGCTTCGGCGCCGGAAAGGATGAGGAGGCGCAGGTTTATGCCAATACCGGCGTCGTGCTTTCCATCGCCGGCGGGATTCTCCTGATGCTGGTGCCGCTCCTTTTTCTCGATCCCTTAACACGGCTTCTTGGCGCAGACGTATCGCCGGCGCTGTTTTCCTATACGAGGACGTACCTGCGGATCATGCTCTTTGCCGTCCCGTTCTCGATCTTCTCAACGACCGTCTATAACCAGCTGCGTCTTTGCGGGAGCATAAAGGCTGCCATGACCGGCATGATGACGGGGATCCTTGCCAACATCGTACTGGATCCTCTCTTTATCCTGGGATTTAAGATGGGAATCGCGGGTGCGGGAATCGCAGCCCTGATCGGCCAGGCGGGAAGCTGTATCGCGCTGATCCGCATCTCCTCCCGCGGGGGCAATGTCCCCGTGGGCATCCGCAGATGCAGCCTCACAAGGGAGCACGTCTTCCACATCCTGGCGGGAGGCTCCCCCAACTTTACAAGGCAGGGGATCACGAGCCTTGCCTCTGTCCTTTTAAACCACGCGGCCTCAGTCTACGGGGAAACGCTCCTTGCGTCCCTTACAATCGCAACCCGCGCCGCCGCCATCGGCTACATGCTGGCGATCGGCTTCGGGCAGGGCTTCCAGCCCATCTGCGCCATGAACTACGGGGCAAAACAGTACCGCCGGGTGAAGGAGGCTTTAAAGGACACCGTCGTGACCGGCACGGTTATGATGATCATCGCCGCAATTCTCTATGCCGTGTTCGCAAAGCCCCTGGCGGGCCTTTTTACCTCAAACGAAGATGTCACCCTCCTGAGCGCGAAAATCATCCGTTACCAGTGCATCTCCCTGCCCTTTATGGCCGTCTATGCCTACACGAGCATGTTCCTGCAGAACACGGGAAAATATTTCCGTGCCCTTGTCGTCTCGATCATGCGGCAGGGGATCTTCTACGTGCCGCTCCTTTATATCCTCCCGGCCCTGTTCGGGATCGAGGGGATTCTGTTCCTGCAGCCGGTCTCAGACCTGATCAGCGCAGCCTTCGGCATGTGGTTCCTGGTAAAGGCGCTGAAGGATATGGACGCTCTTATGCGGGAGCGCCGGTTACGAAATAGATGACAGCGCCAATCACGCCGCTGCAAAGAATCGCCTGGACAGGGCTCAGTTTCTTCTTATACAAAAGGACGACCATCACAGCGCACAGACATACCGCAATAAGGTTTGTCTCAGGGAGGTTGAAGCTGTCCGCGCTCCCCCAGAAGGCGTTGCAGGTTAGCTTTACCGCCGAGGCGATGACCATGGCAGCAATCGCTGCCCGCAGGCCCCGCAGCACTCCCTGCATGCCTTTAAGAGACCGGTACTTGTAATAAAACCAGGCGAGTGCCATGACTATGAAAACCGACGGCAGGACATAGGAGACAGTGGAAATAATCGTGCCGGGGATGCCGGCAACGCGCACGCCGACAAAGGACGCAATGTTGATGCCCAGCGGTCCCGGTGTCATCTCGGAGATCGAGATGATGTCCGAAAACTCGGAATTCGTCAGCCACCCCTGCTGCACGACGACGCGCTGACGGATCAGCTCCATGTTGGCAAGCCCACCGCCGAAGCTGAACGCGCCGATCAGCAGGAACTGAATAAACAGCTCAAGATAAATCATTCCCCGGCCCTCCGTTTCTTCTCCTCATACAAAACGCTGAGGCCCCCCGCGACTCCGCAGAAAAGAATCGCATAGATGACATCCACGCCAAGGAACACGACTGCGATCACACAGACCGCAAACAAAAGGAAGGACAGGACCTTTTTATCCTCCAGAGCCGTCCTGCTCATGGAAAGGCTGAGATTGATCAGCACTGCTGCCACACCGGCCTGCATACCTTTGAGGATGAGCGCGACGATCCGGTTGTCCCGAAACTGCTTATAAAACACGGAAATAACCGACAAGATGATCATCGGCGGCAGAATACTGCCGAGCGCCGTAAGGAAAGCGCCGGGAACTCCCGCAAGGTGATATCCGATAATCGTAGCGGAGTTTACTGCCATGACGCCCGGACAGGACTGGGCAATGGCGACCAGATCCATCATCTCCTCATGACTGATCCATTTGAACTCTTCCACAAATTTCTTCTGCAGCATAGAAATAATGACCAGTCCACCCCCAAAGGTGCAAAGACTGATCATAAAGCAGGAAGAAAACAGTTTCCAGTAAAGGTGCTTTTCGTTAACTTTATTTGTTTTCATAATGCTATATGTTACCACAATCTGTTTAGATCATGCTAACTATATTTGCTCCGGCGGGGCTGTCCTTCGTCAGCTCGGGAACGCCGCGCCGTCTCTTATGAAGACAGGAATCGGAGAGTATTTCTTTGGCAGTCTTTCGTTTCATAATCTTTCTTTACACTGCTTCTCAATCCTGAAGATAGATGCTCACAATCAGGGCGTCCCAGTAATAATCCGGGTCTTCTTTTTCCGTAACGAACTCATCCGCCGTAGCGTAAAGATACTTCCCTGCATCCATGAGCCTGCAGAAGATGCCGTTCAGCCGCCGGGGCAGATATCCGAGTTTCCTGTCCCCGTTTATGACCAGTATCGCCCTCTTATCGTAGGGATTCTCAGGTTCCCTGAGAAGTGTCAGCTTCTGGCCGGGCGTAAGCTCCTGAAGACGGTCAATTATGTCCGGAACATGGTTGCAGCCGGCGACATTGGTTTTGAGGAGGAAAATATCCTTCGCAAACGGCTTGTCGAAGAGCTGCGGCATATTGAACTGCAGAGCCGACAATGCCTGTGAGCTTATCGTGCTGATTTCCTTTGTATCACTCTGTTCCATCCGGATCCTTTCCCTCCTTCAGCCGGTTAAACCGGGCCAGAAGATCCTGATACTGCCGGTTTATTTCTTCCATTTCTTCTTCGATGCGGCGAAGGATCTTCGCCACCTCTTCCTCATTTTCAAGAAGCGCTTTTGCGGTATACGGGAAGCCGGATTTGATTGCCATAATTTCATCCAGCAGATCCTTTTTCTTCTTTTCCAGTGTCTTCACGATCTCGCGGAGCCGTTCGATATCTTCGGGAGTGTCTGAAAGATGAATCTCAGCATCTTTCGCGATCATCATGTTGTAGATCTCGATCAGCTTATCGAGGTCGCCTTCCTCAAAGGCCTTTTCCACCTCCAGAAAGAGCTCTGCCTCCTCTTTTGTCCGGTTCGGATTGGCGTCCGGATGGAGCATCTTGACGAGCTTGCGGTGATAGTATTTCAGCTCTTCCCCGCGGCTTTTGAACTTTGGCGGCTCCTGCCCTGCAGAATCAGATGATTGCCCTTCGGCTGTGTCTTCTGAAGTTCCCGTATCCTGAGGTCCTTTATCGTAAGGTCCTTTATCGTAAGATTCTTTATCCTGACTGGAACGGGTTTCCTCCTCGCCTGCGTCTGAGTCCGCACCGGCACCGCTCCGTTCCTTCCACTCGGCATCTCTTCTTTCTTCACGGCTGCGGTATTCATTCTCCTCGTGGATCTTCTGCGCTTCTTCTTCCAGCTTCTGCTCGTACTCGCGGTATTCTTCCCTGGCCTGCTGCCTCGCTTCCTGCGCGTCCTTTTTTTCCTGCCGGTTTCTTGCCGCCTGCAGGATTTCCACCGCCCGTTTCAGCTGCAGAAGCCGGGCCTTCGCCCGGTACAGTTCAAGAACGCGGCACCCGATCTTCGCGTCATACTCGGCCTGGATCCGGGGACATTCGCGCAGTTTCAGCTCATCCCGCTCCGCAGTGAGGTCCGCGATCTCCTCCTGGAGTAAGGCAATGCGCTCCTGCAAAGCTTCGTATTCCGATTTTCCCTTTATCAGCCCTTCCTGCATATTTTTTTCATGTTCCGCTCAAGCTTTTCGGCCAGAGTGCTGTATTTCGAAATAAGTGTCTGAAGATCCCTTTTTTCGTCGTCGTTGGCGCTGCCGTCGCACCCGAGAAAGAGGCGGCCCGCCTCTTCACAGAGAGTAACAAACCGCCTGGTATAAGATACGCTTACGGCATATCCCCTTTTTGCAAGGGCGCGGTCGAACTTCATCAGAAGCTTCATAGCCGGCGGGGTTTGATTTTCAAATGTTACGGTATAGATATTCTGATCCCTGATGAGTCTTTTGATCTCATCCTTCGTGAACTCATATCCCAGGCAGTCGTTGATCAACCGGACTTCCTTTCCGGATACATATTCGTCCGATGCGGTGAGATACAGAAAAACATTCAGCATGGACATCCGTACTCCGTCCCGGATCGTAACCGAAGATTTCGGTGCGACATCCTTCATCAGTGGCTCCAGTTCATCTGCCATCGCGAACATCCTGTTTATGACCCCGCTGAGAGACTCCTCATCCTGCCTGTATTCGTCGGTATAGGTTCCGTATCTTTCCATATATTTCATAATATAACGATACCGCTCCAGGGCTGCTGCATAATCCGGCTCCTTAAACGGCACATAGAAGCCGGGATTCTTACTTTCTTTTGCGACCCGGGCGAAGCCGTCCGTGACCATATCCCGGAAATATTCGAATATCGGCTCCGCTGCCTGATCCAGCTTAGGATCTCCCATCGGCTCATATGGCCCGAATTCCAGTTCATTTTCCTGAATAATATGAAAGAACTCCTCCAGGGAGGGCCATGTCATGTAATCATGGAACGGATCGCACCCCCTGCCCGCATTCCGGAGATTGTTCACCTGGCAGTCCAGCCACAGGCGGAGCGTCAAAGAAGCCAGATTCACGCTCATTTCGGAAAACGAAACCGCAATCGTTGATACGAGATAGATTTCTGCCGCCGTAAGGTAAAGCGCAGGCAGCTTTTTTGCCAGATCCTCAGAGGCAGTGTTTTTCAGAATGAGTTCCGATGTGTAGGAGATGCGGTGAAAGAGCATTTTCGCAGAGGATACACTGCTCAGGTCATGCAGGATTACGTACCTGACTGCATTTTCCGGATCCTTAATCCCCAGATTTTCCCTGAGGGCATCCGTAATCCGCGTCCTCTTCTCCTCATCCGAGAGAATATAGAGGAGCGAAGCCACTAAGAGAACTTCATACTCTGTAAGGTCATGGAAGTCCTTTTCATGCCAGAGCCGGCCGCATATATAGAGATGGATATCAAATGAAAATACCATCTCCGCTGCTTCAAATATCTGGTTTTCGGATGCCATTGTCCATTATCCTCTGCGGTATGACGTCTACAGTCTGATTATCTGCTTTCCGTCTGCTGAAAGCAAGTATCGGGTGCCGTGTCCGTCATAAGCTCCGCCATGCTCCCGCAGATCACCGTTTCCGCATCGACGATGACATCCTCCGCGCACCGAAGGTAAACCGGGCCGGATGCCATCAGGTACCTTCCCCGCACAGAGGGCCGCTCATCCATCACGAGCTCCCGCTTGCCGCTCTGCCTGCGGAAAACAAACCGGGAATCGGTGATCCGGACCTTTCGGATCACCGAGTATTCCTCCCCGGCGATCACGATGGGGCTCTCGGATATAAAGTCTAGATGATCCATGGTGATGTCAAAGATCCGCCCGGGGATCCTCGGGGAATCCGCGCGCCGCGCTGTGGACAGAAAAACCGGCTCCCCTTCTCCCCACCAGGAAAAAATCCCGTCCTTTCGCGACGCACAGTCGGCAAAGTTTCTCGTATTTCCCTGCACATGGTGGACTCTGACGGCATAGATGTCCCCGCCGTCCCTCGACCAGATGCCGATCCCCCTTATGCAGTCCCGGACGATGCAGTCAGAGACCAGCACGTCGTGGATGTCCCCGCAGGTTTCCGTCCCGATCTTGACCGCCGTGCAGCTGGTCGTAAGGATGCAGCCGCTCACCAGGATGTCCCTGCTCTCCCCGTATTTCCGGTACATAGGGCCCGTCGTCTTGATGACGATGCAGTCGTCCCCGGACTTTATGCGGCAGCCCCGGATGATGACGTTTTTGCAGCAGTCCGGATCAATGCCGTCGGTATTGGGCGCCCGCCGGTCGTTGTCGATGGAGACATTCTCGATGCGGACATTCGTGCACCCGGCCATGTGAAGTGTCCAGAAGGCGGAGTCGTAGAAAGTGACATCCGTGACGGTCAGGTTCTCCACGTCCTCGAGAAAGCTCATCCTCGGCCGGAAGCCCCGCACGTTTAAAGGCCCCTCGTGGGGCGCCTCCTCAGGATCGTCGTCATAGAAGCTCTCGCGCCCTCCGCCGTCGATCACGCCGGTCCCGGTAATCGCGATGTCCTTCTCGTGGCAGGCGTAGAGAAAACAGCCGCCCTCCCATCCGGTGTCCTCGTTGTCGTCTTCGATATCCCGCGAGAAATCAATCATGTCGTTCTCGTCGTGGCTGGCTCTCAGCACGGCGCCGTGCTCCAGGTGAAGCTCCACCCCGGAGCGGAGCCGGACAGAACCCGAAAGAAAAACTCCGGCGGGGATGACAACCGTCCCCCCGCCTTCTTTTGCACATTCATCGATCGCACGCTGAATCTGCTCTGTACACTTTGCCCCGGTTCCCGGGACTGCTCCGTATTCCGTTATGCTGCGGCGCATCAGCAAATCTCCTTTCCGCTTAGATCCGTAACGATCCTGCCTTCCTTCTTGGTGCAGAATACCTCCCTGCCGCCGACAAAGCCGGCGGCCTTTCCACCGCTGTGCTCTATGCGGTAGGCCTCTCCGCAGATCCGCTGTTCGTAGAAGCCGTCCTCCTTCACGGCGCCGCTCCAGACCAGCCGGTCCCTTACCCGGTCCACGCCGTACATCCTGCTGATGTACTCCAGGACCGCGAGCATGGCGGGTCCGTAGGCGTCCTGCTGCCCGGTGACGCCGTAGGGCGATGGCTTCATCGTCACGGGATCGTACTGCTGCACAAATATGCAGTCCTCACCGATCGCCTCAAAGAGCTTCCGGCCAAGGACCGGCAAAAGCTCTGTATACCCGTAGTTTTCCAGCGCGCGGATTGCCCGCTGGTAGGTGAGAGCCTGCGGCTGCCCGCTCCAGCTGTTGACGGCGTCGTTCCGAAACATCGGATCGTCTGCCGCGACCGAGGGGAGCGGCATCGGCGTCCAGAATTCTCTCTCATTCAGAAGATGCTCACGCACAAACCTCTCCGCGCAGGTGTTTTCCATATTTCCCCAGTACATCATGCGCAGGTTGTTGTGGATCAGCACAGGCATCCTCTGCCCGTACCTGTCCCTGTCAAAAAAGGCCCCCCTTTTATCGTCCCACAGATACGCCTTCGTCTGCGCCTTCAGCCTTCCGGCTTCCTCCAGGTGCCTTTCCGCGGCCTCCTTCCTGCCGAGAAGCCCTGCGATCTGAGCCATCACGCTCTTTGCCGAGTAGGAGTATCCCATGAAATCCATGGAGGCCATCGGAACGACGCTGCAGCCAGTCGGCGCCTCGTCCGATTCCCAGTAGTTCGGGGCATCGCCGTAGCGCACCGCGTTGTCCTCCCCGGTGTCATACCGGCACCAGCTCTCCAGACATCCGTCGTTGTCCGAATCCCTGACCTTCCACAGGTATTCGTCGTATTTTCCCAGCACCTCGTAGAGCTGGACCAGGTAGTCCCTGCTCTTTCCCGTCAGGTACCAGACATCGAGCGCGGGCTCTGCAAAATAGAACCCCTGGAACTTGTCGTACTGCGGAATTACCCTGCCGACCTGCAGCTCAATGCTGCCGGGAAGGCGCCCGTCCTCCCGCTGGTGGTCCATGAAGATCTTCTGGTTATTCCAGGCGATCTCCAGATCCCGCTTCGCATACATGGCGCCGCCCATCGGCTGCGTCTCTATCCAGACCTTGTTGTATCCTCCGCCCTCGATCAGGACCCGTCTGCCGGAAAACACCCTTTCATTGAGCCGGCACTTTTCCTGCGCAGCATCAAAGAGCTTCTGAACGAGAGGATCGGATATTTCAAAGATAACCGTTGTTTCCCCCATAAGCCTTACCCCTTCAGTCCGCTGGTTCCGATGCCCTCCACAAGGTACTTGTTGAAGAACAGGAAGATCAGAAAGACCGGTATCAGTGAGAACGTCGACATGGCGAACATGGCGCCGAAATCCGTCACCGACGCGGAATCGGCGAACAGCTTGATGGCAATCGACGCCGTATACGACTTCGGCCTCGAAAGATAAAGGAGCGGTCCCATGTAGTCGTCCCATTTCCAGTAGAACTGGATAATCACCGTCGTGACAATCGCCGGCTTTAACAGCGGCAGGATGATCCTCCAGTAGATGGCGTACTTGCTGCAGCCGTCGATCTTGGCCGCCTCATCGAGCTCCTTCGGTATTCCCTGCATGAACTGCATCATCTGGTAGATAAAGAAGGCCTGCCCGCAGAAGTTCGGAAGGATCAGCGGCGTATACCCGGGAACGAGCCCCAGCCGGTAGTAAATCAGGTACTGCGGGATCATGATGACCTGCCCCGGCAGCATCATGGTCGCCAGCATGCACATGAACCAGAAATTCCGCCCCCTGAACCTGAAGCGCGAGAGCGAATATGCGACCAGCGACGAGGATAGGACGGTGCCGAAGGTCGCTACGCTCGTAACAAAAAACGAGTTCTTAAAGAAGGTCGCAAACGTTGTGCCGCCGAATCCCTTCCAGCCCGTGGCGTAGTTGGAGAGCTTTGCCTTTGCCGGGATCAGGCTGAGCGTCCCGCGCAGGATCTCCGCATTGTCCTTGAACGATCCGCTGATCATCCACAGGACGGGATAAATCATAAGAAAGCCGAGCGCCAGCACCAGCGTATGATAAAGAATCTTCAGAATCAGTCTTTTTTCCTTCATGGCACGCCTCCTCAGCCGTCCGCTTCACTGAATACCCAGAACCTGGAGGTACGGAAAATCACGAGGGTAATCAGGCTCATGACAATCAGCATCACCCAGCTCATGGCGCAGGCGTAGCCCATGTTGTTGTACTTGAACGCCTGGTTGTACACGTTCAGGGCATAGAGCATGGTCGCGTTGTTCGGCCCGCCGCCCGTGATGACGAAGGCCTGGGTAAATGTCATGAACGCCGAAATTGTCTGCATGACCAGGTTGTAGAGGATGATCGGCGAGAGGCACGGAAGCGTAATCCTGAAAAAGCGCTGCGGGCCACTCGCCCCGTCGATCTGTGCCGCCTCGTAGTACGTCTGCGGAATTTCCTTCAGCCCCGCGGCAAAAATGATCATCGATGAGCCGAACTGCCAGACCGCCATCAGGATCAGCGGATAGATTGCAAGCGCCTCGCTCCCGAACCAGTTGATCCGGTCAAACCCCATGTCGGTCAGGATGGTATTGAAGAGGCCCTTTCTCGCAAAGAGCTGTTTCCAGACAAGGGCGACGGCAACCGAACCGCCGACCAGCGAAGGGACATAGTACAGTGACCGGTAGAGCGTCACCATCCTGCTCCTCCTGGTCAGCACAAAGGCGACCAGAAGCGCAAAGGAGAGCTTGAGCGGCACGGATATGGCGACGTACTGAAGGGTCTTGCGGATCGATTTAAGGAAGACCTCGTCCCTTGCCAGCGCCAGGAAATTTTTTGCCCCCACGAACGTCGCGATCTTGCTGCCCAGAGAATAGTCCGTGAAGGAATAATATAAAGACAGGCAGATCGGTATCAGCGAAAAGCAGATAAACCCGAAGATGAACGGCGCCGCGAAGATGTGTCCCACGACAACGTCCCTGTTCATGAAGCCGCTGAAGGAACCCGCCCGTTTGGTCTTTTCCATGTTTATACCTCTCGAAACCGGTTAAAAAAGGATCCCACCCGTACAGATGACGGGTGGGATCCGCTTGCCCGGCAGTAAGTTACTCGAAAATCGCCTGTGCGTCGGCATAGGTCTTTTCTGCCGCCTCTTCTGCGGTGATCTCGCCGCTGACAACCTGCTGGATATAGTTCAGGTAATTGTCCTGCACCTGATCCTGTCCGTCCGGAGACAGAACGTTGTACTCC
>CADBPC010000186.1 GCA_902796425.1 uncultured Lachnospiraceae bacterium
AAGTGTCGCTTGATGATCTGGCTAATTATGAATCGGAGGATAGCATGGGTATGCCGCTTCCACCAAAAGGAAAACATCTCTTAGCATTTTTAACCAGATTATCTATACTGATAGCAGACAAAAAATGAATAAGCTTAGGGCTTTCATTGCGTTATAAAACAAGGTCAATAAAGGACTGCAAAGAAGTGGTTTCAATAGCGTTTTATTCTTGAAATAGTGTAATAGATAGAGTATACTATTACCGTGAATTGCGGTACGTCTCTACGGAGCGTACTTAAGGGAATCGGATGCGTCTGGTTCCTTTTATTGTTGTTTTGGATAATCAATAAGATTTTGAAAGCACTGACGATTCAACCACTTTTTCCCCGTTCAGCAGCCTGTAACACAATCGCTTGCCGCGGTAATAAGGGATTAGAGTATGTGGATAATGAAACAAAAGGAGACCGAATATGATTATTGCGAAAAGACGCATTGCGCTGATCCTGATGATCGCTGCTGTTCTCATCGTAATGGTCGGGGCATGTATACCGTTATGCTGCACCCAGGGCTTTACAGCTTTTGCATACGCCGGCAGTGAAGCAGGAGGGGGAATGGATGAATCTGCTCCGGCGCTGAACACCGACCTGCACAGCAATAGCAATAAGCGTTCCGGATCGCCAGCAGGATCCAAATTTCCTTCGAGATATGATTCAAGAGATTATGGGCTCGTAACACCGGTCCGCAATCAGGAAAAACTGGATATCTGCTGGGCCTATGCCACGATCGCGGCCATTGAGTCATCGATCCTGGCTCATTATCCGCAGGTAAGCTCAACAGAACTGGATCTGTCCGAGAGGCAATTGGCCTTCTTCAGCTACAATCTGGTTCCGGACGCGCTCGGGAACACAGAAGGGGATCAGAATCTGCCGACTCGCGCAGGATATGCTAACTACATCCAAAACTACGGGAATGCGTGGCTGACTTCAGAGGTAATGGCATCCGGCATCGGTGTTGTCGATGAAACAGTTGCTCCGGAAACGGAATTAAAGAAAAACTGGTGGGGCACCTGGACAACAGGATTCGAAGAGAAGACAAACCTCGACGCGAGCCTTGCGAGAGGAGCCAATTCCTGGCGCTTATCAGGTGTCAAAAGAATACCCGCGAATGACAAGGATCGGATCAAACAGGCGATCATAGACAACGGAGGAGTCGCGACGCTGATGTTTCTGGGCTATAAAGGAAAGGTTCAGTGGACGAATGATCTCCGCGAAAACGACGCGTCCTTATATAACTATGGGGAAAAGGAATCCAATCACATGGTAACGATCGTCGGATGGGATGATAATTTTGACACTTGGAATTTTGAGGATGAAGATCCTGACACTGTGATACCAGAGAGCAATGGCGCATGGCTGTGCAAGAACAGCTTTGGCACAAGAACGACGGGACACTACTCCGCGGGGGATAAGGGTTATTTCTGGCTGTCCTATGAAGATTGTTATTTACAGCAGCCGGATGTAGGTGTTTACGCATTTGATGTCGTGCCCGCAGCAGAAGGAGAGATCCTGTACCAGTATGACGGCGCGGCCGGTGACCGTTATAACACGGTCAGGTCCGGCGGGAGCATAGCTAATATGTTCACTGCAAAAGGCTGTGCGGGCCAAGATGAGGTGATCAGATCGGTATGCCTGACTTCGCTCAACGATGTGAATGTCAACTATGCCATTCAGATCTATACAGACTGTACGGATCCGGCCGACCCGACAAGCGGGGAACCTGCTTTTGCTGAACCTCAGCGGGGAAGCACGACTTGCGGCGGATACTATACCATCTCTCTGAACGAAGAGGTCAGCGTCAAAGCCGGAAGCAGATTCTCCGTCGTCATGACCCTGTCTCACAGTGATAAAGCTCCGGTCAGCTATGATGTGGATTCAACCTACATGAACGAGGATTGGCAGAAATTCGTGAGCGCCGTTTCGAGCAATCAATCTTTTGAAAGAGACACTGCGGGGGCTACATGGGATGATCTGGCATCGGCATCTCACGACAGCGGTGATGAGCCAAAATGTGCCGCGAGGATAAAAGCCATTGCTGCCGCGCCGTTGGGCCAGATCGATATCTCATCCGCGTCGGTGACGGGCATCTCCAATAAGACTTATACCGGCAAGGCCATCAAAATGGCGCCGGTTGTAAAGCTGGGCGGCAGGACCCTGGTCAATGGTGCTGACTATACAGTGTCCTATTCGAAGAACAAAGATGTGGGCATGGCAACTGTTACGATCAAGGGCACAGGCAATTACACCGGAGCCATCACGAAGAAATTCAGCATCCTGCCGAAACCGGCGGCGCTTGCTTCTGTCAGGGCAGCGAAGAAAGCTATGAAAGTGAGGTGGAAGAAACAGTCCGCCAGAATGTCCAGGGCGACTGTCACCGGTTATCAGATCCAGTACAGCAGGGATAAGAAGTTCAAAAAAGCCGCTAAGATCAAGACTGTCAAGGGATACAAGAAGACCTCGCAGAAGATCAGGCGGCTCAAATCCGGGAAGACTTATTACGTCAGAGTCCGAACCTGCATGAAAACCGGTGGTAGTGCTTATTACTCGAAATGGAGCAAGGTTAAGAAGGTGAAGATACATTAAATCAAGAAAAGTTGAGTGAGTGCGGCTGCCCATACGGGCAGCCGTTTTTAGTTATATCAGGACTGATGAGATTAGTTATATCAGGACTGATGATTTGAGCGCTTTTGAGTGGCGATTATCATTAGGTTTCGATTTCAAGTTATTCTCCAGGGAGACTCAAATCCTGAAAAACTAATGATAAAAAGGATTGTAAAAGGTAAGTATCATGAGTTTTTTGGGGGTTCCAGCTTTTGCGATATCGAAATGTCATGATTCGTGAGGTTGGAAATGCCGTGAATCATGAGGTGGGCGGAAGTGCTATTCTTAATGTATTATACGCGAACCGGGTATTTAAGGGTGCCTGGGTCCTTAGTCTCTGCTGAACAAATACTACTTGTTGGAGAATGAATTGTACAGTCTGAAGAAACAATAGATTTAGGCTTTATACTTAGAAATCGTTGGGGTATTGCTAACAATTAATGAAAATGCGTTTTTGAGAGATTGTCCTTTAGACATCTGAAATGAGTATATGCAGTGCCAGCCTTTGCGAAATTAATCTGTGAAGATTTGCGGAACTTAAGCGCATTGTCTTCTAACATGCCTTTTGGTAAAATGTTAAATATAATATACGGTCCTTGTTGCACTATCCAAGATCG
>CADBPC010000187.1 GCA_902796425.1 uncultured Lachnospiraceae bacterium
AAAGCCATCATCTTCTTTAAATGTTTCATAAGCTCGTGTTCCTTTCTTTTTTTACCTCACATTATCAGTTTCTTAAAGATAACTGTTATTGACTTGTTGATGTAATTATACCTGAACACTTATCAGGATTTCAATCACATTTCCAATCAAATTTTGTTTTTCTTAAAGTTTTTCTAATAATGCCTGGTACACAACTCTCCCGTCTAAAAATGATAGATAAGAACATAGTTATTATTGCACGCTTTTAGCGAGTTGAAAAGAGAAATATTAAGAAATTATGAAATATGGCAAGATTACCAAGAATTGCTTTTCGTTTTTAACGTATCTGTCAAATTTTTAACATGCCTCAACGCCCATCCGCCCCGTCTGACCTGCATCAGCGCCTCTGCCCGGGCCCTGCATATATGTTATAATAGGAAACTGTAATTCATCGCTCAAACAGCTTCAGGCAGTCATTAACACTCATCTTCAGCGCGGTGCCATGCCGCGCAGACAGGAACAGATATCATGAGAGACCACCTGTTTATTCGCATATGTTCAGCGGCTGTACTCGCCTCCTCTCTCCTTTGTGCCTGTGGGAGCTCGCAGAGTCCGGTTCAGCCGGATGAAGCCCCAGCGGCCGGCGATTCTGTCTGGGAACAGATCGATTCAGCGGATCATCTGGAGGATACGGCCGCCGGCGCAGTGTCCGAATCATCCACGCCTTCATCTGCCGCCTTCTCCGACTCTTCTGCCGCAGTCACAGCCTCTTCCGTATCTCTTGATTTGCAGCCTCTCTATACGGGTCCGGAGGCGGGCGTTACCGTCATAGAGGCGGGCGACTTTATCACGGACGACGCACAGGTCACTGCATCTGCTTCAGAGACCACCGCCGCGCCGGTTTATGACGCAGCGCAGCTCCAGACCATGATCGACGCTGCACTTCCCGGAATTGTCTGCTGGGGCGACTCCATAACGATGGGCGATGCCTGGGAAGGCGGGATCTCCTACCCCAACGTTCTGTCCGACCGGATTGAAAAGACCTTTATCCAGCCTCTTCGCGAGGCAGGCGGCGCGGACACTGCTGCAGGCTTTTCCTCTCTCCGCACCCCGCCCGTTGTCAACATGGGTGTCGCGGGCGAGTCGACCGTCGTAATCGCCGGCCGTGACGGCGGTATTCCGTTCATCATTGATACGCCGTTTACCATGCCCGCAGGCTGCGAGGAGGTCAAGATCAGCTTCAGCTCCGCTGAGGAGGGACGCCTTACAAAGCCGCTGATCCTTGGCGATGCAGGTGTTAACAACGTCCATATCGCAGGCGTCGAGGGCGTGCTAGGGAAATATTATGATACCGTCGAGGACAGGTCAAAATACACCTTCAAGCGTCTGACCCCCGGTACGGCCATGGACATTCCTGCCGGCACTCCCCTTTTTACAGATGCTTCCTATCACTACGGCAACTACATCATGGTTATCATGATGGGCAGCAACGGCGGATACGAGGGAGTCGACGACCTGATCCAGCAGTATAAGCTCATGATCGCACACCAGAGCGTGGAAAAGCAGCGCTACGTTATTATAGGAATGATCCCGAACGAGGAGACGGATATTAATAAGGTAATTGCGGAGGAGACCGCTCTTCGCGCCGCCTTCGGACCGCATTACATCAGTCTTCGCGAATACATGGTCCAGAACGGCCTTGCAGCGGCAGGGCTTTCCCCCACCGCCGAGGATCAGCAGCGCATCGCAGGTGGCTGGATCCCCTCGAGTATCCTGAAGGAAGACAAGATGCATTACACGGGAGCCGGCTACACCGTTATCGGCAACATGGTCTTTGACAAGCTCGACTCACTCGGCTATTTCGACGGGCTGAAGGTCCTGAACTAGAAATTCGCGTAAATAAACGATGCGGCGTCGTAGTTTGCGCCGTACATGCCAAAGATCATTGTCGCAAAGACAAGCCCCAGGCAGATCATCCATCTCGCGGGGAGGTTCTGTGCGGCGATGGCTTTTGTTATGTCCGTCTTCTGCTGGATGTTCTCGACAAACAGAAGAAGGATGATCGCAAGAACCAGTACGAAGATATCCTGAAGGTCAAGTCCCAGCCCCGTAAGGCCGGACAGTGTCAGGATCCCCGCGTTCCAGGAGAATAGACTCCGGTACATGCCGAGCGCCATGCGCACGCTGTCCGCGCGGAAGAACATAAATCCTGAGCAGACAAGAAAGAATGTCCTCACCCTCCGGAACAGCCGGAAGCCCGCCGTCTCCGTATCGATGTGCAGGAGCGCCGCGATTTTATCAAACAGCGGTTTGCACTCTCTTCCTATTACTATATAGGTAAAGTGCAGGACGCCCGAGCCGATCACATATTTAATCGCGCCGCCGTGCCAGAAGCCGACGCCGAGCCACAGGATCAGCATTGCCAGATAAAGCGGCACCTTTTTGCCCTTCTTTTTGCCGAAGGCCTTTTTGCTCTTATCGCCGATCGCCTGCAGAAGGTTTGATTTCTGCAGCGGATACATCACATAGTCCTTAAACCAGGTGCCCAGGGTGATGTGCCATCTTCTCCAGAACTCCGTGACGCTCTGGGAGAAAACCGGCGTATCGAAGTTCTCCGCCATGGGAATGCCCAGCATTTTTGAAGCGCCCATCACGATATCCATGCAGCCGGAGAAGTCCGTGTAGAGCTGCACCGCAAAGAGGCTGACGCCGAACAGGATATACAGGCCGTTATAATACTCATATGCGCCGAAGATGGTGTTGACCAGGACCGCAGCACGCTCGGAAATGACAAGCTTTTTGAAAAGGCCCCAGACAAAGCGTAGCGCTCCGGCAGCAATCCCCTCGGGATCAAATTTCCTTCTTGCAGCAAAGTACGGCTCCAGATCGTTGTACCGGTTGATGGGGCCGCTCGTCAGCTGGGGGAAATAGAGACCGAAAAGCGCGATCTTTAAAGGGTTTCTTTCCGCCTGGTATTTTCCCGTATAGACATCGATCAGATACCCCAGGAGCTGGAGCGTATAGAACGAGATACCGAGCGGCGCCGCGATGCTAACATGCGGCCTTCCGCTTACAACCGCCGCCCCTGTTCCCGCCGCCGCACTCTTTACCGGCGATACAAGGTTCAGCACATCGATCAGGAAATTCTGGTACTTAAAATACAGAAGGAACCCAAGGCAGGCCAAAAGCGCTGCCAGGAAAACAGCCTTTTTCAGTGTGCTCCTGCCCTCGCGGCTCTGATCCGCGGCAAGCCCCGCAAGGTAGACAATCACGGTCACCCCGCCAAGGAAGATGAGCGTCCGCACCGGCGCCTCGGACTGCAGGATGTAATACACGCTGACGCCAAGGAGCCAGAGATTCTGTAGGATTCCCGGCAGGAAATAATACACTGCCGTCACCACTATGCAAAATTCTATGAATTCAAGTGTTACAAGTCCCAATTTAATAGTCCTCGTTGAACATATGCCTGCTGATTTCCGCCCCGCTCTCATTTACGCCGAAACACACGCTGTCAGAAAGCTTTTTTCCGCCGTCCTTATAGACGATAAACTGCGTACCCGCGCGGTTTTGTGATACCAGGGCGCCGTCCGCCTTGACGGTCGTGGTCTCGCCGGGCGTTATTTCAAACTGTTTTCCGCCTGCGGAGATCGTCACAGGCTCGGCGCCTCCCGCGTAGAGAACCTCTCCGCCGCGGCTGATGCTGACCTCATTCGCGGAGGCCTTGACGACCAGAAGATCCTGCCCCGCGCCGAGCCTTGCAAGAAACTCCTCATAGAGCGCCTGACGGTTGCAGGTGATAAGACTCCTTCGAAGCTTTACTTCCTTATATTTTCCCAGCGCCTTGTCCATAAACGCGTAGGACTGGTCTCCGCGCCTGTCGGGGATCAACTCCGCGTCGTAATTGTTACGGATATAGGCTCCAAGGAACGCGGTCATCTTTTCCCCGCCGAGGACGTTCAGATGGTGCCCGTCGCGGGTATCCCGCTGCGTATCGAGATTCAGGTACTCCGGATGGCAGAGGAAATTGATGTGCGTAAAGCCGTGGAACTGCGCGATGATATCGACAAAGAGCGCCGTCCGGACCGATGTCTGGTATTCCTCCGTGTGGATGGAGGCATTGTCGGAGGTTCCCGCGATGGGGAAGGTCGTAAAGAGAAGGTTCGTCCCCGTCTCCTTACAAAGATCCATGATCATCCCGACATACGTGCTGGGCACGTCGTTCAGCTCCGTAAAGGGGTCCGTGGGCGTCTCGGATACGAGCTCCACGGGATTGGACTCGCCGATGATCTTCGCACCGAACGTATCCTCGGTGTAGCCCTTCCGGAAATCCTCCGCCTTCAGGTTCTTCCACCTCTGGTGATAGAGGGTCATGGGAATCTCGAATTCCTCCCTGTCCTCCTCCGGGATCATATCCTCGATCATCGCCTTCCTGTTTTCCGAAAAATATGGCATCCGGTCGGCGACGAAATGAAGGTTCGCGTAATTCTGGATCTTGAAGTCCTCCTTGAAGATCGTCGTGTCATAGACGATGAGCTTCGGGTGATCCCTCTCGATGATCTCCTTCAATAAATAATACGTCTCCGGCACCGTCTGGTTCGCGCTCGACATGTTGTAGGACGCGATGCCGTAATTTTCCCACAGTTCGAGAGGATAGACGCCGTAGTGCATGACGGAGGGGCCGAGGAAAACAACGTCGAACGTCCCCTTCGGATAGTCAAAATACGCCCCGGTCAGCTCCTCGTCGTCCTTGTTTTTCATCACGTGGGATAAGAGGACAAAAATAAGAGCGGCCAGTGCGATGAACAGGGCCGTTCTTATCAGTGCAAATAAGATATGTTTTACAGAATTTGAGTCTTTTGAATCCATTGTGCCTCTCAGGAAAAGCTGCTGCCGGGCGCTCTGCCCGGCTTACAGGCAGGCAGCTTTGCCCGGCTCCTATGCGGCCTGCTCAGCCAAGCTTCTTAAGAATCGTATCCACCATCTCGCCGACGTTCTTCATGCCGGTCGTCTCGCCGAGGGAAAACTTGATCTTGAACGCCTTTTCCACCGCGACGATCAGGTTGATGTGCTCGAGGGAATCCCAGTCCTCTATGTCATCTGCCGTCGTGTCGTCATGTACCATGATCGAATCATCGTCGAACACGTCCTGAAAAACCTCATCCAGTACTTCGTAAACTTCATCTCTGCTCATTGCCGTTAACCACCTTTATCACTGTATTGTGCTTTCTGTTATCTTCCTCTGTAAGGGACAGCCGCCAGACGGTATTGCCGTCTGCATCCTCGCTGATCTTTTCAAAGCCCATCGCGCCGTAGAACTCGCGGACCATGCCGTTCTTCTTCGTGGGATAATAGTAGCCCAGGATTTCCTCAAGGCCTTCCTCCCTGCAGCGCCTGACCAGCTCATCCATCATAGCATATTCCATTTCTCTTTTCAGCACGCGGCAGCTCATAAGCCAGAGGTCGATATGGAAGGACTTCTTATAATCCGCGTGTCCGAAGGCGACCGAAACAACGCCGTTGTCTCCGAACTTGTCCTTCAGCTTTCCGTAGAGCGTGATGCAGGAAGGGTCCGAAGCAGCGTGCTCGATCTCCGCCTGGCTGCACCTTTTCGTTGTCAGGTTGAACTGGTTGCTCTTGTTGGTGAGCTGGGCGATTCTGGACATATAGGCGGGCGCAAACGGTGCGATCTCCGCTTCCATCTCAAGGGAAACAAGGTAGTCGTGATAGTCCGCAAAGGCGGCCTGCTGCCTCACTCTTGCCGCGTTCGCCTGATACATCTCGTTTCTCTTAAGGTCGTCCTCGGAAAGGCCGGTGACCTCAAAATATCCCGCCCGATCGAGAGTTCGGATATACTGCTCCGGCTGGCCGATGTCGGGAACCGCGGTCGCGGGCACGGCTGTCTTCGGCACCTGGACGCGGATGATCTCCCTCTCTGCGGGATTGTCATCCACAAAGACGAAAGCATCCTCGCCGATGTTGAGCTCCCTCGCGCTG
>CADBPC010000188.1 GCA_902796425.1 uncultured Lachnospiraceae bacterium
CGAACTGTACGGGAAAGTCGAAGAGGTCCCGCAGAATGAGAATACTCCTTTCCATCCCTACAGCCCGTATGCCGTGGCAAAGCAGTACGGCTTCTGGATCATCAAGGAATACAGAGAGGCGTACGGAATGTTCGCCGCGAACGGAATTCTCTTTAACCATGAATCCGAAAGACGCGGAGAGAACTTTGTGACAAGGAAGATCACGCTGGCGGCAGGCCGAATCGCGGAAGGCCTGCAGGATCATCTGGAACTCGGAAACCTCGATTCCAGAAGAGACTGGGGCTATGCAAAGGACTATGTGGAATGCATGTGGCTGATCATGCAGCAGGAAAGACCGGACGATTTTGTCATTGCGACCGGCGTCCAGCACACGGTCCGCGAGTTTGCCCTGAACGCCTTCAAGGCCAACGGAATCGATGTCCGATTTGAGGGTACCGGCATGGACGAGAAGGGGTATGACGCAGCGACCGGAAAGCTCCTTGTCTGTGTCAATCCCAAGTGGTACCGCCCGACCGACGTCGTAAACCTCTGGGGAGACCCCACGAAGGCGAAGAGCGTGCTCGGCTGGAATCCGCAGAAGACCAGCTATGAGGAACTTGTCCGCATCATGGCGGAGCATGACAGAATGCTGGCTAAAAGAGAAAAGGCAATGCGCGGCGTTCAGTAAGCTGCGCTGTTAAGAGCTTTTGGACACGGAAAGGACGTTTACAGATATCATGATGGAGAAAAACAGTAAGATTTTTGTTGCGGGCCACCGAGGAATGGTGGGGTCCGCGATCTGCCGCGAGCTTGAGCGCCAGGGCTATACGAATATCATCACAAGGACTCATGCAGAGCTCGACCTGACAAGGCAGGATAAGGTGGAGGCTTTCTTTAAAGAGGAAAAGCCGGAATATGTCTTCCTCGCTGCGGCAAAGGTCGGCGGCATTGTCGCAAACTCCGAGGCGCTCGCGGACTTCATGTATGTCAACATGATCATGGAGATGAATGTCATCCACAGCGCATTCGAGAACGGCTGCAAAAAGCTGGAATTCCTCGGGAGCTCCTGTATTTACCCGAGACTTGCCCCGCAGCCCATGCCGGAATCGTGCCTTTTGACCTCGGAGCTTGAGAAGACGAACGAAGCCTATGCGCTTGCAAAGATCTCCGGACTGAAATACTGTGAGTATCTCAACAGGCAGTACGGAACGGACTATATTTCCGTTATGCCGACGAACCTCTACGGGCCGAACGACAATTATCATCCGACCCATTCGCACGTCCTGCCGGCACTGATCCGCCGCTTCCACGAGGCGAAGGAGCAGAACCTTCCCTATGTCACCTGCTGGGGAGACGGGAGCCCGCTTCGCGAGTTCCTTTACGTGGATGATCTCGCGAACCTGTGTGTGTTCCTGATGAACAATTACAGCGGGAACGAGACGGTCAATGCGGGAACCGGCAAGGAAGTTACCATTAAGGAACTGACAGACAAGGTTGCAAAGATCATCGGATATAACGGGGAGATCCGGTGGGATACCACAAAGCCCAACGGGACGCCCAGAAAGCTCCTTGATGTTTCCAAGGCGACGGCCCTTGGCTGGACCTACAGGACAGAGCTGGATGAGGGAATCCGTCTGGCTTACGAGGACTTCCTGAACAACCCCATGCGCGCGGAGAGATAACGTCCGCGAAGGTCGGAATATCAGTCAGGGAAGGAATGGCAGGTTTCTATGCATGTGATATTACTCAGCGGCGGCTCGGGAAAGCGCCTGTGGCCGCTCTCAAATGATATAAGGTCAAAGCAGTTTATCCGCATCTTCAAAAAGGAAGACGGCACCTATGAGTCGATGGCGGAGAGAGTCTACAGGCAGATCCGCAGGGCCGATCCCGGCGCGGATATCACTGTGGCAACCTCGAAGTCCCAGATCTCATCCCTCCGGAACCAGCTGGGAGATGATGTGCAGATATCGCTTGAGCCCTGCAGGAGAGATACCTTCCCCGCAATCGCGCTCGCAACGGCGTATCTTAAGGATGTGATGCACATCCCGGGGAGTGAGGCCGTCGTGGTTTGCCCTGTCGACCCCTACGTCGAAGAGGATTATTTTGAGGCGCTTAAGGCTCTGTCCGATCTCGCGTCCCAAAAGACGGCAAAACTTGTCCTGATGGGAATCGAGCCGACGTATCCCAGCGAGAAGTACGGCTATATCATTCCCGGAAAGACGCTTGCCTTCGATGAGCAGGGAGAGGCAAAGGTGCAGAAGGTCGAGACCTTTAAGGAGAAGCCGGATGCAGAAACCGCCCGCGGCTATATCGAGCAGGGCGCTCTGTGGAACGGCGGCGTTTTTGCCTATCAGATCGATTATGTGCTTGAGAAGGCGCATGAGCTGATTGACTTTACGGATTATCAGGATCTGTTCGATAAATACGATACGCTGACAAAGATCAGCTTTGACTATGCGGTTGCGGAAAAGGAAAGCGATATCGCCGTGATGCGCTTTGGCGGTCAGTGGAAGGACATGGGCACATGGAACACGCTGACAGAGGCGATGGAAGAGCCCGCGATCGGCAAGGTCATGATCGGAAATGAGTGCGAGGGCGTCAACGTGATCAATGAACTGGACGTCCCGATTCTCTGCATGGGCTTAAAGGACGTCGTGGTGGCGGCCAGCGCGGAGGGGATCCTTGTGACGGACAAGGAGCAGTCCAGCTATATCAAGCCCTATGTCGACAAGATCGACCAGCAGGTGATGTTCGCCGAAAAGTCCTGGGGAAGCTACAACGTCCTCAACGTGGAGAAGGGGAGCCTCACCATCCTCGTGACCTTAAAGCCCGGCCACAGCATGAACTACCACAGCCACGAGCACCGTGATGAGATCTGGAGCATCATCTCCGGAGAAGGCAGGACCATCGTCGACGGAATGGAGCAGCAGGTGAGCGCGGGAGACGTGATCACCATGCAGGCAGGCTGCAGGCACACGATCATCGCGGATACAGAGATCAAGCTGATTGAGGTCCAGATCGGGAATGAGATCAGCGTGCACGATAAGATTAAATACCAGCTTTAACAATGCCAGGTGCCGATAAAAGCTACAACTTAAGACCGTTTCTTTTAAAGCCGGCGGGACAGGACTATCTCTGGGGCGGGAGACGCCTGAAGGATGATTTCTGCAAGGATCTTCCGATGACGCCTCTTGCGGAAACCTGGGAGTGCTCGACGCACCCGGACGGGGAGAGCAGCGCCTTCGGCGGGGCATTCGACGGGATGAAGCTCTCCGATGTTTTAAAAAGCCATCCGGAGATGATGGGGACACACCCCGCATCTCAGAGCCCGGAGGATGCCGCAGAAGGTCACCTCCCCATTCTGGTTAAATTCATCGACGCTGCCGCGGACCTCTCGGTCCAGGTGCATCCGAGCGATGAATATGCGGCGCAGTATGAGAACGGCCAGCGCGGCAAGACCGAGATGTGGTATGTTGTCGACGCATCGAGGGATGCGAGCCTGATCTACGGCTTTGCGCGGGATATGGAAAGAGACCTTCTTGAGGACATGCTGCGGGGCAGGCGGGACGGTCTTGAGGAGTGCCTTCTGCGCGTTCCCGTGAGGAAGGACGACGTGTTCTTCATAGAGGCGGGAACGGTTCACGCGGTCGGGGCGGGGAGCCTCATCGTCGAGGTTCAGGAAAGCTCCAATCTTACCTACCGCATGTATGATTACCACCGCGTGGGGAAGGACGGAAAGGAACGGCATCTCCACATTGATAAGGCGCTGGCTGTTGCCAGTCTTAAGAAAAGCACCTCGCCGAGACAGCCGATGAGAGTTCTTCGCTACAGGCAGGGCTATGCTTCGGAGTTTCTCTGCAGATGCAGATATTTTGAGGTTGAAAGGGTGCTTCTGAATACGGAGAGAATGCGCAGCATGGCCGGCATGAAGGCATCCGCATCCTCCTTTGAAGTGCTCGTGTGCACCCGCGGGTGCGGCGCCGTCATAGGGGAGGATTACTGCATTCCCTTCTGCCAGGGTGATACGTTCTTTGTGCCGGCAGGATCGGATCTTTTCCATATCCACGGCAGGGCTGAGCTTCTGCGCGTAAGGTGCTGAAAACCTCCTTCGGAAGAGAAAAAAGTGCGGCCGGCGCATCAGCAGGCTTTTGGAATTCGGAGAGATTTCTCCGGGAAAGGAAAGCGGCGTGACTGAAGAAAGAAACCGAGACAGCCGCATTGAGCTGCTGCGCATCATTGCGATGCTGCTGATTATCGCGCATCATCTTGTGACTCATTCGGGCGTGGAAAATCTCTATGAATTCGGCGGCGCCATGCCGCCCGCGAAAATGGTTTTTCTTCAGATCTTCGGGATGTGGGGAAAAACGATGGTCAACGTCTTTGTGATCATCACCGGGTGGTTCATGTGCACCTCATCCATGACCGTAAGGCGTTTTGCGAAGGTTTATCTCGAGGTAAAGTTCTACCGGCTTGTGATCTATTTCCTCCTTGCTCTTGCGGGAGCCGAGGTTTTAAGCGGAGGCAGGATCTACGCCGCTGTTTTCTCTGTCCTTAACAGTGCGGGGGCGGACTTTTCGTCCTCCTTCCTTGTGCTGTATCTCCTTATTCCTTTCCTGAATACACTGATGGAGAGTCTTGGAAGGAAGCGCCACACATTGCTGGTCTGCCTTCTTCTTTGCGTGTACACAGTCTCTTCAACCTTCTTTTTCAACTACGGGGCGTTCAGTGAAATCGGCTGGTTTGTAACCCTTTATCTCACAGCGGCAAGGCTTCGCTTTTTCGTTCAGGAAAGTCTGGACCCTGAGAGGGTGGGAACCGAAAAAAGGGTGAATCTGTTCGGAATTGTCTCGAAGATCGCCTTCCCTGCAAGCGCGGTCCTTTCTGTCCTGAGCATTCTTGTGATGGACAGGCTTCCCGTGGACCATGCCGTCTACAGTCCTTATTACTTCATATCGGACAGCTCCAAGCTCCTTGCGTTTACGAATGCGGTATCCCTTTTCCTTCTGTTTTTGGGCTGGTATGACAGGACTCCCGGGGAGGATGTGGTAAAAGCCGGCGTAAAGAAAGAAGGAGGCTTTCAGATCAACCGGATTGCCGCATGTGTTTTCGGCGTTTACCTTATTCATGACAACAGCGATGCGGTAAGAGACCTTCTCTGGCACAGGATTTTCCGGGTCGCCCAGTGGTATGACAAGCCGCTCCCGCTCCTTATCCTTTTGTGCGTCCTGAGCGTTTTTGCCGTATTTGCGGTCTGCGCGGGGATCGATTATCTGCGGATCCGGTTCCTTGAGCCCGGAGCCCTTGCGCTTACCGGGAAAGCGGAAGAGCTGATCCGGCACAAGTCAGACAGGAGCGCAGAACAATGAAAAAGGATCTGTACCTGAGACGGGCAAACTCAGATGATGCGCGGCTTCTTTATGAGTGGCGCAATGACCCCGAAACGAGAGCTGCGTCATTTCATCAGGATGAAATCCCCTATGAGGATCATCTGGCCTGGTTCGGGAAAATGATGAAGGATGAGAACAGGCTCCAGTTTATCCTGATGGACGGCGATACGCCTGTCGGCCAGATAAGGCTGGATCTGTCGCCGGCCGGGGCGAAGGAGACCGGCAGTATGACGGCTGCAGCCTGCATCGAAGGGCACAAAAATAACTCCGCGGGGCAGCAGTGTGAGGCGGAGATCAGTTATGCGGCAGCTCCCGGGCAAAGAGGCAGGGGATACGGCACAGCACTTATAAGACTCATCGAAAAAGCAGCAAAAGAGCAGAACAAAGAGGATATATCAGAAAGATTCTGTAAAATTGCTCTTCTGACGGCAAAGGTGCTGAAGGACAATACAGCCTCCGCCGTTATTTTTGAGAGAATGGGTTATAAAAGAACAGATAGGAAAGACTATCTGCTGTTTACAAAGGAAATCTGAATCACCTTACGGAATATGCAGACCTCTCAAAAGGTCTGCATAATACGAAGAATCTGTTCTTTTCTGGGGTCATCCAGGCGCTTGAGCTCCCGGATGACTTTATCGTTGAGCGTCTCGGCAGAATCCGAATAGTGGTATTCCTCATCCAGAAACGCGTCAATATTGCAGCGCAAAATATTTGCAAGATTCATCAGCATCGTGAGTGAAGGGTGTGCACGTCCACACTCAATATTGCTGAGATGACTCTGATTCACATCCAGTTTTTCGGAAAGCTGTTCCTGAGTCATGCCCGCATTGATGCGGCATTGTCTTATTTTTGCACCGATTTTTACAAAATTGAGTTTTTCCATTTATAATTCCCCATCTTTTGTACAGAATTATGGAATTCAGGTGCGCATAAACAAAAGTTGAAAATTGAAATTGCATGTTAAAAACGCATTGACCTGCTGAATATTATATTTCCGCGGTTTTTTAATATGTACTAACTGGCAAAAATAATACATTAATAAATGCAATGATCAAAAATGTAAAGCGAATATTTAAATATATAATATTCTGCTGACGGGGTTGAAGCGCGTGCCCGGGACCTGATGATGGGCAGATGGAACTTTTTACGCGCTGCCGGAGCATGAGCGCTCCTACTTATAACAATGAGTATATCACAAATCTATGATATAATCTGGTACAGACTTAAATATCGATAGAATACGGAGAGTGGATAATCAGATGCTGTCTGTAGTTATTCCCGCATTTAATGAAGAAAGTGTAATCCCGATGACCGCCGCAAAGATCAGTGAGGTCCTTGACGGCGCCGGAATAGAGTTTGAGCTGGTCTTTGTCAATGACGGCTCATCTGACGGGACCTGGAACGTTATCACCGGGCTCAGTGAGAGCGACAGCCGGGTGCGGGGCGTTTGCTTTTCCCGCAATTTCGGCAAGGAAGCCGCGATGCTTGCCGGCCTTGAAAGCGCTCAGGGAGACTGCTGCGTTGTCATGGACTGCGACCTGCAGAATCCCCCGGAGACGATACCGAAGATGTATGAGCTCTGGCAGCAGGGTTACGAAATCATCGAGGGCGTCAAAAAGAGCAGAGGCAGGGAGAATGCCGGCTACAACCTGATGAGCAGGCTGTTCTACAAGCTGATCAGCGCATCGACCGGCTTTGACATGTCCAGGGCATCCGATTTTAAGCTGCTGGACCGGAAGGCGGTACTCGTCCTTTTGAACATCCGGGAGCGCAACATGTTCTTCAGGGCCATGTCCACATGGATCGGCTTTAAGACAGCCGAGGTGGAATTCGACGTGCAGGAGCGCGCGCAGGGAACGACAAAGTGGTCGAAAAAGAAGCTGATAGGCTATGCGATCACGAATATCACATCCTTTACGACTGCGCCGATGCAGATCGTTTTATTCCTGGGGATCCTGATGCTGATTATGGCGATCCTCTTCGGCGCCGAGGCTCTCTACCGCTGGGCGGTGGGACAGGCGCTCGGCGGGTTCACGACGGTCATCCTCCTGCAGCTGATCATAGGTTCCTTTACGATGATCAGTCTCGGAGTGATCGGCTATTACATCGCGCGCATTTTTGACGAAGTGAGATTAAGACCGAAATACATTGTGAGTGAATATGCGGGCAGGACCGCAGCGGACACTGCAGGGAAGGAATGAAGTGAAAAATAAGCCGATCGAGGGCAAAGAGTTTATTGAGTTTCACGCCGATGACTACGGCATGTTTCCGGACCAGAGCAGAAGAATAAGAGAGTGCATTACAGGCGGCGCCGCAAACGGCATCAGCATTATGGCGAACAGCCCGTATCTTACGCAGTGCATGGAGGAACTGGGAAGCCTCCCGGGCGTTCGCTGCCCCTGGAACAAGGCTGCGCAGGGAAAGGAACTCTTTGTCGCCGTCCACCTGAATCTGGTCCACGGAAAGGCGCTCACGCCAAAGGAGCAGATCCCGGACCTCGTGTCCGAAGACGGCACCTTCAACTGTTCGTTTGCGCAGATCTTCCTCCGCTCGCTTATGCCGGGCAGATATAAGGAATTAAGACGCCAGATCTGCCTTGAATACAGGGCGCAGATCCGCGCGGCAATGCCGTGGATGGATCCGGAGGCTGTCCGCCTTGACAGCCACGTACACTACCACATGATCCCCGTCTGCTTTGACGCCATGATGGACGCCGCGGCGGCGGAGCAGGCAAAGGTTTCCTATATACGGATTCCCCGGGAGAACATCGGCCTGTACCTGCGGCACTTAAAAGAACTGTCGGATTTTCATCCGGTGAATATCGTCAAGGTACTGATCCTGAACCTGTTCGCGCGCAGGAACCTTAAGAAATACAAAGATGTCCCTGCCCTGAAGGATCCCGCGGATTTTGCGGGAGTTGCGCTCTCCGGCAGGATGACGCCCGGAAACGCGGGGGCAATTCTTCCCGATGCGCTGGAGCTGGCAAAAAAGCGCCATGCGCAGGGAAAACCATGCCTGGAAATGCTCTTCCATCCCGGCGCTGTTTACATCGATGAGGATATACGGCAGCTTAACAATCCGGGAGACAGAGAGTTTCTTACGGACAAGCTCCGTGAGATGGAAGCCAAAGCACTGAAGGAACTGTCTGAATGACCAACCAGAATAATAACAGCAGGCTCATAGCGGCCGATACCGGCGCTCTTTTAATCGCCTGGCTGCTTGCACTTATAACAAGATACGGGAACCTCTTTGCGATCGAGAGATGGCAGAAGAACATGTACCTGACGGATGTGGCCGTCACGGTCCTGATTTATCTGTTCATGTCTTTCAGAAAGAACGGGAAGGGCAAAGCACTGACGCAGCAGGACGTCGTAGATATCCTGGTTTCGGTTGTGCGGAGTGGCATTTCTATTCTTGCCGCACTTTTGTTTTTCCTTGTCCTTACGGGAAATGTCGGCCGCCACTCAAGACTTGTCCTCGGAGCGCTCGGCCTGTACTATGTCATCGCAGATTTTATCGCAAGATTCGTCTTAAGGCGTTTTCTTGTCAGGGCAAAGGTGAAGGAGGAAAACAGCAGGAGCGTCCTTCTTGTCACCTTAAAAGCCTTTGAGAAGCTTGCGGCAAGGCGGTTTGCCACGGAGGTCAGGGAAAACAAGACCGCTGACGGCATCATCTATCTGGATGAGGACATAAAGGCCATTCCCGGCAGGTTCGATGAGGCGTATATCTACGCCCCGGAGACGGACGGCACTGTGAAGGAAAGGCTGGACAGAGTCATCGCGCTTCTTGAAGAGGCGGGGACGGCTGCGAGCCGTTTCCTTACAATTGACGGCAGGGACGTCCACAGAGATTTGATCGGCGAAGCGGGCAGCTATGCATCCGTGAAGATCCCTTCGCTGCAGAAAAGATGCGATATCCTGGGGGTTCATTTCAATGTCTCCGATGTCGCCTCCGCAGCCGCGTTCGTAACAGGCCATATAAACGCATTAAGGGGAGAGTACATCACCTTCTGCAACGTGCACACGACTGTGATGGCGAGTGACGATTCGCGCTACAAAGACGTACAGAACGGCGCAGTCTTTACCTTTGCGGACGGTGCGCCGATCGCGAAGGTGGAAAGATCGCGCGGCTTTGCCGCTGCGAAGAGAGTCGCCGGCCCCGACTTTATGGACCAGGTGATGCGCGATACCATGACAGGAGAGATTTCACATTACTTCTACGGATCGACGCCCGAGACACTGAAAAAGCTGGAAGAAAACCTTGCAAGGAAATATCCGGGCATTGTGATAAAGGGCACATTTTCCCCTCCGTTCCGGCCTCTCGAAGCGATTACAAAGGAAGAGGACGAGGAGGATATCCGCAGGATCAATGAATCCGGGGCGGACATGATCTGGATCGGACTCGGCGCTCCGAAGCAGGAGAACTGGATGGCCATGCACCGCGGGAAGTTAAACGGCGTCATGGTCGGCGTCGGCGCGGGATTTGACTTCTATGCAGGAACGATTAAGCGCGCCCCGAAATGGATCCAGAAGATCGGGATGGAGTGGCTCTACAGGCTTTTTCAGGATCCTAAGCGCCTCTTAAAGCGCTATCTTGTGACGAATATCAAGTTCCTGTGGTATGTGCTGACAAAACGATGAGGTAAATCTATGACAGACAGTAAGCCGCGCGTTCTGATCATGATCGCGGCCTACAATGAAGAAGAGAATATCGAACGGGTTGTGGACAACCTTACCGAAAACTATCCGCAGTATGACTATGTGGTTATCAACGACGGCTCCACGGACCGCACCGCTGAGATCCTGAGGGAGCGCGGATACAGATATCTGCAGCTGCCGATGAATCTCGGCATCGGGGGAGCGATCCAGACCGGCTACCGCTACGCGAAGGAAAACGGCTACGATATCGCCGTTCAGATGGACGGAGACGGCCAGCACGATCCGGCCTTCCTTGAAGACCTGATCCTCCCAATCGCCCGGGGCAAAGCCGATTATTGCATCGGCTCGCGCTTTATTAAGCGGGAAGGCTTTCAGTCCTCCGGCATGAGAAGACTGGGAATTAACATCTTATCGGGCCTTATCCTCGTTCTCACCTTCCGGAGAATCTATGATGTCACCAGCGGCTTCAGGGCGGTAAACCGCTTCTATATCGAAATCTTTGCAAACGATTATCCGGATGATTACCCGGAGCCGAAGGCGATCGTCGACGCGTGCATGCGCTTTGGCAGGATCCGCGAGATTCCGGTCGTTATGCGTGAGCGCGAGGGAGGCGTCAGCTCGATCAATGCGTGGAAGAGCGTCTATTACATGATCAAGGTCTCGCTGGACATCATTGTCTGCAGGATCAGCTACGGCGTCCGCAGGGGAAAGCGCCCCGATACGGACAGATAAGGACACAGAATATTTATGATACCCGTTAAACTGAGAATTACACTGCTTCTTGCGATCATTTTCTTCTTCGCGGCGGTTTTATATCTGCTCAAATACAGAAGAATTGCCCTGAAGTATACGCTGCTCTGGCTGGCGACCGGGGCCATCCTGCTGCTGATGGTTATTTTCCCCGGAATCCTGCCCGGCCTTGCGCGCCTTATCGGGATACAGACCGGCATGAACATGCTTTACATCATGCTGATCGCGTTTATCATTATGATCCTGATGTCACTGACATCGATCGTATCTGTCCAGACGGAACGAATCCGCAAGCTCGCCGAGGCCAATGCGATTCTAGAGGAAAGAGTAAGGCAGCTGGACAGGGCTCTTGAACAAAAGAGCGGCGAAAATGCAGGAAAAAGCGAATAAATGAACAAGATAACGCTAAAAAAGCCGATAATCAGGAACTCCCGGGTGACTGCCGTCTACGAGGTGGAAGGTGAGTGGCGGGAGGCCTTTAACAGGGCGGAGAGCTTTTATTACGAATATACACTGGACGGAAAGGGCGTAGACCTGTCCGGCGTTCCGGACGGGGTTCTTATGATCCCGCTGCTTGGTAATATTCTTCCGTTTGCCTGGCTCTATGACGCCGTCGTCGCGGCTCCGGAGACGGACAGCGCCTTCCTTCGCTGCATTTCAAATGTAAGGGAAGGCTACCGGAAAATGTACCCGGAGCTGGAGTTTAAAGGAACACTGTCCGTCGAAAAAGAGATTCCCGCAAAGAACGTCGATGAGGAAGGCGGCAGCGCCGTCTTTTTCAGCGGCGGAGCCGACAGCTGGTATTCACTGGTCAGTCACCTGTCCGAAAAGCCTCTCATGGTCACGGTCTACGGCGCGGATATCCCTCTTACGGATGCGGTCGGCATTGAGAATGCGGGGAAGCTTGCGCGGGAGACGGCAGGGCGGCTCGGGCTCTCCCTTCTTGAGATCAGGACCAACATGCGAGGGTTCCTGGTCTACAAGCCCCTGATTGATATGGTTGCCCCGACAGGCGATGCCTGGTGGCACGGTTTCCAGCATGGACTCGGGATTAACAGCCTTGCGGCGCCTATTGCATACCTGAAGGGACTGGATAAGGTTTATATGGCGGGCTCCCACGCCTCAACCGACAAAGACTTCGTCCGCGTAACCTGCGCCTCGGATGCGTCCATCGACAATCATGTCCGGTATGCCGGCGCGAGAGTCATCCACGACGGATACGAGAAAACCAGGATGGACAAGGTGCGGTACCTTGCGCAGCACAGCAAAGAGACGGGCGGCGCCACGCTCCGCGTCTGCTGGGAGAAGAGGGGCGGCGGGAACTGCTGCCTTTGTGAGAAGTGCACAAGGACGATCCTGGAGCTGTATGCCTGCGGCGCGGATCCGAAGAGCTTCGGCTTTCCGCAGGCCGGCATCATGGCCCTCCGGGCAGCGCTTTACAGAAACCGGCTCCAGTCGCATGACAAGAGCATTGTGATCGATTACATTGACGCCCAGAACGCACTTAAGGAAACGATGAAGACAGACAGAAGATTATGGCCTCTCGGGAGGTTCCTTAAGGAAGATTACAGCAGGGATTTGGTTAAATAACAGCTTCGGATGATATGAGTAAGGTTTCCGTCATCATACCTGTCTATAATATCGAGCAGTATGTCGGCGACGCCATCCGTTCAATCATGTCGCAGACCCACAGGGATCTGGACATTATCGTTGTGGATGACGGTTCGACGGACGGGAGCGGTCTCCTGTGTGATGCTCTGGCGCAGAAGGACCGCCGGATCCGTGTGATCCACAAGGAAAACGGCGGTCTTTCGGATGCAAGAAACGCGGGGCTTGATATTGCCGAAGGCGAGTATATTTATTTCCTTGACGGGGATGATACGGCGGATGAGAAGCTGATCGAGACGGCGCTTTCCTATATGACGGATGACGTCGACCTGGTGCGCTTCCAGTACATAAAGTCGTATGAGAGCGGTGCTGCAGAGGAGGTAAAGCGGCGCAGCGGGGACTTCCGGATTCCGACGCCGGAGAAGAAATACAAGTTTCTGTACCAGATTTTTTTAAGAGCGCACGTCGGCTGGGAAGCCTGGGGAGGCCTGTATAAGAGGAGCCTCATCGAAGAGTACGGACTTCGTTTTGCCGACAACAGCAGGATCTTCGCGGAGGACCTGTACTTCAACACCTGTTACATCTTCCATGCAAGGAGGATCATCGCGATCGAAAGCTGCCTTTATCATTACCGGATCCGGCAGGATTCCATTATGAGAGTCCAGTCAAAGCGGCTGAATGTTGGCCGGATGAATGAACTGGCAAAGGAGGTCCTGCGGTTCGCGGAGCGGTTTGAGGACTGCAGACTGTTTGTCGAACGCTTTCAGACTCTTTTTTACTTTATTATGGTAATGCCGGTCAGGAGCGCGCAGAAAATTCTGAACGGCTATATGACTGCGCAAACCCGTGAGAGGGTACTGGACGACATTCAGGATCTCGGCTTCTTTTATCAGCAGCTCGGAGACCCCCGGACGCTCGAGAGCGATTTCCTTGAGATTTTCTCCGACTTCGACACGACGGCGAGGATTGCCTATTTAAAATATTATATTCACGGCAGCAGACTGCGTTTTCTGCTGGAAAATGTCCGGGATCTGGTGTATTACAAGATTCATGATCCGGAGGACATTCGTGGAATCGGCAGCAGGGAGCTTCTGGATCACCTGAAAAACAGGAAAGAGCGTGTTATCCTCTATCTGGGCTCGGATGAATACGGAAATGTCGGCGACCATGCGATCAATGAATACACAAACCTCTTCCTTCAGCCGGTATTTGAAAAAGAAAAAATCCTGGAGGTCACAGGCACCGAATACAGGAGAGATGCGGGAATACTGCATCATTATGTATCACAGGAGGATGTCCTGATCCTTCCGGGAGGCGGGAACTTCGGCAACCGTTACAATGCGGAGAAGATCAGGGAAGACGTAATGGAAACCTGGCCGTCAAACCGCAAGGTCATGTTTCCGCAGACAGCGTGCTTTACGGATGACAGTGAAGGAGATAAGGCGCTGGCGCAGGCATCGGAAAGATACCGGGATGAAGCAAACATTACGCTCTTTGCAAGGGATCCGTACACCTTTGACCTTATGAGGAAAAACTTTGACTGTCCGGTTTATCTGTGTCCGGACATCGTTCTTGCGGGGCAGGCGACGCCGGCACAAAAAAGAGACCGGTCCGTGCTGATCTGTCTGCGGTCAGACAAAGAGGGCCGGTTTTCCGAAGCTGACATTCGGCAGCTGGAGAGGAGACTGACCGCCCGGGGCAGCCGGCACAGAAGGATCGACCTCCAGAAGGACTACATGATCTTTAAGGAGGACAGAAGGCGTGCCGTTGCAGAGCATATGTCCGCCTTTGCCGGCGCGGGGCTTGTGATTACGGACAGACTGCACGGCGTTATCTTCAGCGCGATTACGGGAACACCATGTATTGCAGTTGATAATTATAACGGAAAGGTAAGGCGCGGATGCGAGTGGCTGAGTGACCTTCCGTATATTCATTTTTGTGATGACGACAGGATCAGTGACGAGCTCATAAGGGAGCTTATGTACAGAGGGCAGGGAATTTACGACCCGGGCAGATTTGATGAGTATTTTATGCAGCTCAGGAATTGCCTGACAGGAGTATGACCTAAATGAAAGAACCATTGTTTTCAGTAATTGTACCCATCTACAATCCGGGAGAAATGCACCTTACCAGATGCGTCGAGTCGATTCTTGACCAGACATTTTCCGACTGCGAAATTGTCCTTGTCGATGACGGATCGACAGATGAGAGCGGAGCAGTCTGCGACCGGTACGCACTGCAATACGAAGGAAAAGTGAGCGTTATCCATCAGCCGAACGGAGGAGTCCTTGCCGCACGCTGCTCCGGCATTCGCAAGGCGGCAGGCAGATATATCGTTTTCTGCGACAGCGATGACAGGTTAAAGAACAATACGCTCGAGGTGCTGCGGGAGGCGTTTGAGAGGACAGATGCAGACTGCGTGGTCTACGGCTTTGAGTGGATCGATACCGCAAGAGGAATCTGCCGGCCGGGCGGATCCCGTGTGCAGTCTGAGGAGCTTATGACAGACAGGAAGGAGATCCTGCTGAGGCTTTTTGCGAATGCCGGATTCACCTCCATGTCCATGAAATCCTTCCGCAGAAGTCTTGTGTCCGGTGAGGATTTTGATATCAGTGAGTATCTTGCCGCACAAAGAGGAGAGGATCTTATTTTCTCCATGGAGCTTTTAAAGCGCTGCGATAAGGTCCTGTTTATCCCCCTGATCCTGTATGAGTACTATAATAATGAGAATTCCATAACACACCAGACAGGGAATCTCGCGGATCTGGCAGCGCAGGAAAAGAGAGTGAGAGAGACTGTTGAGCTTCAGCTACCGAAGGATGATACCGAAAGGCTGATGAGATACTATATTTCACTTTATCTGCAGAGGCTTAAAGCCATTGCTGATGCAGACCTACCCTATAAAACGAAGGCTGCACTGTATGACGAATGCAGGAGAAGCAATATATGCAGCTATTTTAAAGACCGGACAGGAGAGAGCATTCAGCTGAAGCTCCTTATGGAAAAGAAGTACTTTCTGTTGTACGTGCTGATTAAGGCAGTCCCTTTGTATAAAAAGGTGAGAAACAAAGTACGGAAGTGAGCATTTGAATGGAGTATTATGAATCGGAAATCGAGGGAGCCTCGGTAAAATATAATGGAAGCGTCTATTTTTCCGGCACGGCACTCAGCGGCCTTTACAGGGCTGACGAAAAGACCGGAATCGCAGAATATATTAAGCCCTTTCTTGAGGAGAAGAACTGCCACAACGTTTTCAGAAGGGCTTATCTTTATGAAGGAAAGGTATGGTTTACCCCTTGGGAAGGTATCCATATAGCCTGCGCGGACTTAACGACATACGATATCCGGTACTATGACATCCCGGGTGAAAAAGTAGATGATACACTCCTGAAAGAGTGCGGGGCAGCCTATGCAGACAGTGTCAGATATGATCAGGAACATTTCCTCCTGATCCCCGCAGCGGCGTCTGTGCCGGTTATCGTCGATATGAAAAATCAGACGGTGAAAACTATTGAAGGTGTTGTAAAGGAAAACGAGCCGTTTGATGCGGGCTGCGTCCTTGATGGATTTATCTGGATGATTCCCAAAAGAGGTCGGGAGTGGATAAAACTGAATCCTTTGACGGGTGAGGCGGAAAGATTTCCATGGAATGAGGAGCCGGGAGCCTTTGTCGGTCCCTGCAGCGTGGGAGAACGCATCTTCTTTACCCCTTCTGAGGCAGATCACATCTTGATTTATGATCCGAAGCAGGATGCATATAGCAGGATCCCGCTGGGAAGCTTTTACAGAAAGGGCTGGAAATACGCTTCCTTACAGCCGGACGGCACAAAACTCTGGATTCTTCCAAGAGCCTCGCAGAAGATCCTGTATCTTGAGCTCTCTGATCTTTCTGTACATGAGATCGGCAGGGAGCAATATCCGGATGAAAGAGTTTCGCTCTTTCGGGTGTTTGAGACGGATGACGGTTCCTTATACGCTGCTGCCGGGATGGGAAATTATTTTGCAAGGCTCGATAAGGAGAACGGCAGGTGGGAGTCCGTCACTGTCCGGATTCCGTCCGCTGAATGGCAGCGGCTTTTGAAGTTAAAGTATGATTGCGGCAATATTGAGTATGACCTGCCGCAATATTGTATTCGCGAGAGAAAATGCGGCCTTGATTATTACATTGATAAGGTTGCCGGAGATAAATGAATAACGAAAAGGGGCGGTTTTTGCGGCGGGACTGCCGAAGGCGTTTTCTGAATATAGGAGATTTTGCATGCGAATCAGTGTGATTACGCCGATATATCATGGACAAAAGTATATTCCCGGCCTTAAAAGACAGCTTGAGGAGTGTGCGGGGAGAACAGACGCGGAACTCGAATGGATTCTGTCGAATGACGATCCCGAGGCGGACATCGATCCTGCGGAGTATTTTGGCGACGCTGAGCGGATCCGTGTCAAGGTCCTGAATACGGACGCGAACCGCGGCATCCAGGGGGCAAGAGTAAGAGGGCTTCTGGCCTGCAGCGGAGAATATGTAACCTTTCTCGACCAGGATGACAGAATCCGGCCGGAATATTTTTCCAGTCAGATGAAGGCGATCGGGGACGCTGACGCCGCCGTCTGCAGCATGACGGACGGGGGAAAGGAGTCCTACGGCGTTCATAACAGGCCGCCCCTTGAAGTCTGCATAACAAAAGAATACAATCTCGGAACCCGCGTGGGCTTTTTCCCCGGACAGGTGCTCATCCGGAAAGCGAGCATTCCGGAGCTCTGGACCAGAAGGCACCTGAAGTGGAACAGCTGCGACGACTATTACCTGTGGCTTTGCATGTACGCGGAGGGCAGGCGCTTTGCCCTGAATCCGGAGGTTCTTTACGACCACGCATTGACCGGGGAAAACCAGAGCCTGAATACCTATGCCACATATAAGGCAATGAAGGAGATGACGGATATCCTGGTATCGGAGAAGGTCTTCACGAAGGAAGATGAGGAGGTCTTCTTAAACGGCAGGGATAAGGCAATCGACTTCTATTTCAGGGAAAAGGACATCGTCAAGGCAAAGCTTGAGTTGTATGGACGGCTTTTGAGCATTGCGGAGAGGGACGATAAAGACATGACAGCGCCGGAGGCTTTAGCAGGAAAGAAGATTGCGGTTTACGGGGCGGAGCTTGGCATCCATCTTGTCCGGATTATGGAACGATGCGGGATCCGCACGCAGTGTATTATCGACAGGGACGCGGCTTCCCTTGACCTTCCCGTAAAGACGGTGACACGGGAAAATATACCGCAGGATACAGAGCTGATCATCAGCACTCTTTTGCAGGATAACAAAAGTGTTGCTTCCTGGCTGGAGGAACACTGTCTGGATGTGAAGGTAATAAAGCTGCGGGATGCTCTGACCCTTCTGGAACAGTAACGGGGAGAACAGATAGATGAACAGTTTGGGCGGCGCGTCTGTGCTGCGGGATTACCATGTCGAGAGTGTTCTCGGCATTATGAAAAACAGAATCGAAAGCCTGGAAAAGGAAGGACGGATCCGCCCGTCGGACCCGGTCTGCATCTTCGGACTGGATAAACTCTCCTTTGCGATCAGAACTCTTCTGTGCGATCGCGGGTACAGAATTCAGGCCTATCTTGTGGACGACGAGGCGCTTGCAATGGATGCAAGGCGGGAGGAGCTGAACTTTGCCTCCCGGTATCTTAACGCAAACGATGACCTGATTGATATTCAATTTGCGGGGAGTCCCGACTGCCCGGATTTAAGCGAAGCCATGATCTTTGCCGCCGGTGGCGAAGCGAGGAAGGCTGCGGCGTGCACTGATAACAGCGGGCGCCCCTTAAAGGAAAGGCTCATAGTCCTGTATGATAAGCAGGAAGGAGCCTACAGCAGGTGCCTGACCGGCCTGAAAGAGGTTACGCACGATGAGCTGCAGCAGGCGGAGAAGGAGATGCTGCAGAGGATCGATGATTTTTGCAGGCAGAATGGCCTTCGCTACTGGGTCTGCGGGGGGACGCTTCTCGGAACGGTGCGCCATAAGGGCTTTATTCCCTGGGACGATGACATTGATATTTTCCTTCCCATGCCGGACTATCAGAGATTCCTTGAACTTTTCCCGGAGGACGAGCAGTATTCGGCCCTTAAAAGGGACGGGAGGCGCCCTGACAGGTATGTCGACTGCTTTGCAAAGGTGATCGATAAGAGGATTGCCGTCAGGGAGGACCAGGAGACCTACAGGAAGCTTCACGCCGCATGGGTGGATATCTTCCCTCTGGTCGGGATGCCGGGAGAGGAGCAGGAAAGGAAACGCTTTATCGCCTCCTTCTATGAGACGGAAAAGAGAATGTGGCAGTCCTATTACCGCTCTGGCGGAAGCTTTCAGGACTTCCCCGGGTGGTTTGAAAAAGAGGATGCGATCCTGAACGCGTATAGTTTTGACGACTCCCCTTACGTAGGCGTCCTGGGTACAGCCTACAGGGAGAGGGACTGCACGCCGTCCTGCGTCTATGACGCTACGCTGCGGATGCCGTTCGAGGATATAGAAGTGAGCGCGCCGGAAGGATATAAGGAATATCTTGACAGGCTGTACGGGAAGGACTGGATGACCCCGCCCGATCCTTCAAAAAGAAAGACAGTTCACAATCTGGAGATCTTCTGGATCTGACGGGAGGAAGAATTGCGATATATTCTGTTTGGAACCGGGGACTGCTGTGAGCGCTACAGGAAGTGGTTCTCCGAGGACGAAATCGTATGCTATGCGGACAATGCGGAGAGTA
>CADBPC010000189.1 GCA_902796425.1 uncultured Lachnospiraceae bacterium
CAAACAATGTCAAACCCTTAAAAAGCTGAAATTAGTCTTCAGTATGGAATTTACTTTTACAAGCGGAATTAAAGTCTACATTCAACGAACGGATCGAGATGAACCTTAAACGCGGGACGGTCTATGTCCTTAATCATCTGCAGATACTGCTCTGACGACCAGGGAACCATCCACTGCATCGTCTCGAGCGTATAGCAGGTATGCTGCGGCCTTACGGTATCAATGAGATACTGGACGAAGGCCACATTTTTGTCATAGAGCGCCGGATCAAAATTTTCCCTGTAGCAGAGAGGCCACCCGGGACCGGCTGCGCCCGAGACATTGACACAGCACCTTGCATGGATGTATTCGGCAAGCCGAAACTGCTCAAGGCACCGCTCTTTTCCCTTTTCTGCCTCTGCTGGGTCCGAATTCCAGGGAGATGTCCAGATCCCCACCTCGGCGATCATAATATCATTCGCTGCGGCGGCATTTACGTACGCGTCAATTATAGAAACATCCGCGGTGTAATCCACCGGAAAAGATGCTGCGCGAAAACCCCTGCTTTTCAGATTCTGCGCCCATTCCTCCGGATTGCGGTGCGGAACTGTAAAATTCATACCAAGTCGCATATTAGTACCTCCTTCTAGAGTCAGAGAATCATTGTCTCTGTGACTTAAAATTGTAAAAATCGTATTTCCGGTTGAGCGCCGGATGGAAGAAAAGTATACTCAGAATAAGCGTTAACAACCAACCCTATGATACAGGGGGTTGCCTCGAAAAAACAATGGGAGGGCCTATGAGATTCATTGAGTTTCCTGAAATCAGCTTTCCGATACAGGGACTGGAAGATGTCCGTCTTCCGCAGATGTACCGTGTCAGGGAATTGTATGAGGATGATGAGATCGCGGATATTTCCGGGGCGCTTATTTCGGAACTGGAAGGATGCGGCATTAAAGAGGACTCCCTTTCCGGCAGGACGATCGCGATCACAGTCGGAAGCCGCGGAATTCCGGGGCTTGTCCTGATGATCCGGACACTTTGCGACTGGCTTAAAAGCCGTGGTGCAAAGCCGTTTATCGTTCCCGCGATGGGAAGCCACGGCGGAGGGACGGTCGCGGGGAACCTGGAGATCATCAACGGATACGGAATAACAGAGGAGTCGACCGGCGTCCCGATCAGGGCGACGATGGAGGTGGACCTCATCGGGAGTCTCCCGGACCGGGTTCAGACCCCGGTCTACTGCGATCGGTACGCCGCGCAGGCGGACGGAATCATCCTTTTCAACAAGGTCAAGCCGCACACCGATTTCAAAGGATATGTCGAGAGCGGGCTGTGCAAAATGATGGCGATCGGCCTGGCAAAGCACAAGGGCTGTTCGATGTTTCATGAGCAAGGCTTTGATACCTTCGCGGACAGAGTTCCGATGGCGGCGAAAGTGTTTCTGGAAAAGAAAAATGTCATCTGCGGCATCGGCGTCGTCCAGAACGCGTACGACAAAATTTCCGAGATAAGAGCCTACAAAAGGGAGGACATTATCGAGGGAGACCACGAGCTTCTTGAAATAGCAAGAAGGCGCCTCCCGAAGCTCAAATTCGACAATATCGATGTCCTTATCATCGACAGAATCGGTAAAAATATCAGCGGAGAGGGCGCCGACCCCAACGTGACAGGGCGCGGTTTCATGCCGTATTTCAAGGACGATTTCCACGCCAAAAGGCTTCTGATAAGAGGACTGTCCGAACAAAGCCATCACAACGCCTGCGGGCTCGGCCTTGCGGACATTACCACAAGACGCTGCCTTAACGATGTCGACTGGGAGAGCACCTGGATCAACCTGACTACGAACATGATGGTCGACGGCGGGAAAATACCGATGTACCAGAACACCGACAGGGAGGCGATTCTGCTGGCAATCCGCAGCAGCATCCGGGCTGATTACAAAAACCCCCGCATAGCAAGAATACGGGATACACTCAGCCTGTCGGAGATCGAGATTTCCGAAGCTCTCCTTATGGATGTAAAGGACAGGAGTGATGTCGAAATCCTGAGCGGACCCTGCACCTGGGAGTTTGACGGGGACGGATATATGCAGGATCTGGAGATTTCCGAAGGTTAACGACCGCTCTCGCGGCGGAAGGCAGGCCTTACGGAGGCTATACGGAAGGTCATACAGGAGGTGTACATGATGACAGGAAAGGCGCCGGAGTCATTTACAACGCAGGTCCGGATGAGCGAATTCGGAACCGATGAGTACAGCGTCCTTCAGCTCGTCTATCCCGGCGCCATCACGGCACATTCCCTCCAGACAATCGGCATGCAGATTGACAGGAATGCGTCCATCCTCTGCAGCAAAGGCGCCGTTTACATCGATGACTTCCAGCACGCCGAGAAAATGCTGATTAAACCGAACGGCGGAGAGGAAAGGACGCTGGAATTCCCGTTCGAATACAACGGCTTCGAATATGAAATCCGGGAGGTGTCGCACTGTATAGCGGCAGGCAAAGCCACAAGTGACCGCTACCTGCCAAAGGACAGCCTTGCCGTCCTGCGGACAATGGATGACATCCGCAGGGCATGGCACATGGAGTTTTCGTTTGAATGAATCGCGGGGTCAGAACCTCTTCTGACTCGCTCGCTACTCAAATGTAGGAGGAATCCGCCGCTGAGCGGGTTTGTAACCATCGCCATGCGCGTTTGCTGGGCTGCCGGGAGGCTTCCTTCTCGACAAATGTAGGAGGAAACCGCCTTCGGACGGATTTGTAACCATCGCCTTGCGCGATTACCGGGCTGCCGGGAGGCCTCCTTCTCGACAAATGTAGGAGGAATCCGCCACTGAGCGGGTTTGTAACCATCGCCTTGCGCGATTAACGAGCTGTCGGGAGGCTTCCTTCGCATCAAACGTAGGAGGAAACCGCCGCCGGGCGGATTTGTAACCATCGCTTTACATGATTACCAGGCTGCCGGGGAGGCTTCCTGCCTGGAAGGGCTGGCCAAGGATGCAGCTGAGCCCGGATGCAGACCCGACGCAGGCCCCGACACACCACAAGGAGGAATCAGATGGAGTATGTTCAGATCCTATATGTAGACAGACCGGTATCCAGAATTCTGTACGGGACAGCCATGCCGCCGTTTCTGATGGGCGGGGACGGGAACGAACTCCTTGACGGGATGTTCTCTCTCGGCATCACTTGCTTCGATACGGCCCGCAACTACGGAGGAGCCGAGATCTCGATCGGAAATTGGATCGAGTCGAGGGGTAACAGAGATCAGATTGTCCTGCTGTCCAAATGCGGCCATCCGGACGCATCGGGGAAAAAGCGTGTCACAGAGCATGACATGAAAGATGACCTGCGCACATCTCTCGAGTATCTTCGCACGGATCATATCGATATCTATTTGCTCCACAGAGATGATCCCGAAATTCCGGCGGGCGAGATCGTCGAGATCTTCAATGGCATGCACGCAGACGGCAGCATCGGTGCCTTCGGCGGATCAAACTGGAATTACAGAAGAATCGAAGAGGCCAATGAATATGCCTATGCCCACGGCCTCATCCCGTTTACTGTCTCCAGCCCGAATTTCGGACTGGCAGACCAGGTTCAGGACCCGTGGGGCGGCGGGTGCGAGACCATTTCAGGACCTTCCCACGAAAAAGACCGGGAATGGTACGCTGAAAACCGGATGCCGGTGATTGCCTACTCAAGTCTTGGAAGAGGACTCTTCTCCGGAAGACTTAAATACAAGGATATAGATAATGCCGCACAGGTTCTGGATCAGTTTGCCATGCGCGGTTACGGATATCCTGAGAACTTTGAGCGCCTGAGGCGATGTGAAGAACTGGCGGAAAAGAAGGGCGTTACCGTGGCGCAGCTCGCCATGGCCTGGATCCACAGTCAGGGACTGAATACATTTGCAGTTGTCAGCACATCCAGTAAAGAAAGAATGCAGCAGAATATTGACGCACTCAGCATCGAACTGACCCCGGAAGAAGCCGGCTGGCTTGATCTGCGCTGAACCCTCACAGAGGACTTAAGTTATGAGCTACTGCGAAGAATGTGGAACCGAACTGATACCCAGAGAACTGGAAAACGAAGGGATCATTCCGTATTGTCCCCACTGTAATCAGTTCCGCTTCCCGAAATATAACGTTGCGGTCAGTATGATTGTCATCAACAGGGCTGAGGACAAAATCCTGCTGATACAGCAGTACGGCAGGCCATTCTTTATTCTTGTTGCCGGCTACGTCAGCCGCACAGAGGAGTTTGAGCACGCCGCGGCAAGGGAACTGAAGGAGGAGACCGGAATGACAGCGGAATCTGTGCATTTTAACCGGTCTCATTTCTTTGAGCCTTCGAATACGCTGATGTGCAACTTCACTGTCTTTGTAAAAGACGACAGTGAGATGAACCCCAATTCGGAAATCGACATTAGAGCGGCGTTTATACGTGCTACATCCATAGCCTAAGGCTTGGGTGGAGGTAATGCCGCAATTAGTCTTTTCCCTGGTGACTTATGTATGCATTAATAATCTCTTCTGTTACATCACTCACACAACCGATAAAATATGATCTGTTCCAAAAGAATGGCTTCCAATAGTATTTTTTAAGA
>CADBPC010000190.1 GCA_902796425.1 uncultured Lachnospiraceae bacterium
ACATATCGGTGTTGTCGCCGATGATCTTGATGGAGTTCTTGTTCGCACCGACAGTACCGTCAGCGCCAAGGCCCCAGAACTTGCAGCAGATTGTTCCCTCGGGAGTTGTGACGATCTCTTTGCCTGTAGGAAGGGAAAGATTGGTAACATCATCAACAACGCCGATGGTGAAGCGCTTCTTCTCCTCGTTGTCAAAGACAGCGATGATCTGAGCGGGTGTCGTATCTCTGGAACCAAGACCATAGCGGCCGGAGAATACGGGAACATCCTTGAACTCGGAATCATGAAGGGCAGCGATAACATCGAGTGCCAGAGGCTCGCCGATGGAACCGGGCTCCTTCGTTCTGTCGAGAACGGAGATCTTCTTAACGGTCTTCGGAATTGCTTCAAGAAGAGCGGGAGCATAGAAAGGTCTGTACAGACGGACCTTGATCATGCCGACTTTTCTTCCGAGACTGTTGAGGTAATCGACTGTCTCTTCAATGGTCTCATTGACGGAACCCATCGCGATGATGACCTGCTCTGCATCCGCAGCGCCATAGTAGTTGAAGAGCTTGTAATCGGTACCGATCTTAGCGTTGACCTTGTCCATGTACTTCTGGACAACTGCGGGCATCTCGTCATAGAGGGTGTTGCATGCTTCTCTTGCTGTGAAGAAGATATCGGGGTTCTGAGCGGAGCCCATCTGACGGGGATGTGTGGGATTGAGGCAGTTTCTTCTGAACTCATCAACCTTATCCATGTCGATGAGATCCTTGAGGTCTTCATAATCCCATGCCTGGATCTTCTGGATTTCGTGGGATGTACGGAAACCGTCGAAGAAGTTGATAAAAGGAAGGTGACCGTCAACTGCTGCGCAGTATGCTACGGGTGTAAGGTCCATAACTTCCTGCGGGCTGTTCTCGCAGAGCATCGCGGCACCGGTCTGACGGCATGCATAGATGTCGGAGTGATCGCCGAAGATGTTCAGAGCGTGTGTTGCGACGCAGCGGGCGGATACGTTGAATACCGCCGGAAGGCCTTCGCCGGCAACCTTGTAGATATTGGGGATCATAAGGAGCAGACCCTGGGATGCGGTGAATGTTGATGTCATCGCTCCGGCGGCAATAGAGCCATGGGTTGCACCTGCCGCGCCTGCCTCGGACTGCATTTCCGTGACATGCACGATCTGCCCGAAGATGTTCTTTCTTCCGGCAGTTGCCCATTCGTCGACATGCTCAGGCATGACGGAAGAAGGGGTGATGGGATAGATGGTAGCGACTTCCGTATACGCATATGCTGCATGCGCGGCGGCTTCGTTACCATCCATGGTCAGGTACTTTCTTGCCATTTTGTTTTCCTCCTGATTCTATTATGTGACGCATCAAAGCCGCACAAACAGACATTCGTTTCACAATGGACAGGACTTCCTTCGGGAAACGAGTGAACTGATTACGCGGAGTGAAGCGCCTTCGCTTTAAGAGCATGGCAATACCGATCGCACACATCGCGGCGTGTGACCGGCAGCTCTAAAGCGGTTCAATCACGATAAAATACTACCATCCGAGCGTATTATTTGCAACGAGTTAGCCATGACTAATAGCTTATTTTTATTGCACTTTCTGCAAAAAGAAAGTCCGGCTTAAACGCCGGACAGCTGCTCAATTGCATTTTCGGAGAGAATAAGACGGTCGTGCTCGGTGATACGGCGGTGCCTTGCCGGGAAGAGGAGTTCGGCCGAGCCGAATTCCGAAATCGCGGCGAGGGCCCTAACATTATTGCTGACCTCATCCGGAGAAGAAATCGTAATCACAAGCTCATACAGGCCGGTATCATCGTTGTGATACAGCGTGCTCTTCGCGCTGATAAACGGGGCAGCCTGCTCTGCAGCCGCGATAAGATCCCGCATATTTCCGAAAATAAACAGGCGGTTGAGAAGAAGATAAGCGTTCAGCTCCTTAAAGTACTGCTTCTGGGCCTCGCTCCCTCCCTGAACCGGAATGGATGCCGCAGCGCTCCTGTCGGATCCGGTATTTGTTGAGGATTTTGCGTCGCCGGAATCGGCGGCACTGTCTGAACCGGACTCCTCCGCGGAGGCCGATCTGCGGATCGCATCCAGAAGCTGCCCGAAGACAGACTTCTCACGGTCCTCCTGACCGGGTGCTTCCTGGACAGAAGGCGCAAAGCTTGAAAAACGGGTGTCCAGCTCTTCCGGATTCTCTACCTTTGTGACGATCAGGACAATGCTGCCTTCCGCCATCGGAATAGCCTCGATCATAAGAGGAATATTCTCGGCATTGAATCCGCACTGCCAGGCGGCCTGCTGCATAAGGTCGCGGAAAAGCTCTCTTGCCTTTTCCGTGCCGTAGGCAAGCTCACTCAGCTTGAGCTGTCTGCTGCGAAGATCTTCTCCTGTAAGAATGCAGCGTATTTGGTTTTCATTGATTTTCTCTATCTTCATATTATATATTTTCACACCGGTTCTTTTGGCAGTCAATAATTGAGACCCAGATTTCATAAATAATTCACTCTTTAATTGCACACAATTATTCACCTGTAATATTGGACAGTTCCGGGTGTTCAAAGTTGTCAGCAGTGACGAAAAATATTAACAATAGTGCAAGACTATTGTAAATATAAATGCCCGCGTTATAAGATCATATCAGCCGAAAGGCGCGGGAAAATCGGGGTATCGTAAAGGGGTGGTGACATTTTTGCGGCGCTGGATCTGTACTGCGTTGCTGAACAATTCTGTAAATATCAAACCGATATCATTTCTGCGCCGGTCTGCAGGATGCGGAAGCAGCGGACGAATCCGCCACGGGGTCAGACTTCCTTCTGGTTCTGCCATCCGGACTTTTCTGCATACGGCTGACTGACCTGATACTGCCGTATGTCTTGTATCAACTCTATATTCAATTCCACGTGCGGCTTATTTGCCCCGACGCCCGGTGCAGGATGCGCCCCGGAGCAGACGGCTTATATGTACGCACCCGTTATTAGCGCGGCGGAGGACGTTTTCCTTCCGGAGGTCTGCATTGGCAGGAGCCCCGTTACACTGGTGAATCGGAAGGTCACAGACTCTGCCGCGACTGTCCTGCCTGCACGGATAAGGTATAATCCGGTGACTGACCGGCCTGCTGTCTTCGGATGGTCAAGACTGTACCTGTATGGTATAATATCATGTCGAAATTTGCGGACAGGCATTTTGGGGCTTTGGAAAGACATATCCTGACAGCCCGTGTGTGCCGCCGCTTTAATTAAAAACTGTAAAGGATGAATCTATGCAGGACACAAGGAGAAGGAGAAGAAGACGCAGAAGACGGCGCTCCGGAGCCCCTGTTATTCTGACAATACTGCTGATTGCGGTGCTCTGCGGAGCATTCGGCGCAAAGGTTTTTCTGGACAAGTATTCCTATTCAAAGGAAAAGGCTGACCTGAATGAGTATTTTTCCATCCGCTCGGGGAACGATGTCCCGATTGTGTGGGGAAATGTACTCTCGGATGTGCGTGCCCTGATGATCGATGGGCGGTATTATATCCCGTTCAGGGATGTCCGCACGAACCTCAACAGCCGCTTCTATTACGGTTATCTGGATGCAAATGACACCGTCGGCGCGGTAATGTACTGCCTGCCGACGCAGCGTGTCCAGATCATTGTCGGGAGCACGGCCATCCAGACGGGCGCGAACTCCGAGGAGGTGGGCTACATTCCTGCGATGAGAGTAGGCGAGCAGCTCTATCTTGCTCTTGATTTTGTAAAGCGCTACACGAACTTTACCTATGAGGTGTTCCAGGAACCCGCGCGCATCCAGATTGTCTCGTCCTTCGGGACACAGACGGTGGCCGAAGTGACAAAAGACACGCAGGTCCGTGTTTCGGGCGGGATTAAGAGCGAGATCCTCACCGAGGCTGAAAAGGGACACCGGGTCGTTATTCTCGAGCAGATGGAGAGCTGGTCCAAGGTCAGGACGGACAATGCCTTCATCGGCTATATCGAGAATAAGCGGCTCTCCGATCCGGAGACAATCCAGGAGAGCGCTCCCGCAGGGTTTGAGGCTCCGCAGTATACCTCGAAGTCCCTGGGGACGAAGGTCAACCTTGCCTTCCATAACCTCGGCGCGGCGGGAGGCAATTCCACCGTCTACAGCTATATGGCGCCCACAAAGGGTGTAAACGTAGTGGCGCCGACATGGTTCTGGGTTTCCTCTTCCTTCGGCGATATCACGAGCTTTGCCCAGCAGGACTATGTCGACTGGGTGCACAGCCAGGGCAAACAGGTCTGGGCCGTTGTAGACAACATTAATTCAAAGACCAGGATCGACGGCCTCGGGAAGCTCCCCGGCGACGATACCGGAGAATTTCTTGATACCCTCGCGACAAGAACGAACCTGATCAATCAGCTGATCGGCCAGGCAACGACCTACGGGATCGACGGAATCAATGTTGACTTTGAGCAGCTGACGGAGAACCACGGCCAGGGATACATCGAGTTTATCCGGGAGCTGTCCATCGCGTGCAGGAACAATAACTTGTTCCTTTCCGTCGACAACTATCCGCCTTACGAGTACAACCGTTTCTACGACCTCAGGGAGCAGGGAGTCTTCTGCGACTATGTGATCATTATGGGATACGATGAGCATTACATCGGATCCGATGAGGCGGGAAGCGTTGCTTCGATCGGATATGTGGCGGACGGAATCCACAACGCTCAGACGATGGTTCCTTCCACCAAGCTTGTCAACGCCGTTCCCTTCTACTCCAGAATCTGGAAGACGACAGGGACCCAGGTCACCTCGGAAGCCCACGGAATGCAGGATATCCGGGACTATATCGCTGCGCACAACATGTCTGTGACATGGAGCGCGGAGGCGGGACAGAATTATGCCGAGGTAAGAGAGGGCGACACCCTGATCCAGATCTGGGTTGAGGATGCGCAGTCCATCGCGCAGAAGATTGATGTGATGCGCACTGCTAACATCGCGGGTATCGCGGAGTGGCGCCTTGATTTTGAAACGCCGGATGTCTGGGATGTGATTGCTGCCTATTCGGCGGAGTAATACCGGCCCCTGTGAAGAGAGGGCAGTGAGTGCCCTGCCCGGAAAAGAAGGGCAGGTGCGGGATTTACGATAAGATGCAGACAGAGTATGTAGTAATGACGGAGGATTCGATCGATAAAGACGCGATCCTCCGGGCGGGCAGGATCCTGAAGGAGGGCGGCCTTGTCGCTTTCCCGACGGAGACGGTTTACGGCCTGGGAGGCGATGCGTTAAATCCGTCCTCCTCCGAGAAAATTTACGCGGCAAAAGGCAGGCCGTCCGACAATCCGCTGATTGTCCATGTATGTGACGCGGATGCCATTCCGCCCATAATCGGCGGGGAGCTGTCCGGCTGTGCAGGTGAGTGGAGAAAGCTTGCCGATGCCTTCTGGCCGGGACCTCTGACGATGATTTTCCCGAAAAGCACGAAGGTTCCGTATGCGACTACGGGCGGGCTGGATACGGTGGCGATCCGCTTCCCGTCCAATAAGATCGCGGCGGCCCTGATCGGTGCTGCGGGAGGATACGTCGCGGCGCCGTCCGCAAACCGTTCGGGAAGGCCTTCGCCGACGAGTGCAAAATACTGCCGGGAGGATCTGGACGGAAGGGTCGACATGATTATTGACGGCGGGCCCGTCGGAATCGGACTTGAGTCGACGATCATCGACCTGACAGGGGATGAGCCCATAATCTTAAGGCCCGGTTACGTCACAAGAGACATGCTGCGGGAGGTCCTCGGCAGGGTCGAGGTGGACAGGGCGATTATTTCGGATGATTCCTCGGTTAAGCCGAAGGCGCCCGGAATGAAGTACAGACATTACGCGCCGAAGGGAGACCTGACCGTTGTGAACTGGAGAGGCCCCCTTACCGTGCAGTATATCCGGAAAAAGCTTGAGGAGGCAGCGCTTTCCGGAAGGCGCACAGGCGTTATCTGTACGGACGAAACCGCCGGAGAATACCGCGCGGACCTTGTAAGGAGCGCTGGGGCGCGCGGGGATTACGAGGAGAACGCAAGAAGGCTCTTCGATATCTTAAGGAGCTTCGACGACGAAGGGATTGAAGTGATCTGGTCCGAATCATTTTCAGAGGAGGGCCTCGGTGAAGCGCTGATGAACCGGCTGAAAAAAGCTGCCGGCCAGAAGGTTGTGGAACCGACACTTTAAATGCTATCATTAATAAGATAGACAACTAATCAGTATCAGGCACAAAGGGGGAAATTATATGTCAAAAGTAGTTATAATGGATCATCCGCTCATTCAACACAAGATCGGCTTTATCAGAAGAAGAACCACGGGAACCAAATCCTTCCGCGAAACGATCGGCGAGATCGCAATGCTCCTTTGCTATGAAGCAACTCGTGACCTGGAACTTGAAGACGTCGAAATCGACACACCGGTTGCGCACACGACGGCAAAGCAGCTCAAGGGCAAAAAGCTTGCGGTTGTTCCGATTCTTCGCGCGGGCCTGGGTATGGTCGACGGCATGCTCCGTATGATTCCGGCAGCCAAGGTCGGACATATCGGTCTGTACAGGGATCCTGCCACGCTCCAGCCGGTAGAGTATTACTGCAAGCTTCCGCCGGACTGCGAAGACAGAGAGGTATTCGTCGTTGATCCCATGCTGGCAACCGGCGGATCTTCTGCTGCTGCTGTCCAGATGCTCAAGGACCACGGATGCAGGAAGATTCACTTCCTGTGCATCATTGCGGCTCCCGAAGGAATCAAGCTCTTTACCGAGCAGCACCCGGATGTCGACCTTTATGTCGGCGCTCTTGACGACCATCTCAACGAGCACGGCTATATCGTACCGGGCCTCGGCGATGCGGGCGACAGGATTTTCGGAACCAAGTAAACGGCATTTCGAGAGGAAGCGGGGCAATGAAGAGACAGGACTATATCACCTGGGATGAGTATTTTATGGGGGTTGCGCAGCTTTCGGGCATGCGCTCCAAGGACCCCAGCACGCAGGTAGGATCCTGTATCGTCAGCAAAGACCACAAGATCCTGTCGATGGGCTACAACGGACTGCCCAGGGGGTGCGATGATGACTCGTTCCCCTGGGACAGAGAGGGGACGCCTCTGATGACGAAGTATCCCTTCGTCACCCACAGCGAGCTGAACGCAATCCTGAATTACAGGGGCGGAAGCCTCGAGGGCTCGACGCTGTACGTATCGCTGTTTCCCTGCAATGAGTGCGCGAAGGCGATCATCCAGGCGGGAATTACCACGGTTGTTTATGACAGTGACAAATACGCTGATTCCGATTCGACCATAGCGAGCAAACGGATGCTGAATGCTGCGGGAGTGCGTTATTATCAGTATCAGCCGAGCGGCAGGAAAATTGAGCTGACTGTGTAGAGTTTACCGCTATCATTGAGAAAGATATTTTGCCAGGATAACTTAAAAATGAGCGGTGCCGCCTTCTGCGGGCGGCGCCGCAGCTGTGCAATGCGGAGGGGATTTTTCTTCTCCGCACTGCTTGCTGTTATGCTGTTTGTTTTTGCCCTGTGCGGGACGCCGCTTTCGGTATCGGCAGACTCCAAGGATACAGAAAAAAGGCTTGAGGAGGCAAAGGACCGTCTGGGCCAGACGCAGCAGGCGATCGGCGACAACCAGGAGACGATTTCCTCCCTGACAGATACAAGGAGTGAGCTGCAGACTCATCTCGACGGCCTTAACAGCGAGCTGCTCTCCATCGGCGAGAGGTTAAATGAACTCGATGAAATGATCAGGGCCAAGGAGGCGGAAATCGAGGAGACACAAAGGCAGCTCGATGAGGCGGAGCGCATCCAGAATGAGCAGTACGCGGCAATGAAGAGGCGTGTCCGTTTTCTTTACGAAAAGGGAGACAGATACTATTTTGAGGTTCTTGCCCGGTCGCAGAATTTCTCGGATATTCTAAACAGGGCGGAATATATCGAGAGGGTATCGGCCTATGACCGTAAGATGCTGGATACCTACATCAAAAACAAGGAAACCATTGCCACCGAAAAGAAGCTTCTTGAAGAAGAGAGGACACAGCTGGGCGAATTAAAGCAGGAGCAGATTGCCGAGCAGAGCCGTGTAAACGGCCTTGTCAGCAGTACGAAGGGCAGCATTTCTTCATACAGCGGCCAGATCGCGGGTGCGGAAGAAGTGGCGCGCCAGCTCAGGGAGCAGTACGACCAGCAGAATGATGAGATTTCAAACCTGGAAAAGCAGCTGGCCGAGGAGAGGCGTCTCGAAGCGCTCTCACGCGCATCGGTCTGGCGCAGCATCGGCGATGTGACATTCGCCGAGGGTGACCGGTACCTGCTGGCAAACCTGATTTACTGCGAGGCGGGCGGAGAGCCCTATTCGGGGCAGCTGGCGGTTGGCGCGGTTGTTATGAACAGGGTGCTGTCCGGCGCTTTTCCGGATACGGTATCCGGCGTTATCTACCAGTCCTGGCAGTTTGAGCCGGCCATGACCGGAAGACTGGCCCTTGCGCTTGCGCGGGACGACGCCACGGAGTCCTGCTACCGCGCGGCGGACGAGGCGATGCTGGGAATGACGAATGTCGAAGACTGTATCTTCTTCAGGACCCCGATTCCGCAGGTTACGCCGAGATTTGTCATCGGCGGGCATATTTTCTATTGATCAGGCAAAATGCGTCGAACATTATGGCGGGTCGTTTATGCGATCCTTGTTTTTGTTATAACAGTGATTCTCACGGAGGCATTCACGGGCATCAGCGGCAGGGAAATCACCACCGCCATGCCCCAGCCGGCGCTCCCTGTCATTACCATGGACCTGGGTGCGGGTGAGGTCAACGAGCTGAAGGGCGTCAGCGCACGGCAGCCTGTCAGGCTGAAACCCTCCTGCATCACGCCGCTCCACAGCGACAGGAAAACCGGCTTTACGGTCACGCTGTATGACGCGAAGGTAGAGGGGCTTTCCTACGAAATCAGGGATCCGCAGGAGGATAACCTGATCGAGGCATCCACGGTTGATATTTATACGCAAAGCGACGGCATCCTGCATGCCGACATCGCGCCGGGCAATCTGATTGAGCCCGGCAGAACCTATACACTTCTTATCACTCTTTCGGTGAAGGGCCGCGGGGATATCTGCTACAGCACGGACATCTATGTATGCGGGAGCGAAGCGGAATATGAGGAGGCCATCGCTGCGAAGGACTTCGCGAGGCTCTTTCATGAGGAGGCCCTGCACGGAGCCGAGTTCCTGGATCTCACCCTTTTTCTCGAACCGGACGGCATCACCCTGGACAATGATTTTTCACAGGTAAATATTCATAACTCCGCGGGGCAGGTAACCTACGGAGAGCTTATGCCCGTTGAGCTTACGGACAGCGCGTTTCTTCTTACAGATGTCTCGAACGGAGATTATACTCTTTCAAACTCCTATCTGATCCAGACGCAGATCGATGACAGAAAGCGGGTATTCGAATGCAGGGAGAACTTTGTCCTGCGAAACGGGCCCGAGCGGTTCTTCCTCATTGATTACGAGCGCACAATGCAGGAAATCCTGAATCCGGCGGATAAGGAATCCTATGATGTTTCCTCAGTGCTGCTCGGCGTCGGCGCACCGGACCGGATCAGGGCCGATGAAAACGGCAGGAAGATTGCCTTCGTACAGGGCGGCAGGCTTTATGAGTGGAACCAGGAGGAGGGTGAGCTGGTCTATGTCTACGGGTTTGATGAACCCGGCAGTACGGACATGAGAGCCCTCCGCAGCGACCACAATATCCGGATCCTGCGGGTATCGGAGGACGGCGGTATCGTATTTCTTGTCAGCGGCTATATGAACGCCGGCAGCAGGGAAGGCCTGGAAGGCCTGGACTGCATGGTATACCACAGCGGTGCCCATACGGTGGAGGAGCTGTTCTTTATCCCTTCCTCCCTGGACTCCCGCCAGCTTTCGGATGAGGTTCTTGACAGTGCCTATCTGAATGATGAAGACAGGCTCCACATTTCCTACGGCGGCACATTGTATGAAATCCAGATCAATACAGGAACCGTGCAGATCATAGAGACCATGACCGGCGGCGCCAGTGCGGTGCTCTCGGACGGCGGAAGGATGGCTGCGTGGGACGAGGTAAAAGACGGAGCCACAACCGGCAGCATCGTCCTTACCGATTTCTCTGACTCCTCAAGGAAGATCATCGAGGCAAAAAGCGGTGAAAAACTGGTTCCGATGGGCTTTATCGGAGAGGATCTTGTATATGGCAGCGTCCTGACACGGGAGCTTTCTGCCGGGCAGAATCAGGAAGCGCTGCGTGGTACCGGCGATGATGCCGGCGATGAGCCCGGGCCTTCGGACCCGCAGGATAAGGCCGGCGCGGACAGTAAGACGCAGCAGGGCGCGGATCAGGACCCCGATCAGGATACCGGCTATATGATCAGCACGGTCTGGATTGTTGACAAAAACCTTGAGGTGCTCTCAAGGTATGAGAAGGAAGATATCAGGATCAGCGGCTTTGAATTCAATGGCAGCCAGCTGACTCTGCACCGGGTGGCAAGAAAGGACGCTCCGGCGGAAGGCACGTCTTCGGAGGGCGCTGCTTCAGAGGAAGGTACACCTTCAGAGGGGAACGCTCCTTCCGAAAACGGAAATTCCACGGAGGAGAAGCCCTCAGGGGAAGGCAGCGGGCAGGATGCGGCGGCATCCGGCGGGAGCGCGGATGCGCAGCAGGAACTATGGGAGCCCTGTGAGGACGACCAGATCCTTGCTTCAAGCCAGGTCGCCACAGCAGACGGTGCACAGGCAGGACTCCTTACGACAAGAAACGACGGAGCCCACAAAAGAATCTCTGTCCTTACGGCGTACGGCCTGGATCCTGCGGGTGTCAGATATGTCCGGCCGAAGCTGATTACGGGTACAGAAGAGAGAATAATACAGCTGTATTAAGAGACACTGGGATACGTCCGTCGGTGCTGGGAAATGCCATGCGAACGTTCCGGCAGGGTGCGATGGAGGCGCAAGCATAGCGCCGCCGGTGAAGAATTGTCTGAAGCGCACTTTGCAAAATCTCTTTTTGACCAAACAGATTTAAAACAAAGTGCGCAAGTTTTCGAAGCCGGCGGCGAATAGGCGGCGCAGCGCCGCCGAGCACCCCGGGTGAGCAGGCATCCCCTGCGCTGATGGACGGACAGGGATATCAGTTTACGATTTTCTGTCCGCCGTCGTTGTATTTCTGGACGATGGCGCGGATTCTTGCGTAGGGGTCAAGCAGGTCGCTGATCGAGCTGTCGTGATTGAGTGTATCGATGATGTATGCGATGTACTTGCTCATGTTGCAGTTGATGTACCATTCGCGCTGGAGAAGCTCCGGCGTCTGGTAGATCAGGTTGGTTGTAAGGACGCGGTCGATCATGCCGCTTTCGTAGGCCTGGTCGAACACATCGAGTCCTGCGGTGAACAGGCCGAAGGTCGCGCATACGAATACGCGGCCGGCGCCGCGCTGTTTGAGGCCGCGGGCAACCTCCAGGACACTTTCGCCTGAGGAGATCATGTCGTCAAGGATAATCATATCCTTGCCTTCCACGCTCGATCCCAGGAATTCGTGTGCCAGGATCGGGTTCTTTCCGTTGACGACCTGTGTATAATCCCTGCGTTTGTAGAACATGCCCATATCAAGGCCGAGAACGTTGGCGATATACACGGCGCGCTTCATGCCGCCCTCATCGGGGCTGATGACCATCATGTGGTCGCTGTCCAGGTGGAGTCCTTCAACGTGTGTCAGGATTCCCTTGATGAACTGATAGGCGGGCTGGACGGTGTCGAATCCGGACAGCGGGATCGCGTTCTGGACGCGGGGGTCGTGTGCGTCAAATGTGATGATGTTGTCTACGCCCATCCGCACGAGTTCCTGCAGCGCAATGGCGCAGTCGAGGGATTCCCTCATGCTTCTTTTGTGCTGGCGGCCCTCATAGAGGTAGGGCATGATTACGGTCATGCGCCTTGCTTTTCCGCCGACAGCGGCGATGGCTCTTTTCAGGTTCTGGAAATGATCGTCCGGGGACATATGGTTCTGTCCGCCGAACATGCGGTAGGTCTCATTGTAGTTGACAACGTCGACAAGAAAATACAGATCCATTCCGCGAACGGACTGTTTCATGACGCCTTTGCCTTCACCCGTGCCGAATCTCGGAAGGTCGCAGTCAACGATGTAGGTGGGCCTCCGGTAGCCTTCAAAGCCCAGGCTGTTGTGGTGCTCACTTTCGCGCTCTGCGCGCCAGCGTGTCAGATAATAGTCGATTTCTTCCGCCATTTCCGAACAGCCTTTCAGAGGCACAAGAGCAAGAGATCCTACAGGAATACTCTCTAAATTGCGTTTATCATGCCGTCTTAATGGTTCCATGGATTCCTGTTCCTCACTTTCTTCAGGACACGGATATCCGGTCCTGTCAGTTTACACAT
>CADBPC010000191.1 GCA_902796425.1 uncultured Lachnospiraceae bacterium
CCGGAAGAGAAAAACCCAGCCGGGGTACCTGATGTCCTCTGTCCGCATCAACAATTTCCAGAGCAGGGCGGACGGGTTCTATAAGGCAGTGAGGGCATCGGGGATGTCCTCGACGCAGTGCATTGTCCATGAGCTGACGCCGTCCTATTCCGGCGCTTACGCGGATATGAAGCAGATCCTGGAGAGGAAGGAACCCCTTGCAGACTGCTATTTTGCAGACAACGACCTGATTGCGGCGGGCGCCGTCCGCGCCTTTAAGGAAGCCGGGATGCGCATCCCCGAGGATGTCGCCGTCGTCGGCTTTGACAACATGCCGGTCGCACAGGTCCTCGATCCCGCCCTGACGACGATCAACGTCCCGAAGAAATACATCGGGCAGCAGGCCGTTCTTCGGCTTGTGCAGAGGATTGCATCGCCCGACATGCCGGTCATCAAGGAGGAAATCGCAACCACGCTGATCGACCGATATTCGTGCTGAAGCCCCCGGTGTTTTACACCTGTACTATAGAACAGAAATGGAAAATACCTTTTTGCCCGTAAGCCGTGAGGATATGCTCGCGCGCGGGCTCACACAAGTTGATTTTGTTTATGTCTGCGGCGATGCCTATGTGGATCATTCCGGATTCGGCAGCGCCATTATTTCGCGCGTTTTAGAGTCGCGCGGCTACAGCGTAGGCATGATCTGCCAGCCGGACTGGAAGAATCCGGAGAGCATCAATGTCTTCGGTGAGCCCAGGCTCGGCTTCCTTGTTTCCGCCGGCAATATGGACTCGATGGTCAATCACTATACCGTTGCCGGGCACCACAGAAGCTATGACTATTACAGCCCGGGCGGAAAGATGGGGCGGCGCCCCGACCGCGCGGTGATTGTCTACGGGAACCTGATCCGGCAGACCTACAAGAAAACGCCCATTATTATCGGCGGGATTGAGGCGAGCCTTCGCCGGCTCTCCCACTATGACTACTGGTCAAAGCGCGTCCGAAGGTCCATCCTTCTGGAGTCCGGCGCGGACCTGATCTCCTACGGCATGGGAGAGCTCAGTATCGTCGAGATCGCCGACGCTCTGGCCGCGGGCATCGATGTTCGGGATATCACCTACGTGAACGGGACTGTCTGGAAGACAAGGCGGGAGGAGGATATCTACGACGCCGTCCGCCTTCCCGATTATGAACAGACCGCCGACAGCAAAAAGACCTGCGCGCTCAGCGTAAAGCTCCAGTACGAGAACACGGATCCCTTTGCTGCAAAGCGCATCTATGAAGCCTATGACGGCAGCACCTTTGTGGTGCAGAACCCGCCGGCAAGGCCCCTGACCACGCAGGAGCTGGACGACGTCTATGCCCTGCCCTACATGCGTGCGTGGCATCCGATGTATGACGCCGAGGGAGGCATCCCCGCGTTCAGCGACGACATTAAATTCTCCCTTACCTCCAACCGCGGCTGCTACGGCGGCTGCAGCTTCTGCGCGCTGACCTTCCACCAGGGAAGAATCGTGCAGGCAAGAAGCCATGAGTCCATCCTCGCGGAGGCCAGGCTCATGGCGGAGGATCCGGACTTTAAGGGCAATATCTATGACGTCGGAGGCCCCACTGCGGAGTTTCGCCGGCCGGCCTGCGACAAACAGCTTACAAAGGGCGCCTGTAAAGACCGCCAGTGCCTTTTCCCGAAGCCCTGCCCGAACCTGGTTGTAGACCACTCGGACTATGTTCAGCTCCTTCGGGAGCTGCGCGCCCTTTCGGGAGTTAAGAGAGTCTTTGTCCGCTCGGGCGTTCGTTTTGACTATCTGATGGCGGATCCCGACAGGACCTTCCTTAAGGAGCTCTGCCGCCATCATATCAGCGGACAGCTCCGGGTCGCGCCCGAGCATATCTCGGACAATGTGCTGCGCCTTATGGGAAAGCCTCCCGTCAGGGTTTACAACGCCTTCATCAGTGAATTCGAGAAGGTAAACCGCAGGGAAAACCTGGAGCAGTACGCGGTTCCGTATCTCATGTCATCGCACCCCGGCAGCACGCTGGGCGATGCGGTCGCGCTTGCGCAGTACCTTCATGAGCATCACCTGAACCCGGAGCAGGTCCAGGACTTTTATCCCACGCCCGGGACCCTCTCAACCTGCATGTACCACACGGGGATCGATCCCCGCACCATGCAGCCGGTCTATGTCGCGACGGACCCGCATGAGAAAGCCATGCAGCGCGCCCTGATCCAGTACCGGCGGAGGGAAAACTACAGCCTCGTCCGAGAGGCGCTGACTGCGGCCGGAAGAGAAGACCTGATCGGGTTCGGGCCGCAGTGCCTGATAAGGCCGGAGGGAGCCGGACGGGGAAAAGGCAGGGCAGCACAGGGCCGGAAGCAAAAGCCAAAAAATCCGCGGAGGGCCGGAAAAAACTGAAAAAGAATATACAATTCACCGAAAGAGGATGTATCATATTGTAACTGCGGAAAGAGGTGACAGCAGGAACGGGATCGGAAGAAAGTGTGAGAACCGGTGCAGAGGATAATGCCTGACAGAGAACATATAAGATATTACGGGACGGCAGCTGCCTGCGGCCTGATCATGGTCGCGAGCTTCTATTTTTCGCTGACGGTCTTTAATATTTATATTGGAATTGTCTCCGGGGACCTGGGGATCGCGAGAGGCGTCTTTTCGGTCTTTAACATGATCCGCTACCTTCTCGGGGCGGTCATGGCCTGGAACATGGGAAAGCTCATGAAGCGCTTTTCCTTAAGACAGCTTCTTCTTACCGGGATCCTCCTGATTTCTGTCATGTATGTCATTCTGTCCCTGACGAGCAGCCTTGCGGTTATCTATATGGCGGCGGTGCTGGGCGGGATGTCCATCGCGCTGACAAGTATCGCACCGGTCTCCATCCTCCTTCGCAACTGGTTCGTAAAAGGCTATGGGACAGTTCTTTCCATTGTGATTTCCTCATCGGGAGTTGCCGGCCTTATTTTCAATCCGATCCTCAGCGTCTATGTCCATGACAACGGCTGGAGAGCCGGCTACAGGCTGATTGCGCTCCTTGTCGGGGGCATTTTCGTGATCGGCTTTTTCCTTCTGCACGATACTCCGCAGGAGCTGCACCTGCAGCCGATGGGTGCGGAGCAACAGGAGGAGAAAAATCAAGCGCCCGATAAGGCTCAGGCAGAGGACTCAGGCGCTTTCAAAACCACTAAGAGAGCTCCCGGCAATAAGCTCCCGGACGCGTCCGAGAGGCAGAAAAACAAGAGGAACCTCCGCTCACTTCTTTTAATCAACGCATTTTGCAGCCTCGGCGCTTCGAGCCTGTATTCGAATCTGTCTGCTGTCCTGATCGACCTGAAATACCCCCAGGTCTTTGCGACCGGAATTGTTGTCAGTATAGCTTCTGTGATGAACATCGTGGGGAAGGTCGCCGTCGGCAGAATGGTGGACCGGTACGGCATGAGAATTGTCCGGATATGGTATCTTATCTGTATTATTGATTCGGCCTTTTTTGCCATATTCCGGACTCAGAACATGGCTCTTGCCTTTATCGGCGCATTTCTGGTCGGCTCCTGCGGAGGCATTTATTCCGTCCCGACCCCGCTCATGGCCGTAAGACTCTTTAAGGATAGCCGTGACTATTCGAAGGTCATCAGCTATTCGACAGCGGCGCAGAACCTCTGCTCCGCCTTTGTCGGTGTTATATTCCACGGCCTCTTTGACTTCACGGGATCCTATCTGGTCTCGCTTCTTTATATGACCGTTATGTCGATACTCTGCTACCTGACGGTTTTTCGCCTTTATATGCGCAACCGGCAGGAACTCCGGTGAAAGGCTTAGAGCCCGATTCGCCTGAGTTTATGCTGCCGCGATTTTGCCGCGCTGCCTTTTCAGGACTCCCAGCAAAACAATGGAAAAGCCGATAAACAGGCACAGAATCAGAAGAACCGGACGATAAGACCCGGTAAAATCATAGGCGTAGCCGATGAAGGCGATGGCCAGGGCGTTGCTGATATTCCCGATCATGCTCAGAACCGAATAGGCGCCGCCGTACTGGCGGATGCCGTAGACATAGCGCGTGACAAGCGAGATGCCCACAGCTCCGAAGGAATACATCGATCCGTAGAGGAATCCCGCTGCCATCAGGTCGGGGCCGGAGGAGACTCCGCCTGTCAAAATAAGCATCAGAATGACGCCGACAAGCTCGGTTCCCAGCATCAGCTGTGAAGACGGAACCGGTCCGATGCGGTCGGCGATAAAGCCGATCACAAACTTGAAAGAGATATTGGCGATCATGATGACGCTCATCAGCAGCGCGCCGAAGGCGGCCGATTTCCCCGCAGCCTCCGCAACGCCGGGGATATGACTTGCAAATCCTGTTGAGAAATTGGAGAAAAATCCGATCAAACACAGAATGAGAAAAGCGGCGGAAAAATAGCGGAGAGGAACAAAGGACTCGGAAGCAGCATCCGTCCAGCTCCCTGCGGCTTCGGAACCATTGGCTCCGGAAGAAGCAGGCTCCTTCTCCTCATGCCCGTAAGGCATAAGGCCTTTCTGGAGAGGGTTCATCTCCGCGAACAAAATCGCCGGCAGTGTAAGAAGTATGGTGGCGAAACCCATGATCATGAGTGCCCTGCGGTAGCCAAGTACCGTGATCAGCCGGCTGAATATCGGGTTGAAGACAGCGCCGGAAAGGCCGGAAAAGCTCGCAATCAGCCCGAAGACAGTGCCGGTGTTTTTTTCGAACCAGTTGCCGGCCATCATGGTTACAATACCATAGTTAAAGCAGGACAGCCCGATTCCCTGAAGTACTGCAAGGAGATTCAGCTGCCACAGCGAGCCTGCGCGGGATGAGAGGAGCGTTCCGATAAAGGCAGCGGCCACGCCGCCCGTGATAATGGGACGAACAGGATGTGACTGGGCATACCGGATGACGACTACGCCGGCAAAGCCCATTGCGAGGCCGCGCAGAGTCACATGCATGGAAATATCGCCCCGGCTGACATGAAGTCCTTCCGCCATGGGGGAGAGTAAAATGCCGTAGGCGTTCGTGAAAAGCCCGATCGACGCGGCCACCATGCCGCAGCAGGACAGGATGATCAGGAGGTAATGGGCGGAAAACGGCGTACCGGCAGATTCTTTTCTCATATTTCTTTTCCTTTTTAAAAATCCGAAGCAGCGTGAGCGGCTTCGGATTTAAACATTTCGGGGATTCAGGAATTCAGGTCGCGGACGGAGTCGCGGATAGTGAGCCAGGTTTCCACACGTGCCTTCAGGCTTCGGTATCCCGCAGGTTCGGGTGTCTTTTTGTTCTCAATGATTCCCGCAATAATATCTACGGCATAAGCTGCGAAAGAATTTCGCGACACATTAACCGTCGTAAGAGGTGTAGAAGCAATCTCACACATCGGCCTGTCGTCATAGCCGATCAGCGAAACATCTTCGGGGACAGAGTAACCGGCCTCCTTCAGAGCGCGCATGACACCCATTACAATAGTGTCATCGTCAGATACAAATGCGGTGGGAAGATCGGGGTGTTCAGCCAGTATAGAAGCAAAGTCGCGATAGCTTCCCTCTTCGGTGAAAGTCAGAAAATATGTATCAGATGGATCGAAAGCCAGTCCGTATTGAGCAAGCGCGTTCCGGAAACCGGCTTCTCTTTCTTTAAAACTGTTAATCCTGGACTTACAGGCCAGATATCCTATCCGTTTATGGCCCATCTTTATAAGATGCTCTATCGCCTGCCAGGTGCCCATTTCATTGTTAATTGTAACGGTATTGACACCATAATGCATGAAGTTGTTGTCCAGCATCAGATAGGGCTTGGAGTAATTTTCAAAATATGACAGATCTGCATCTATCATTTCCGTTGCAAAAATAATGGCTCCGGCTGCATTGAGAGTATTTAAGTGTTCAATCTGATCTTCAATGGGATTTCGAAGATCAATGGTGGAAAACATGATGTTATAGTTGTATTTTCGCGCTCTGGCTTCTATGTGCTCTATTAAAAGCATAAAGAAGGGGTGCATGTCCAGAATCATTCCGTCGCGCTTAAATACGACAAACAGCAGATTTTGAATCTCGGGGACAAAACTGCTCTCTGTTTTGACCAGACCGGAATATCCCATCTCACTGAGTCCGCTGAGGACCCTTGCCCTTGTCGCGTCGGAAACGCCGGGCTTGTTGTTTACGATCAGAGATATAGCCGCGGGAGATATACCGAAATGTTTAGCCAGTTCTTTATAGTTCATCTTTTTATAGTTTGGCGCCTGTGGCAGGCAGCTGTAAATATAAGAAATCGAAAACCAACCAACTTAATTAGACTAAAAGTTTAATAACAATATAAACACAGCGGAGTTAGTGTTGTCAAGCTGATATTAAATAAAAAGCTAAACGTTAAGTATAAATTGATAAACAATTAGCAAAACAAAAAGGAGCAAAAACCGTGAGACAAAGTGTGACAGACACATAAATGACCGTTAAAAGTATAACAATCTACATACGATCGCGGGCATAAAGACAATAATTTGTGTAAAACATACAAAATCAGATAAATGAATTCAGTAAAAATTAACTATTTACAGTTGAATTTTGTTTAGCTAACATTTATTACAACCAATCTGACGCTGGTGAATTACAAATTCACAGTAACGGGCAGCGTAAAACTTTAATGTCAAGGAGGAATTCAAATGAAGAAGAGAATGTTGGCACTTGTACTGGCAACCATGATGGGTGCATCCGTTATGGCATGTGCTGCTCCTGCAGCAGCCCCCGCCGCCGCTCCTGCAGCTGCTCCTGCTGCGGAAGAAAAAAAGGAAGAAGCTGCTCCCGCAGAGGAAGCTGCCACGGAGGAGGCTGAACCGGCTGCAGAGGGAGAGACCAAAAAGAGAAAGATCGGTATTGCTACATATGCAATGTCGAACGTGGCAATTTATCCTCTGCTGCAGGGCATGATCGATGTGGTTAAGGAACATGGCGATGAATATGTTCTGGTTTCCGCACAGTCTTCCAATGATACGGCAGGACAGATCCAGGTTGTAGAAGAGCTTGTCAACAGAGATGATATCGATGCTATCGCGGTTGACAGTGTTAATGACACACACTTCAAGGATTGCGTCGCGAAGGCAAATCAGAAGGGCATTCCGATGGCTTTCAACGATATTCCGTACGCGGCAATCGATGATGATCACTGGGTAGTAGCAAACGTAAAGGTCGATAACTACAAGGGCGCTTATGATTCTGCATCCAGAATGATCGACGACTTCGACGGAAAGGCGAAAGTCATTATGCTCACGCTCGACGTCAACCAGGCAGTACATCCGAGATCAGAAGCCTTCAGAGATATCGTAAAGGAGAACCCCGGTATTGAAGTGCTTGCAGAAGAGAACGGTGAGTTTGAAATTGCAAAGGCTACAGATCAGGTATCCAACCTTATTATGGCTCATCCGGATGCAGAAGCGATTCTGGCTATCATCGACAACTATTCGATTGGCGCATCTGCTGCACTAAAGGCAGCCGGCCGCACAGACGTTAAGATCTATTCCTTCGACGGATCACCCGATATTCTTCCGCTGATCGCAAACGGCGATGTTGAATGCTCCGCATGGCAGAACTTTGAGGAGATGGGCAGACAGACCGTACAGGCGCTTTACGACTACATGGATGGAACAAATACAGAAATCAACAGAGAGATCACTGTAGATCCTGTTCTTTTCTCGAAGGACAACATTGAAGAAGTACAGGCGATGTTTGACAACTACTCTTATGATTTCGTGAACTGATCAGTTGTTATACAGCATTTAACTGTGGAATGGCAGCATTGTGCGGATACGGAATTATCCGTATCCGCCTTTTTTACAGTAGAGAGGGATGACGTGAGCAATAAATTACTGGAATTAAAGAACATCAGCAAGACGTTCGGCCAGACGAAGGCTCTGAGCAATGTCACCTTTGATCTCGAGAGGGGTGAAGTACACTGCCTCGTTGGCGAAAACGGTGCCGGCAAGTCGACGCTGATAAAGACATTGGCAGGACTTGTCAAAGCAGACGGCGGAACGATCACAATGGAAGGCAAAAATGTTGTTATCGCATCGCCTAATGATGCACAGGCGCTTGGAATCAGTGTGGTGCATCAGGAACTGAATCTCTGCAATACGCTGACCGTAGCGGAGAATATTTTTCTGGGCAGCGAATCCGTAAAGGGTGTCTTCCTGGACAAAAAAGCGCAGAACGAACGCGCAAAGGATATTCTGGCGGATATTGATCCGACAATAAGTCCTTCGACAATCGTTGAAACGCTTTCTACGGGCAAAAAGCAGATTATTGAAATAGCGAGAGCTGTCTCTTCGGGAAAAAATGTCATCATATTTGATGAACCGACATCTTCTCTGTCTGAGAGCGAGACAGAAAAGCTTTATGAAATTGTAGAGACACTGAAGAAGAAAAATATCGGTATTATATACATTTCACATAGATTGGATGAGATCTACAGGCTGGGAGACCGCGTAACAGTGCTGCGCGACGGCACGGCGGTGGGAACTCTGGAAAAAGGAGACCTTGACCGCGACAAAATTGTAGCGATGATGGTCGGCCGCAGCCTTGTAAATTACTACATACGCGACAACAAGCCCGGAGAAGAGATCGTTTTTGAAGCGAGCAATGTAACCGGAGCGCTTCCGAGAAACGCGAGTTTCTATCTGAAGAAAGGCGAAATTCTGGGATTCTCCGGACTGGTTGGTGCCGGCAGGACGGAGCTTTTCAAGGCGATATTCGGTACTGACGAAAGAGTTGCGGGAACCTTTAAGCTGGATGGAAAGGAAATTGAGCTCAAGACTCCTGCACAATGTGTCAAAGCCGGGATCACTTACGTCCCCGAGGACAGAAAAGTGGAAGGCCTGTTCCTGGATGACACAATTCTTTTCAACACCACAATAGGAGTCCTTAACCAGGTAATTAACAAGTTCCATGTGGACAGGAGAAAAGAAAACGAAATCACAGAAAAATACGCAAAGAAAATGAAGCTGAAGGCCAGCTCCTATGATCAGAATGTACGGGCTCTTTCAGGCGGAAACCAGCAGAAGGTACTTCTCGGAAGGTGGCTTTCCGTGCCGGGCACAAAAGTCCTGATACTGGATGAGCCTACAAGAGGCGTGGATGTAGGTGCCAAGGCGGATATTTATAAGGTGCTGGACGACCTGACTGCCCAGGGGTATTCGATTATTATCATTTCTTCTGAGCTCCAGGAAATTGTCGGAATGTGTGACAGAGTCTACGTTATGAGAGACGGACGTATTGAAGGATGCCTTGATAAAAATGAAGTCAGTCAGGTGTCTATCATGAAATATGCATTAGGGGAGGCGAACGGCTGAAATGAAAAACGATAATAAGAAATCAAGCGCATTTCTCAATCTGTTTTCCGGGTATGGCGGTGTACTGATTGTACTGATTCTGTTCATTGTTCTGTTCTCACTTGTGACTAAGACCTTTTTCAGGAAAGATAATCTGATACTGGTCCTGAGACAGGCGTGTACGTCCGGAATTATGGCAGCAGGTGTGACCTGTGTCCTGACGGCGGGCAGCATTAACCTCGGCCTTGGCGCGATTTACGGACTGTCTGCCATGACGGCGGCCCTCGCAATGACAAGAGCCGGCGTTCCGATCGCGTTGGGCCTGATTCTTTCTCTGGTAATCGGCTGTCTTCTGGGAGCGGCCTGCGGACTTATCATTACCAAAACAGGAATACCTGCATTTATTGCAACACTCGGCGTGCAGTATATTGCAAGAGGCCTGACCTATATTATCAGCGGCGGCACGACTGCAACGCTGATGAACGATCCGCTCAATCAGATCGGTATCGGATCGCTGTTTGGAATTCCGTACCCGATTTTCTACATGATATTCGTAATGATCATTCTGTACATTGTAATGAACAGAACAAAGGTCGGACGATATATCAGTGCTACAGGTTCCAACTCTGTAGCCGCCAGATTTGCCGGTATCAACACCGATAAGATGATCATGCTGGTGCATATGATTGCCGGACTTCTTGCAGGCCTCTCAGGCTTTGTCAATAACGCAAGAACTTTTGCGGCGACACCTACAGCGGGTGAAGGAACAGAAATCGACGCGATCGCGGCGGTTGTTATCGGCGGAACATCGATGGCAGGCGGCAAAGGAACATTGATCGGTACAGCAATCGGCTGCCTTGTCATAGCGGTTATGGGAAACGGATTAAACCATATTGGACTGAACAGTTACTACCAGATGGTTCTTAAGGGCGTTCTGATCATCATCGCTGTCGGTATCGACGGAGTCAAGAAGCGCGCTGAAATCGCGGCACAGATGAAGAAGGCTGCGCAGGAAGCGGCTGCAGAGCTGGCAGCATCCCAGAACTGATAAGAGTTAATTATTGGATATTTCACTAACAGTATCTATGTAGGTAGTGTCAAGTGATCTATGAAAAGCCGAGCCAATAAAAAAAGGCTCAAATGAACCTTGAAAATCTGTAGATATGGTCTGCTGAAA
>CADBPC010000192.1 GCA_902796425.1 uncultured Lachnospiraceae bacterium
CGCTTCGGTCAATGTGGTGGCATCGGCGATTGCGAAGGGTACGCCCAGGAGCTTGGCCAGCGTCTGTGCAAGATAGGTCTTGCCGGAGCCGGTGGGCCCGAGAAGAAGAATGTTGCTCTTCTGGAGCTCGACCTCGTCGCCGTCATCCTCACTCTCGCCGGCAAGGATGCGCTTGTAGTGGTTGTAGACAGAAACTGCCAGTACCTTCTTGGCCTCTTCCTGTCCTATGACATATTCATCAAGAAACGCCTTGATCCCGGCCGGCTTCTGCAGATTGATATCCCGGACCGCGATGGGGGACTCCTTTTTGCCCGCGTATTCCTGACTCTCGTCCGATTCCCGGATCAGGTTCTCGCAGATCGAAACGCATTCTTCGCAGATAAAGACACCGTTCGGTCCGGAAATAAGACGTCCCGTCTGTAATTCGGTCCTGCCGCAGAAAGAACATCTGCTGGGCGGAACCATTCTGTTATTATCATTAGCCATTGAATGCTTCCTCAATCTCCTTGCGTGTCGTATAGATATGGTCGATCAGACCGTATTCCTTCGCCTCCTGGGCGGTCATCCAGTTGTCGCGGTCCGTATCGCGGCAGAGTTCCTCATAGGTCCTGCCGGTGTTGTCCGCAAGAATCCGGTTGAGCTTCTCTCTCATGCGCTCAATATGGCGCGCGGCGATCAGCATGTCGCTCGCCTGTCCCTCCGTGCCGCCGGAAGGCTGATGGATGAGGATCTCGGAATTGGGAAGCGCAAAACGCTTGCCCTTCGTGCCGCCCGCGAGAAGGAATGCGCCCATGCTCGCTGCCATGCCGACACAGATCGTCGATACATCGCACTTGATAAACTGCATCGTGTCATAGATAGCCATACCCGCCGTCACCGAACCGCCGGGGCTGTTGATATAAAACTGGATATCCTTTTCCGGATCCACTCCCTCAAGGAAGAGCATCTGCGCAATAATCAGCTCGGCGGACGTGTCCGACACCTGGTCCCCCAGCATGATAATTCTTTCCTTTAAAAGTCTGGAGTAAATATCATAAGAGCGCTCTCCCGCGCCGGTCTGTTCCACTACATAAGGTACCAAATTAGCCATAAATTCCTCCATTACAGGATTCTGTAAACACACTGCATGTATAATAGTAAAATATCCGGGCACCCGCAAGTGCCCGGAAAATCTTTTAATAAATATTAATGTTTTATTCAGATTCGGCTTATTCGCCGTCAGCTGCGCTGACAGCCTTCTCTGTTGCGGCCGCGATCTCCTCGGCGGAAGCCTCCTTCGGGGCGGGCTTTTCCTTCGACTCAACAGCGCTGTCGGTGACCAGGGTCACTGCCTTCTGGACAGCGATATCCTTCTTGAGATCTGCCTTTGCCTTCTCGTCATCAAACACGCGTCTGATGTTGTCGATCGGAGCCCTGTACTGGTCAGCCATCTTCTGGAGCTGATCCTCGAAGTCCTCGTCCGTCACCTCGATGTTCTCTTCCTTCGCGATCTGCTCAAGAACCAGTCTTGTGAGAATGCGGCGCTCTGCCTGGGGCTTCATCTGCTCAACGAGCTGCTCTCTTGTCATGCCGGTGTACTGAAGGTACATATCCAGCTTCATGCCCTGCATCTGAAGGTTCTGGGCGAACTCATTTGCGAGCTGCTCCTGCTGGGTAGTGAGCATTGCCGCAGGGATATCGATCTTGGAGTCCTCGATGACTGCGTTGACAGCCTCGTTCTCCTTCGCGGTGCGCATCTCCTGAGTCTTGCGGTCCGTGATGTTCTTTGCGATGTTTTCTTTGTACTCGTCAAGAGTGGAGAACTCGGAAACATCATCCGCGAACTCATCGTTCAGCTCAGGGAGCTGCTTCTCCTTGATGCCGTTTACCTTGCAGTGGAAAACAGCTTCCTTTCCTGCCAGATCCTTTGCATGGTAGTTCTCGGGGAAGGTCACGGTGACATCCTTTTCCTCACCGATGCCTGTGCCGATCAGCTGATCCTCAAAACCGGGGATGAAGGAACCCGAACCGATCGTGAGGTCCGCATCCTCCGCGGTGCCGCCGTCAAATGCGACTCCGTCAACTGTTCCCGCGTAGTCGAGCTTGATCATGTCGCCGCTCTGAACTGCTCTGTCCGTAACATCGACGATCTTGGCATTCGCATCCTGCTGGCGCTTAAGCTCGGCTTCGATCTCTTCCTGTGTTGCTTCGGGAGCATCCTGCTTTGTTACAGCAACACCCTTATACTTTCCGAGGCTCACCGGGGGCTTTAACGCGACTTCGGCAGTATAGATGAAGGGCTTTCCCGCTTCGATCTGGGTAACCGCGATCGTAGGATTGGAAACGACTTCCTCGCCGCACTCTTCAACCGCATCGGGATAAGAGCTGTTGATGCAGCTGTTGGCCGCATCTTCAAAGAAAACGCCTGCGCCGTACATCTTCTCGATGATCTTGCGGGGCGCCTTGCCCTTGCGGAAACCGGGGATGGCAATGCTGCCCTTCTGTCTCAAATATACCTGGTTTACAGCCTTGTCGAAATCTTCGGCGCTGACCTCGATTGTAAGACGCGCCATGCTGTTTTCAAGCTTCTCTACACTGACACTCATGTCGATAACCCTCCTGTGAGTTAATATGCATTTTTACACGAAATAGAAGTATACCACAGCCTTAAGGGCAATTACAACTGCCGCTTTGGGCTCAGCGCGCATTTGAGAGCGGATTTTGCTCCGCGGTCCCCTGAAGCGCTCCCTGTACGACGAAATTCAGGACGTGTCCGGAGCCGTAGCAGGTGGAGAGCGTCACAAGATTCGGGCGCTTCGAGAAATCGACGGCCCCTTTGGCAGGGGTAAAGAGCGAGCGCTCGATTGCCTTGTTTACATAGGCGTCATACCCGTCGTCCCCGCGAAAATCGAGATACATATCGTCCTTTGTCGGCACCGTGTAATAGGCAAAGATCGCGTATTTGTACACTCTGTTCTTGGTATATATATAAAAGTAGGGGTGCTTCGGGCAGATGGTATCATCCGTCTGGAGCGTCTTAAGCGAGCCGAACATCGAGAGGTTTCTCATGTTATGCCCGAAGATAAAGGTGTTCCTGTCGGAATAATCGGGACTCGCAGACACATCCATGAAAATGCTTCCCGCGGGATTGTTCGTCCCCTCAAAGGTTCTCTTAAGATACTCCGCGTTGTCATGGCTGTGCGCGATCGGGTATTTGAGCTGAAGCGCAGGCATGTAAAGGACGCCGACAAAGTCGCTGTTGATCGCCATCAGCTCATCATAGTCGATGGAGACACGCGGATAGGTGATGTACACCTTCTTTTCCCGCGGCTTTGTCTCTTCCTTCTTATCCGCCCCGGCCTCTTCGGAAGACGGCTCCGCGGCGGCAGCCTCCTCCTTTGTCTCATCCTGCGCCGCGGAAGGCTGCACCGCACTGACATTCTCGCCGCTCTGGAGAGCCGTCATATAGGCGTCTCCGGGCGATGCGGGCGAAGGCGTCTGCACTTCAAGTCCGAACAGGCCTGCAAGGAAGCCCGTGAACCTTGACCACAGTGCTTCAAGATCCGTAAGGAAAGCGCCGGATGTCTGGCTGAGCCTGCTGCCCGCGGAGGCTCCCTGATCATCCGGGCGGGCAAGCGGACTGTACGCCGCGGCGTCCCCCTGCCCTTCCTGCGTACCGGAAGAACCGGCGCTGCCCTGTCCGGACGCGCTTTCGCCGGATACGGTCCCCGCTGTGCCGGTAAAGCCCGCCGTCCCGGGATAGGCCCCGCCGCTCTCATCCTGGCCGCCCGCATAGAGGACAGTCGCTTCCTGCGCCGTCTCCATCTCGAGCCACTCAAGGCCCGCGTCTCCCGTGGTATCGATCAGGCTGTTCACCTGGGCATATTCATTCTCCGCCTCCCGGTAGGTCATAAACTCCCGAAGGAAACTGAAGCCGGAATAGAAAAGTACCGTCAGGATGAGGAAGAGGATAATCCACTGAAGGACTCCTCCCTTTTTCTTCTTCTTTTTTCCCACACTGCCCGAAGGCCCGCCGGCCTTACTCTGCTCATTTTCGCTGCCGCGTCTTTTTGTATCGTCCATAATACTTCCCCGGTTACGGCCAGGGCATGAATCCGATATGAATCAGTCATGCAGGCCGCAAAGATATTTTTCAAGCTCGTCCGCAGTATCCGCGATATAGACTGCTCCCGCCTCTTCCAGCTCCTGCCTTGATCCGTAGCCGAAGGTGACGCCGACGGGAAGAAGCCCGTTCCTGACAGCGCCGTCCATGTCGTAGCACCGGTCCCCGACCATGGCGCAGCGCGAGGTCTTTGCCTGCAGGATATCCAGCGCCTTTGCGATCACCAGCTGCTTGGAATCCAGGCCGGCTTTGCTGTTCTGCTCCTCGTCCATGGAGCTCCCACAGACCGCATCAAAGAGGTCCGCCATGCCGAAATGCTCTATGATCTGCACCACAAACTGCTCCGGCTTGCTGGATGCGACTCCAAGTTTTAACCCGCGCGCCCTGCATGCCCTCAGCATCTGCAAGATCCCCGGATACGGCCTGCAGTCAAAGATTCCGTCCTTCTGATACAGCTCCCGGAACGCCATGACTGCTTCCAGGATCTGCTGCTCGTCCAGCCCGTACATTTCCCTGAATGTCACATTCAGCGGAGGACCGACAAAGGTCTCGAGCTTTTTCAGGTCCGGCTCATCGATTCCGACTCTCTTAAGTCCGTACTGGACCGACCTTGCGATCCCGGGAGCCGATTCTGATATTGTACCGTCAAGGTCAAATAAAACACAATCTATACTGTTCATAATCACCCGCTTTGCCTTGTGCCGCGTCCGTGCGGCTACGCCAATTATACGATATTTCGTCAAATAATCGGAAGGGCGGACTTTGCCGGCCTTCCGATTATCTGCTTTGAGCCATGCCGACAAAATGCCCCTGACAATGCGGTCTCCATCGTCAGGGGCAAAAGCAGGTTTCCTGTCGGGTTAATCTGCCTTATTTACGCAATATCGATTTTCACGCTGCCGTCCTCATGCTCGAACGCTGCCAGCTCGGGGTGCTCCCTCTTTTCCTTCGTATAGTTCTCATAGGTAGGCTTTTTGTGCTTCTGCTGCTCCCAGATCTTATCGGCAACGGGAGCCCAGTCCTTCGCATACTGGTCGCACTTTGCGCACAGGTGGTCGACCTCCTCGGGGGATTCCTGGTTGGTCTGGTGCGCGCCGGTAGCCTTGACAATCTCACGAAGAAGATCCGGATTCTCCAGCATCGGGCAGGGCCTTAAATGGTTGCGGTTGAAAGGCTGTCCCTCGTGATACGCCTTGAACAGCGGGCTCTGGAGCATCTCCAGAATGCTGTTGTCATGAATATTCGTGTTCGAGAAATGAATGAACACGCAGGGCTCGGCATCTCCGTTGGAATTAATATGGAAATAGTTGCGCCCGCCGGCGATGCAGCCGCCGACATATTCTCCGTCATTCTGGAAATCCATCGGGAAGAACTCGATATCCGACTCGGGGGAGCGGATGTAGCGGATTCTCTCGATCATCTTTGTTCTCTGCTCTATCGTGGGCATCAGCTCAGGCGCGGCATTGTTGCCGACCGGCATCAGGTGGAAATAGAAGCCGAATCTCGCACCCTTTTCCTCGAGCAGGTGGAAGAACGCATCGCTTGTTACCGCCTCAATATTCGCCCTTGTATAGCAGATCGATGTCCCGAACACGATTCCGTGACGCTTTAAGCAGTCCATGGCCTTCATAACCGCCTCGTAGTGTCCTTCGCCGCGGCGGGCGTCGTTTGTATCCGGCGTTCCCTCGATGGACAGCATGAAGGTGATGTTGCCAAGCTCCCTGATCTGCTCGCACATCTCGTCGTTGATCAGCGTGGAGTTGGAATACAGGCCGAAGAAGCAGTCGTTGTGCTTTTTGGCCAGCTTCATGATATCCCGCATTCTCACGGTCGGCTCACCGCCGGTCATCATGTACAGGTAGGTCCCGAGCTCCTTGCCCTGGGTAACGATCTTGTCCATATCCTCAAAGGACAGGTTGCTCTTGTGGCCGTAGGTGCCGGACCAGCATCCGACACAGTGCATGTTGCACGCCATAGTGGGATCGAACAGGATCAGCCAGGGGATATTGCAGTCATACTTTTCGCGGTTTGCACGGATTGTCTTTGTCCCGCGGAAAAAAGCCTCGTACCCGAGGTTGAGCAGCATTGTCTTTGCGTAATGCGGATCGGTTTCATCGACAACGCGGTTGATAAAACGCATCCAGCGGTTATCCGGGTTCGACACATAAGCCCTGATCTTGTCGAGGGTCTCCTTTTTGGCTCCGTCGCCGTAAAAACGCTCCGCAAGATCCACGATCTTGAGGTACGTTTCTGTCCTGTCTTCCTTTTTTGCCAGGTGCTTCAGAAAACCGTCAATCATTACGGAAATGGTCTGGCGCTCAGCTGCGTGCTGCAGGTTCTGCACTGTTCCTGCCATGTTTAATCTCCTTCCGGCACACTCCGCATTCCTGTCGCGGAAGATGCCAACGAACTACACTGTTGCTTTTTCTATTTTCCATCGTATTTTAAAACCCGCCTTCAATGATTCCAAGGGACAAATCTCGGGCAGTGTCCAACGGATCGATCCCGCGCATGTCTTAAGAAGATACGCCTCATGTCTGCATCCGACATTCTTGTGTGTGCGAAAATTTGCGAAAATTTCGGTGTAATGCACAATAATTCCAAAATTGTTTGAAATTTCCGCTCTTCTTTTTGTATAATAAGATATATATGTCCTACATTTGCATGGGCAGAACAATTTCTTAAGAGAGGAGGCAGTTGTATGAATGAAGAGCGCATGAAAACGCTCGTTAACATCTACTTAAACCGGCAAAGCGAAATCACAGACGGTGAAACAGATACGCGCAGCAAATGGGTAGCAGTCAGCAATTGTGTAAAAAAGTGGGATATCGATGCCGATGACTTCGGAAAAATGTTCGGAGACGCAATGAATAAGGCTGCTCCTCTGATCAACACCGCCAAATCAAGTCCTGTCGAGGGGATACGTCTTCTGTGCAAGAATGAGCGCACGGAGGATGTGAGGGACGCGTTCCGCGATCTTCTCGCCCGTGACGGCGGTGACCTTAATCTGAGACAGGAACATGTCCTTGCCTTCGTCAAGAAAATCAACGACCTTCTTGCCGAGACCGTTCCCGATGAATGGGAAGTCCGTCAGAAGGTGCGCACTGCCGTCATGTATCTCGCACTGATACGCCCCACGGATAATTTCATGTATCGTGCCCCCGAGGTTTCCGCTTTTGCGGGATATACGGAATTCGATGAAGAACTCGGCTATGACCGTTCCTTCCGCATGCACAATTATCACAGGCTCTGCGACGACATGCTCGATTATGTGCGCACCAGGGAGGATCTGATTAATAAGGTTAACGCCAGTCTTGACGATAAAGGCAGACAGATCAAGGACAAGGATCTGCCCCACATCGACCCCACGATGCACATCCTGGTATATGACATTATTGACAGCGCCTATCATTTTGATTTCTATGAGGACAAGGCTGCAAAGAAAGGCGTTAAATCCAGCACTGTCCAGCAGCGCAAACATGAGAAAATGAAGAAGCGCGCCGCTCTTCTGGAGGAGCGTGAGCAGTGTGTCGACCGTTTCGACGAGGTCAAGGCAGAACGCAGGGCTGCGAAGATCCCCAAACTCCAGGGGAAAAAGGTTGCTCACAGAGCCTTCGGAAAGGGCGAGATTGCGGAGCAGGACGGCAGATATCTGACTGTTGTCTTCCCCGAAGTGACAAAGAAATTCGCTCTCCCCGGATGCATCGTCAACGGCTTCCTTGATATCAGCGGCGGCCAGAAAATAGTCGATGCGGTAAACCGCATGGAGGAAGTCTCGAAGAAATACAGAGATGTCGAGAACCGCCTGACTTCACTGGATGTCCAGCTGCAGATGCTCGAGTAATGGATATTTCCCGTCTTATCCATACACCACTGATTTAACAAAACCGGCCCGCACTTCTGCGGACCGGTTCTGTTATTCTGCGGAGTCAGTGTACCTGTCTCCGTGACTCTTAGATTGTTGCCGCTTCCTTTGCCTTTTCGTTCGCCTGCATCTTGAGGTAGGCGTTGATGAAGCGGTCGATGTTGCCGTCGAGCACTCCCTGGGTATCGGAGGTCTCGGCATCGGTGCGTGTATCCTTGACGAGTGTATACGGCTGCAGGACATAGGAACGGATCTGTGATCCCCAGGCGATCTCCTTGACGTCTCCCCTGATTCCGGAGAGCTTCTCCTCTTCCTCCTGCTTCTGTCTCATATAGAGCTTTGCCCGCAGCATTTCAAACGCCTTGTCCTTGTTCTGGAACTGGCTGCGCTCATTCTGACAGGTGACCACGATTCCGGTGGGGAAATGCGTGATCCGGATCGCGGAGGAGGTCTTGTTGATGTGCTGGCCGCCCGCGCCGCTGGATCTGTAGGTATCAATCCGGATATCGTCCGGGTTGATCTCAATATTGATATCCGTGTTCAGTTCCGGCATAACCTCGCAGGATACGAAGGATGTCTGGCGCTTTCCCTGCGCGTTGAAGGGGCTGATGCGGACAAGGCGGTGAACGCCGTGCTCCGAGCGAAGGAAGCCGTACGCGTTCGTTCCGTTGATCTGGAAGTCCACGGACTTAATCCCGGCTTCATCTCCGTCGACAAGGTTCATGACTTCGACAGAAAATCCCTTTTTATCCGCCCAGCGCGTGTACATGCGGTACAGCATCGAGCACCAGTCGCAGCTTTCCGTTCCGCCTGCGCCGGCGTTCAGCGAAATGATCGCGTTGCTGTCATCGTATTCGCCTGTAAGGAGTGTGGAAAGACGCAGCTCCTCAAGCTTTTCCTCAAAATCCGACAGCTCGCTGCGGATTTCGGCAGCCATGTCGGGATCATTTTCCTCGTTTCCGATCTCGATGAGCGAGAGAATATCCTCGTACTGCTGCTCGAGGGCTGCAGCCCCGTCGACAGTCTTCTGCAGGTCCTTTAATTCCTTGGTCTTCTGATTGGCGCGGTCCGTATCGGACCAGAAGTCCGGCGCTTCCATTTCTCTTGAAAGCTCTTCGATCCTCTGCTTCTTGAACGGAAGGTTCAGGGAATCAACGCCCTCCTTCAGTGCTTCCTGACATCCCGTCAGTTCGGTTTTCATCTGATCAAGTTCTACCATAAATTTTCCTCTTTACGGCTCTTTTCTGCCGCGCTCTTATCTTATCCTGTGCCGCAGTGCCGGAAGGGTCTTAAGACCTGGCGTTCTTAAGGACCTCGATCGTCTCCATGTCCTCTTTTGTGACCTTGATATTGGTCACATATTCCTTCCCTTCGGCAGAGGTTACCTTCAGTTCGATCACAGCCCCTTCGCCGATCGCGTTTGCGCTGACATCCTTAAGAAAGGAGCCGACGCGCGGATGCTGTGAATTAAATATGCGAAGCCTTTCGCCAAGCTTCATCAGCTCCATCGGATTCACTGCCATGGTTATTTCTCCTTCTCCTCAATCTGCTTTACGACATAGCGAAGGCAGCCGTCCTCAAACGGATTGTTCAGACCCGCCTTGTCCATCAGGCCGAAGAAGAAATCGGATGCGGACAGACGGCACAGCTTCAGATAGCTCTCCCATGCCTGTTTCCAGTCGCGGTCCATCCACGCCTTATACTGGAGGGCGTTGGTCTGGGCGATGCAGTAGTCGATGTAGTACAGCGGATAGTTGTAGATGTGGTGCTGTTTCTGCCAGAAGCATCCCTGCTCATAGTAATCGTTGCCCGAGTAGTCGAGATGAGGCTTGTACTGCCTCTCAAGATCGCGCCAGGCAAGATTCCTGTCCTTCGGCGACAGGCCCGGATTAGAATAAACAATATCCTGGAACTCGTCAACCATTGTCCCGTAGGGGATGAACAGCACCGAATCCTCAAAATGCATGTCGACGTAATCCGCCGCGCGCTCGCCGAACAGAAGGTTCATCCACGGCTCCGTGAAGAACTCCATCGACATGGAGTGCGTCTCGGCCGTCTCCATTGTGATGTCCGCATGCTCGCGGATCGGGTCCGAAGCGGCGATAAATCCCTGGAAGGCATGCCCGCACTCATGGGTAATGACGTCCGCGTCTGCGCTTGTCCCGTTGAAATTCGCAAAGATAAACGGTGACTTATAGTCCGGAAGATACGTCATATATCCGCCCGTTTTCTTTGTCTTGCGGCCAAGGACGTCGAACATCTCGTTGTCGCACATAAAGTTCATGAACTCAGCCGTTTCCAGGGAAAGTTCATTATACATCCTGCGGCCTGCGGCCAGGATCTGCTCCGGAGTTCCTGTCGGCTTCGGATTCCCCTCCGGGAAATAGACTCCCTCATCGATATAAAGAAGATGATCGAGGCCGAGCCGTCTTCTTCTCTTCTCATGGAGCTTTTCCGCAAAGGGAACAAGGTCATTCTTGACCTGGGAGCGGAAGCGCGCGACATCATCCCTGCCGTAGCAGTTGCGCTGCATGCGGGGATAGCCGAGCGGAAGATAATTGTCGTAGCCGAGCTCCTCGGCCTGCTTTGTCCGGTTCTTTACAAGACGGTCATACAGGTCATCGAGCTGCTCGCGGTTCTGCGCAAAGAACTCCGTGTATTTGTTCCACGCGTGGGCGCGAACGCCCCTGTCCCTGTTGTGCAGATAGGGATTCATGAGAGAAAGATTCAGTATCTCCGACTCCCATTCGATCTTCGCCGTCGCAAGAAGCTTGTTGTACTCTGTCCGGATCGCGTTCTCCTCCTGCATAAGAGGAAGAATCTTCTCATCAACGCTCTTCATTGCAAGCTCGATATTCTTAAACGCGACCTTTCCGATCTTCTCCTCAAGGTACGGGCGGAACTTCGATTCATAGAGCTTCTTCTGATAGGAAACGTTCAGATTCTGGAAAACAGGACCGTTCTCATCATAGAAGTCCTGCTCCGCACTGTAGAATTCATCTGTCGTATCGATATCATGGCGGATTTCCGCGAGCGTCATCATTGTCTGGGCGTGGCCCGTAATCTCATAATATCTCTGATGAACCGCGAACTGCTCCTCACCCGAAGCCGCCGCATCCAGATCCCTTTCAAGATCCGCAAAATCCTTTTTCAGCTGTTCAAAATCAACCCTTTTATAGGGCATTTCACTGAATTTCATTCAAGTCTCCCTTCGCATGTCCTGTTATGTAAATATAAGCGCAATCCTGCGGTTCCGCCGCTTTTGTCCCCGGAACATGTGAATTATACCATCTAGTTCCCTTACTGTAAAAAGGCAGCGTATACTGCCTGCAGCCGAGAAGCGGTGCAGGGATTACGCCTCCCCGTCCTTCTGGCTGCGCAGCTCCCGGCGGATGCTCTCGAGCTCAGGAACCAGGAAGCGGTACTTCTTTCCGCAGAATCTGCAGGAGAGCTCCACGGGCTCTCCTTTTTCGATCATGTCCGTGAGTTCCTTCTCACCGACAAGAAGGAGCGCTCTCTCCACTCGTTCCCGCTCACAGTTGCAGTGGAAGCGGACGGGTTTCCTGTCCGTTATATCCACGTCGAACCCTTTGAGGACTGTCCTGAGCATGTCCTCGGGCGTAAGTCCCGCATCGAGCATGTCTGTAACATAGCCCGCATCCCTGATATTCTCCTCAAGGGCACCGATCACCTCATCCGAGGCAAACGGCATCAGCTGGATGATATATCCTCCCGCGCATCTTACAGTGTTGGTCCTGTTCATCAGGACGCCGAGGCCGACCGCGGACGGGATCTGCTCCGACTCGGCAAAATAATGGGTAAGGTCCTCCGCGATCTCGCCGGAGTACAGTTCGACCTGCCCGGAATAGGTGTTCTTAAGGTCCAGGTCACGGATTACCGTAAGAGTCCCCTTTCCCACGCCTCCGCCGACATTGAGATGCCCGCTTTCATTGGGAGGCAGGATCACATACGGATTGCCGACGAATCCCTTGACATTCCCGTGGTTGTCCGCTGTCACAGTGATCCCCTGCAGAGGGCCGTCGCCGTCAATCCGGATGGTCAGAAGGTCCTGATCTCCTTTGAGCATATCCGCCATCATCAGGGCGCCGCTCATTGTCCTCCCCAGCGCCGCTGTAGCGATGGGGCTGGTATTATGCGCCTTTCTTGCTGTCTCGGCGATATTCGCACTTGTTACTGCAAACGCGCGGATCTGTTCACCCGCCGCAATCGCCCTTACCATGTAGTCTTCCATCATAAATCCTTTCTTCTGCGCAGCACGATCCGGACCCGCCCGCTGTCTTCTCTTTCCGGGCCGTGGTCATCCCCGTCCAGGATCTGCATTGTTTCAAACCCCGCTTTTTCTGCAAGGCCTGTCATTTCGCTCGTCGTGTAGCCTTTCTGGTAATGTGTCTCCGTACTGCGCAGGAATACGCCGCGCCCTTCGGAGAGCTCCTCCCTGTCCGACTCTTCGGATGCGGCGAAGATCGTCACGTTGTACTCATTGATCCGCGTATCCACGTCAAACCAGTTCTCCCAGATAAATGCACAGTTCTCCCTGCTCTCGGCGATGGTCGCCTCACCGATCACATCGCGGTATTTGTGGAGTGTGTTGAAATCGAAGATATAAAGTCCCCCGGGGACCAGGTGCCTGTATACGCCCTCGAACATATCCTCAAGATCCTGATCCTCAAGAAGGTAATTGACGCAGTCCCCCGCGGATATGAAAACGTCCGCCGCTGCCCCGAGGTCAAGGCTGCACATGTCCTGGCAGACATAAAGCGGAGCGCTCCCCTCTGCCTCCTGATGTCTTACGGCTACGGCGAGCATGTCTGCGGAGAGGTCGACGCCCATCATATCATAGCCTTTTTTTGCCATCAGTCTTGTTATGACGCCGGTTCCGCAGCCAAGGTCAACGACAGAAAGCTTCCCGCCATCCTGCTTTTGTTCACTGCCCGGGGATTCATACCATCTGCGGATCAGGCCGTCCATGACATCCGCCCATTCCTCATAAGGCAGATTATCCATAAATGTGTCATAGACTTCGGCAAAGTCGGTATATGCGTTCATTCTCTGCTCCTTACACAATTCCCCTTATGGCTGCCTCATATTCCTTAAGGAGGGAAGCGATCATCAGGGCGCCTCTTCCCGGCCTGTCGGCTTCTTCTTCCCCCCGCACTGTCAGGATCAGGTTGACATACAGGATGCCCGTCCTGCCTGCGTTTTTTTTCTGCGGACGCATCACCTTGGGGTAAATTTCGAGATCCGCGCAGCCGCGCGCAAGAAGGGGAAGAATGATATAGTAAAGACTGTCATCCTCAAAGGACAGGTTTCCGGAAAAGCCGAACTCGCAGGATCCGGTCCGTATCCTGCTCTTATCCATCTCCCAGAAGAGCGGGCATTTTCCGGAAGGTCCTCCATCATTTTTCTTCGGACAGCCGGCGTCTGCCGCGCCCTTTCCCTCATGGTATTTCCTGGTCAGCTCCTCTGCCGCGAGCACGTTCTCCCTGCCCGAAACAAGAAGACTCCCGCCAAGGTAGAAGGCCAGCGCTTCATCGGTGACGCAGACGTATTCCTCGAGCTTTTTCAGGCAGGTAAGGGGGCGGATGAATTCCTGCATCAGAAGATGGAAAATCCTCACCTGGAATCCTGCCCTCATATCGGGATAGGGATGGTCCTGCTCGCCGTAAATGCCGAGTCTGTCCTCGATGTCCTGCATCAGCCGGATTGTTTCGGCATTCACACTCTTAAGAAGTGATGAGAACTCCTCCAGGTCCGGATCCCAGCAGAATCTCCCTCTTACGCCTTCTTTATAGTGCTCCGCGTATCTCCCGTCCGGAAAAAAAACGGACGTCTGCCAAAGGACAGTCCGCTCGCAAAATGCCGAAGGGTTCAGGTCCCCTGCCGGCTCCGGATCTTTCTTTCCCCTGCTGCCGGAAGCCTCTGCAGGGGTTTTGGGGGGATTTGCCTTTATGAATTCATAGGCTTCGTTTAAAAGCTGCGATATCCTTCTGTATTCATCTTCTTCGCCTGAGTCCCCGGGATGGCCTGCCGCTCTTGCAGCCGCCGCGTCCGGATGATATCTGCGCATCATCCTCCGGTATTTTCTTTTTATAATAAGAGGCGTATCCTTCTCTTCCACGTGAAGGATACGGTATGCCTGTGCAAGATCCACTCTGAATATCCGTTCTGTTATCGTAGTGCCTTCGCGCTCACTGCGGCACCATGATCTGCATGGCGCCCGGCACGACCTCAATCACAACATTCTCCGGCTCGCCGCCGTATTCGCCGTCCAGCGTCCACGCGGCTCCTGCCGGCGCGCTGATTTCAAGCCGCGTGATTTCGCGAAGGGAAATCACATAAGAGTTTTCCCGTAAACTGTCGGGATTATTCTGCGCGTCATCCAGGAATCCCTGAATGATCTGGCCGGCCTCGGCAAGGTTCTCCGGGGCCTTGATAAGGAGAAGCCCGAACTTGCCGTCATCGAGCCTGACATCCGCGCTGTCTCTGAGGCGTATTCCCCCGACCGACGTAGAATTATACACCAGTCCGAAGACATAATCATCCTCCGCCTCGAATCCGTCCGCCCTGACACGCATATGGCATTTGTAGCTGATGCTCTGCCCGAGCGTACTGATGCCGTTCAGGACATAGGCCGCGTGCCCGAAGATATTTTTAAAGCTCTGGTCGGTCGTGTAGGTGACGGCGACAAAGGCGCCGAAGGCGGCGACATAATTAAAATACCGGTCATTGAACCTGCCGATATCGTACCGGAATTTCTTTCCGCTTACGATCGCGCGGAGGGCGTCCTCGTACTGCGAAGGGATTCCGGCGCTCCTTGCAAAATCATTTGTACTGCCCGCGGGGATGTATCCCAGAACCGGCCTTTCGGAAAGCCTCATCACCCCGTTGACGACATGCATAAGCGTCCCGTCGCCGCCGCAGCAGACGATAAGATCCCAGGCCTGTCCCTCACTCTCCTCCTGTGAGAGGATTTCCTCGGAGCCAAGGCCCTCCGACGGAAGGATCGGCCAGGCGCTGACCTTATATCCCTCGCGGACCAGTGTCTCGATGATATGCCAGACCCTGTGTCCCATCTGCGCCGTCCCGGCAATTCCGTTGATTAAAAGCAATGCCTTTTTTCGCATGACATTTCCCGTCATTTCATCACAAACCGTCTTCCGACTTCAATCGCAATGCGGTAATGAAGAGGGAGAAGTGCGGCTTTTGCGTTTTTAAGCTCCTTAATAATGGAGATATGCTGCGGGCAGTGACTCTCGCACCGTCCGCACCCGACGCACTGCGTAGGAAGCGCCGGTTCCTTCCGAAGACCCACCACCTGGAAATACTCATGTCTTCCGACGCTTTTCCCTTCCATGAACATCTCGTTGTAGCAGCGGAATGCGCCGGGAATATCGACTCCCTTCGGGCAGGGCATGCAGTAGCCGCACCCGGTGCAGCCGACCTTGATCTTTGCGTTGATCAGGCTCTTGATCCTGTCTATGAGGGCAAAATCCTCCGGTCCGAACTCCCCTGCCTCTGCATTCGATGCCGTCCGGCAGTTTTCCTCCACCATCTCAAGGGAATTCATTCCGGAAAGGACGCAGGTCACCTCCGGCTGGTTCCACAGCCAGCGGAAGGCCAGCTCCGCCGCGCTCCTTTTCTTTTCATCCTCTTCGATCAGCTTTTTGGCCTCCGGAGGCAGAAGATCCACGAGCTTTCCTCCGCGGAGCGGCTCCATGATAATCACGGGAATCCCCTTTGCGGCCGCAGCCATAAGACCTTCCCGCCCCGCCTGCGAGACCTCATCCATGTAGTTATACTGAATCTGGCAGAAATCCCAGTCGTAGGCATTAAGGATCTTAAGGAACATCTCCGTGTTCCCATGGAAGGAAAAGCCGATGTTCCTGATCTTTCCCTCTGCCTTTTTCTGCCTGATCCAGTCTTCGATCCCGTTTTTCTGCAGGTTCTCGAAGGCCTTCAGGTCCGTCAGCATGTGCATCAGGTAATAGTCGATATGGTCCGTATTCAGCCGGTTTAACTCTTCGTCAAAATACCTGTCGATCGCCGCCCTGTTCTTTATCAGGTACTGCGGGAGCTTTGTCGCGATATTGATCTTCTCCCGAAGGCCGGGATTCCTTTTCAGAACCTCGCCGAGGCAGGCTTCGCTTCCGGGATAGATATAAGCGGTATCAAAGTAGTTCACCCCGCCGGCGGCCGCCTTAAGGATTTCCTGCTCCGCCTTGTCAATATCGATTCCGCCACCCTTCCTGGTAAAGCGCATGCATCCGAAGCCGAGGATGGATATGTCTTCTCCGTACCTGTTTTTCCTGTACTGCATAACAGTCTGCTCCTTATCATTTGTATTCATCCACCAGGACTCCCGCAATAATAAATCTTATGTGCCCGTGCGCCTGTCCATGACAGGTCGAGAGCAGGATTGTCCTCGGCCTCATCCCGTAGCTGATTTTCTCCTTCGGGCTGTATCCGGAGTTCTCCTTGAGTGTTCTTATAAATTCATCGTACCACCGGTTAAAATAATTATGCACCTTGCGCGCATAATCTTTGCTGTCGATAATTCCGAGCCTCGTCTCAAGTTCCTCTTCCTTCGGATTGACGACGATATCGGGGTATTCGAGCTCGGGAAGCTCATATACCTCATTCTCGTCGTCCGTCGTATAGAAGGCAAAGATCCTGTACTTTTTAACCGTCTCCCCCGTATAAAAATAAATATAGGGCTCGCTGTCGGCTCTTGCGGGGTTTGAGAGAAGACGGCTGTTATTGCCGAACATCGACCCGTCTCTCATGTTATGCCCGTAGATCACCGTGTTGACATCCGTCATGGAAGGATCGTTCCAGCCATCAATAAAGACGCACCCGTTCAGGTCATCCCTTCCGTAGATGTCATGCTCAAGGTAAAAATCGTTGTCAAATGCCTTCCACATGACCGGATAGGTCAGGGGGACCGAAGGGACAACCAATACCCCCGCAGCGTCCTTTGTTTTCTCCCTGAGCTCCTCAAGATCGAAGGTAAGCTCAGGATAATCGACGCCGGGAACGCCCGGCTTTATCCTGACATCGAAGGGGTTTCGCCCGTTTGTCTCTCCTGCATCGGTCTTTCTTTGTGTAAGACGGAACCAGTCCTTCTCCTCTTCCTTTTCCTTCTCTTTCTCCTCCTGCTCTTTTTGCGCATCGCCGGAATCCTTGGGAATTTCCTCAGCCCTGTCATCCGGATCCTGAGGGGACTCCTCCACGGGAGCCTGCATCTGTGAAGGTCCTCCTCCCGAAGGCGCGCTCAAAGAGCACCCGCCCGCTAAAGCCGGGATCATGGCTGCGAGAAGAAGATATGCAATAACTTTTGTTTTACCCGGTTTTTCCTGTTTTATCATTTGCTCCCGTCCGGCCGGCTTCCTGCCGGCACCGTTTTCATTTTATCATAGAGAAGAGCATAAAAAAAAGGCACGCCAGAGGCGTGCCGAATCAGGGGATAGTGAACTGAAAATGGTAACGGGTCAGAGCCCGGTTAAATCAAAAGGGGGAATATTTATGCCAGTGCCGCTCCGAGGGCTCTGCACTCTTCAAGGGCTGCGTCATCGGGGGTATCCTGGCACATAACGCCGGGCATCAAGAGAACTGCGCCGTCGTTTTTGCAGCGCTCCTCCCAGTCTGTCATCCAGGCGCCGCCGCCCCAGCCCCAGGAGCCGAACAGGCCGATCTTCTTTCCCTGAAGCGTACCCTCAAGTTCTGTGAACATGGGGTCAAATTCCGCTTCCTCAAGCACCTCGGCGCCCATGGCGGGGCATCCGAAAGCGATTGTGTCATACTCGGAAACATTCGCCGAACTGAAGGAGGAGCACTCGATAACCTCAGCCTCCGCGCCGGCGCCCTTTGCGCCTTCCGCTACGGCGTCCGCCATCTTTGCGGTATTGCCTGTTCCGCTCCAGTATACAACTGCAACCTTACTCATTTTTCTTTTCCTTTCCGGATGCGGATCCTCCGCCATCCCTTTGAATTTTGCGTTCCACTGCGGTTTTATGTTGCAACAATTAAGTCCAGAAGTTTCTTTCCGCGTGAAAACTGTCTCTCATAACTTATCGTGCACATCCTGTAATCAGCGAATTTCTTTCTGGCGGACACTTCGTCGCCATATACCCGCCAGGTGCCTACATATTTGCAGCCGTCATCCCTGTGCGCGATAAATCCTTCCACATCTTCCGGCGGATATCCGAGAAAGAGGCCGATTTCATGGGGAAACTCACCTGCCGCGCGCAGCCTTGCCACGAGCTGCGCAACGCACCCAGCGTCGGAGAACAATATTCAATCAAGGCTGAATCCGACATGAGAAGCACTCTCCTTCCGCCGAAACATTTGATTATCGGTTGCTAACCCATGCGCTTGGTTAGTTTTGCCTAACCTTCCTCTATAATA
>CADBPC010000193.1 GCA_902796425.1 uncultured Lachnospiraceae bacterium
AGACGTTGAGCCTGCCTTCGGAGTCAATATATGTCCCGGAGCTCTGCTGCCCGATAATCGACCAGGTTACGGTCGGGTCGAAATTTAAACTGCCGCCTACGCTGACATTGAACTGATAGGACTTGCCGGCGGGGACTACTGCGGATCCGGGGGTTACATCCACGTAAGAAACAGTGGGAACCGGTGCGCTTACGGTGACGGAAACGTTGACGACGGCCTTGTGGTGCCTGCGGTAGTCATTTGCCGAATAGAATATATAGGAAGCGGTATAGCTGCCTGCGGGAAGATTCGTCTCCGGTGTGACTGCGAACGTGACGGTGGAGCCGGGAGTGGTATCGGTTGTGCCTGCGACAAGCTGCAGGCTGAATGCGCCTTTCTCGTCGATTACATCCCAGGTCAGCGGGAAAGCGGTGCTGCCGACGTTGACGATCGAAAACTGCTTTGAGGCGGGATAGTCGCCCACGGTGAGCTGTCCGAAGGAAATGCTGTCAGTGTATGTGATCAGGTTGTAATCAAAGGGATCCGGCTGGGGGTCTATAATGACCTCCTCGACCGGCGCGGGCTCATATGGTACGGAATAATTCTCCTCCGTCGCGTAAACCGGCGCGGGCAGGGGAGTCAGAATCTCGGGCGAGGAAGGATCCTCCGGAAAGGCAGGCTGTTCTTCTGCCGGCTGTTCATAAACCGGCTGTTCATGAACCTGCTCTTCATAGACCGGTTCGGGCACCGGTTCCTCGTAAACCGGTTCGGGTGCCGGAGCTGCGTCAAAGTATACGGGCTCTGCGGTGACCTCCTCCGCGGCAGCGTTCTGTGTTTCTTCGACAGCCTCTGTGACGGCCGTATCCTCATCGGCATAGGCTCTAATGATCTGGCACGCGGTTACAGCGCTGAATACGCAGATGGCAGACATCACTGCGGCACAGATTCTCAGCAGCAAATCTTTTTTCATATCTTCCTCCAGTCTGCCGCAGCCAGCAGTGTCTGCGGCCTGATATATTGCTATATTTGATTTTACTGTATTTTGCGGCGTGAAAAAAGACCTCCGAAAGCCTGCGGCGCAAGGTGCGGCATATTTCGCATTTCAATCTTCCGGCAAATATATGTATAATGATAACCAGATGTTGTGTTTACCCTGATATTAAAAGAAAGGCGCTGTCAGAATATGCAGCAGATTACACTTGAAGCAGCTATAGATAATATGCCGAAAGCGATTGAATTTATCGACGGATGTCTGGAAGGCATGGACTGCCCCCTGAAAAAACAGATGCAGGTGGATGTTGCCGTGGAAGAACTGTTTGTCAATGTGGCGCATTATGCCTATCCCGGCACAAAAGGGGATGTCACTATAACGTTTGAGACGGAAAGCGGCCCGGCCAGGGCGCTTATAACGCTGACCGATTCCGGCATACCCTTCAACCCCCTCGAAAGAGAGGATCCGGATGTTACACTGAAGGCGGAAGAAAGGGGAGTCGGAGGCCTCGGTATTTTTATGGTAAAAAAGTCTGTGGACGCGATTGAGTATCAATACAGCGGCGGGAAGAACATACTTCGGATAACGAAGAGCATATAACAGGAAAGCGAGAATTGCCATGAACCTGCTGCCTCAGGCGTTAATGCAGATTGTTTCTACTTTATTCCAGATTGTCGGATACTGGTTTATATTTCGGAAATGCGGTGTCAGAAGCTTCTGGGCACTGGTACCCGGCGCCAGGGAGTATCACATCGGAGTCTGTGCCGACAAGGAGCAGGAGGGGCGCATTCTTGCCGTGCTGGGCATTGTATTGCGTGTCTTTTCATATTTCCGTCTCGATGAGAGTGACAACGGTTTCCTGATGTTTCTGAGCCTTGCTCTGGCTATGTCGCAGCTCATCTACAGGATCCGCATACTGGGAGGCCTGTGCCGTGTATTCGGACGGCCGAGGAGATGGATTGTTCCGATGCTTTTCTTTGAAGGTCTGACAGCCATGTACTGGGGCCTGTCCGGCGATTTCCAGCCTGTCAATCTGCAGGAGAAGGAGGAGGCCGGCGGGGAAATAAAGGTGTCGGGAGTAAACCTCGAGGTATCGGACGAGGGCCTTGCGGTCAATATAGACGAGCGCGCAGTGTTTGATCTGTTTAAGAAAAGATATCTTCTCAGGGATATCCACATGACGATCCCTGCGGGGCATATGGTTCTCCTTCTCGGAGGTTCGGGTGCCGGCAAGACGACCTATGTGAATGCGGTCACCGGATATGAAAAGGCGAAGGCCACAATAACGCTGAAAGAAAAGGACCTGTACAGGGAATACGGGAAGATGAAATATGACATCGGCTTTGTTCCCCAGCAGGATCTTATGCGGGGAAATGACACTGTGGAGAGAACGCTTTCCGACGCCGCATCGCTCAGGCTCCCCGCCGACATGCCTGCCGGGCAGAAGAAGGAAAGAGTAGAGGCCGCCCTTGAACAGTTCGGGCTCGGTTCGGTCCGGGGGAGTCTTGTCGAGAAGCTCTCTGGAGGGCAGCGGAAACGCCTTTCCATTGCCATGGAGTTTATTTCGAATCCTTCCCTTTTTATATTGGATGAGCCGGATTCCGGACTCGACGGCGTTGTCGCCAGAAGCATTTTCGAAAACCTGCGCAGCATTGCCGACGAGGGGAAAATCGTAATGGTTATTACGCACACGCCGGACCGCGTCATTGACCTTTTTGATGATGTCATCGTTCTCGCGAAGGATTCAAACCGGACGGGCAGGCTTGCGTGGTATGGCTCCGTGGAGGATGCCTACAGGTTCTTCGGGAAGAATTCAATGGAAGAGATTCTGCTTGCCATCAACCAGAAAGATGAGGGAGGCGAAGGAAGGGCAGAAGAGTATATCGGGAAATATGTCGACTATCTGATTGAGAAGGCAGGGTGAGCTATGGAAAAGAAAAACACAAGGCACACCGGGCGGCTGGACCAGACCGTAATCTATCTGGGCAAGCTGTTTCGCATGTTTATCTTTCAGAATGACTGGAAGCTTCTTCCGATGGCTGCGGTTGTGGCGGGACTCGTCTCGTATGTTGTCAGCGCAAATGTATTTGTGACGATGGAAGGAACCAGGATCGGGGCCTTTGCGCTCTCCTGTATCTGTATCTGGAACGGCTTCTTTAATTCCATTCAGGTCGTCTGCCGCGAAAGGCCGATTGTCAAGAGGGAGCACCGCTCCGGGCTTCATATGTCCGCGTACATTGCCGCGCATATGATTTATCAGGCGTTCCTTTGCATTTCGCAGTCGATTATCACTCTTCAGGTGTGCAGGATGATGGGAGTTACTTTCCCTCATAAAGCGCTGATTACGCCGTGGCCGGTCGCGGATCTCGGAATTACCTTCTTCCTTGTGACCTACTGCGCCGATATGATGGCGCTGATGGTGTCATGTATTGTCCATACGACTACTGCCGCGATGACGATCATGCCGTTTCTGCTGATTGTACAGCTTGTCTTTTCGGGCGGTATTTTCGAGCTTACCGGTCCGGCAAAGAACCTGACGGCATTTACGGCTGCCAGATGGGGAATGACGGCGATCTGCACCCAGGGAGACTACAATTCCCTTCCGATGGTCTCGATCTGGAACAGTGCCGTACAGATGAAGGGAGTGGAGTTCCAGGGAGAAAAGCCGCTTGAGCAGATCCTCATTGCCATCGAGGATAATGGAATGCGGGATGAAATCCTTCTGAAAACGGCGGAGTATAACCAGAAGCCGGACTACGAATCCTCTCCCGGAAACGTGAAGCGCTGCTGGAGGTACCTGGTTTTGTTCAGCATTCTCTATGCGCTGTTTTCCACTCTGGCGCTCGAGCTGATCGACAGAGACAAAAGATAGCCGCTGCGCCGTGAGTATGCGCAAAAGAATCTTTTGACATGGCTTCATAAATGTAGTTCAATTAATTAATGTATATGTTCAGACAGAACTATAACAATGCATGGAGGTTTTTCAGAATGCTTACTATCGAAAAAAAGAGTAATAATGATGAGCTTGTCATTGAACTGAACGGAAGGCTGGACACTACTACCGCTCCGCAGCTTGAGAGTGAGCTCAAGGCTTCTTACGAGGGAGTTGCAGAGCTTGTTTTTGACCTTAAGGATCTGGAGTATATTTCCAGTGCGGGTCTTCGCGTATTGCTGTCTGCCCAGAAGACAATGAACCGTCAGGGCAGAATGGTCATTAAGAACGCATCGGAAGAGGTAATGGAGATCTTTGAAGTAACCGGATTTACCGATATCCTGACAATCGAGTGACAACCGGCTTTAAACCGGGATGAAAATACGGAGAAACAGTATGGAATCATCAAAAATTATAGTCAACGGTGAAGAGACACGTATCGCGTCCGCCATGGACGAAACAATGGATTTCGCCGGTAAGGCCGGATTATCCGCAAAAGAATCCTTAAGACTCCGTCTTATGACCGAAGAGCTTCTCGGACTCCTTGCCGGCATCACGGATAATGAATATATGGCGCAGTTCTGGGTCGAGGAAAAGGGCGGAAAGTGCATCCTGCACCTTTCCGGAGAAACAAGGATGACTTCCGAAAGACGCGCGGAGCTTCTGGAATCGGCAACAGACAGGAAGAATGCGGCAGCTGTCGGCATTATGGGCAAGATCCGCGATATGATCGACGTCAGTCTCCTGAGCCTGAATGATGTCGGCTGGTCCGGAGCCATCACTGCAGATCAGCCTGTATCTGCCTTCTGCAGCGCCGGAATGGAGACCTCCGCATATGCAATGGATATGTATGTGTGGACCCTCAGGAATTATCGCGAGAACATGATGAACCGTGAGGGCGAGCCGCTGGAATTTGAAGAGGATGTCTACACGCCGTGGGACGAGCTTGAGAGATCTCTTATTGCAAACCTTGCGGATGATGTCCGCGTCAGCGTGCGCAGCGACAAGGTCGATATTGAGGTCACAAAAGATTTCGGCTTTGAGAAATAAAGGACTGACAGAATGCGTTCAGATATTATCTATGTTACCCAGAAAGTAAAGCGTCTTCCGGTGGCGCTCGAAACCGCAGATGCGTTTGCCAAAAAGATGGGAATGAACCGCAGGCAGACGATAAGGCTGCGGCTTCTGACGGAAGAAACCATCGGAATGCTCCGGGAAATGGCGGGAGACTATCGCGCCGAGCTCTGGTTCGAGGGAGAAAACAAGCTGTGTGAGCTGCATCTTTTGATCGATACACAGATGGATGCAGACAAAAAGGCAGAGCTTCTTTCTGTTTCGACAACAGGGACGAATGAAGCTGTCCACGGCTTTATGGGCAGGATGAGAAACCTGATTGAGAATATGATGCTCGGAAAGCCGGAGGCATTTTCGAATGATTCTTCCGGGACCTCCTGGTCGCTCAGCGATTACCGCAAACGGCTTGAAAGCGCAGAGAACACGGAAGAATGGGATGAACTCGAAAGGTCCATTGTCGCTAATCTGGCGGACGACATCCTGGTCGGCGTGGAAAAGAACAGCGTCAGCATGGTCATTCGTTCATTCCTCTGGGAATAACTGAAAACAATATTTCGCGGGACTCTTGTTCGGGGTTAAGAAAACATTAAACCTCGGAATAAGAGTCTTTTTATATCCAAAATTCATCCAAAAGTCTCAGATATCCTTCCTATTGTGTAAATTTGTGTTTTTTGCTACACTACGTGATTATGATTGACTCAAAAGAATTCATGCCCGACAGACAAAAAGAGGGCATTGGCATAGATAACGGAAAAATTGAGTCCCTCGGGGATTTCATCGCACCGGATGAACTCCACAGGGACCTGCTTGAGCGCGTCCGGAAATATCATCCTTCCGATGACCTGACTCTGATCGAGAATGCCTATAAACTGGCGAGCAAGGCTCATGAGGGACAGAAACGCAAATCTGGGGAACCCTATATTATTCACCCTCTGTATGTGGCCATCATTCTCGCCGATCTGGAACTGGACCAGGAGACAATCGCGGCGGGGCTTCTTCACGATGTCATCGAGGACACCATTTATTCTAAGGAAGAAATTGAAGAGTATTTCGGATCGGATGTTGCGCTTCTTGTTGACGGCGTGACAAAGCTGGAAAAACTGAAACTGTCAGGGGACTATTCGGACAAGACGAAGGCCCAGCAGGAGATGCAGGCAGAGAACCTGCGGAAAATGTTCCTTGCCATGGTCAAGGATATCCGCGTAATCCTGATCAAGCTTGCGGACAGACTCCACAATATGAGGACGCTTCAGTACCAGCCCCAGGACAAGCAGAAGCGTATCGCACAGGAAACTCTTGATATCTATTCTCCGATTGCTTCAAGACTCGGAATCAGTAAAATCAAAGTCGAACTGGATGACCTTTCACTGAAATATCTGAAACCGGAAATATATGACGACCTCGTCGGAAAGGTTGCGGAACGCAAGTCCGAACGGGAGGAGTTTGTCAGAAGCATAGCGGTTGAAGTCAGCGACCATATCAGAGAAGCGGGAATAGAAGCCCGTGTCGACGGCCGTGTCAAACATTTCTTCAGTATCTATCGCAAAATGGTGAACCAGCACAAGACCATGGATGAAATCTATGATCTTTTTGCCGTGCGCATCATTGTAAATACCGTGAAGGACTGCTATGCGGCTCTCGGCGTAATTCATGAAATGTATAAGCCGATTCCCGGCCGGTTTAAAGATTATATCGCGATGCCGAAGGCAAACGGCTACCAGTCTCTTCATACGACCCTGATCGGTCCGAACGGGCAGCCGTTTGAGATTCAGATCCGGACCTTTGAGATGCACAAAGAGGCGGAATACGGTATCGCGGCACACTGGAAATATAAGGCGCGCTCGGATGGAAAGAAAGTGGATGAAGCCGAGCAGGAAAAGCTCCTCTGGCTCCGCCAGATACTGGAATTCCAGCAGAGCATGTCGGATAACAGCGAGTTCATGCAGCTGCTCAAGAGCGACCTTGACCTGTTTTCTGACAGCGTGTATTGCTTTACGCCCCAGGGAGAGGTCAAAAACCTGCCTGCGGGTTCGACGCCGATCGATTTCGCGTATGCCATCCATACAGCGGTCGGCAATAAGATGGTCGGTTCGCGCGTTAACGGCAAGCTTGTAACTCTTGACTACGAAATCCAGAACGGCGACCGTGTCGAGATTATCACTTCCCAGAATTCAAAGGGCCCGTCTCTCGACTGGCTCTCCATCTGCAAAAGCGCCTCGGCCAAAAACAAGATCAATCAATGGTTTAAAAAGGACCAGAAGGAAGAGAATATCGTACGCGGCAAGGAACTGATGGCCGCATACTGCAAGGCAAAGAGCATCAACCTCTCCGACATCCTCCAGACACCGTACCAGGAGACCGTCATGAAAAAATACGGCTTCCGGGAATGGGACGCGGTTATGGCCGCCATCGGGCACGGAGGACTGAAGGAAGGCCAGATTGTCAATAAGCTGACCGAGCTGTTCAACAGGGATCACGAGAATCATCTTACGGATGAAGAGATCCTTCAGAGAGTTGAGGAGAATGCTTCCAAATCGCCCAGGATCCAGGGCAGGGGAGCGATAACGGTCAAAGGAATCCACGACGTGGATGTCCATTTTGCGAGATGCTGCAACCCGGTTCCCGGTGACGAGATCATCGGATTCGTCACCAGAGGCCGGGGCGTAACCATCCACAGGACAGACTGCCTGAATATCATGAATCTCCCGGAGCTTGACAGGCTGCGCCTGATCGAGGCGGACTGGGAGGAAGGCGATGACACGAGGCGCGACAACGCGTTTGAGGCGGAGATCAATATTTACGCTTCCGACCGCGGCGGACTCCTCTCCGATATATCAAGGATATTTGCGGATAAGGGAATCAATATTCTGGCCATTAATACCAGGACCAGCAAGCAGGGGTTTGCCACGCTCAATGTGTCTTTCCAGGTGAGCGGAAGGCAGGAGCTGTCGGAGGTTACGGAAAAGCTGCGCCAGGTGCGCAATGTCATCGATATTACCCGCGCGGGCGAAAGCACGGTTGCAAAGAGCGCAGTCTGAGAAGGATAAGCTATGAGCAGAATAATTGTCGGCGGATACTGTGTCGGAATGGTGCAGACGAACTGCTATTATGTTCATCTTGAGGGCAGCGGCAAAACACTTGTGTTCGACCCGGGCGATGCGGGCCGGCAGATCGCAGAGGCCCTGGAGCAGCAGGGACTCGAAATTGCTGCAGTCTTTCTGACGCACGCGCACTACGATCATATATTCGGCGTCGAAGAGATCCGGAAAAAAAGCGGGGCGCCCGTTTATGCGAGCGCTGCGGAGGCGAGGCTCTGCGGTGATCCGCAGCTGAACATGTCCGCGGATTTCGGCCGCCCGTGTACGGTGAAAGCCGACGAATGGCTCAGAGACAGTCAGACGATGGATCTGGCCGGGATGAAGGTGCGCATGATTGATACCCCCGGTCATACGGAGGGAAGCTGCTGTTATTACATTACCGCGGGCGACGACCAGCATATCCTGATTTCCGGCGATACGCTTTTCGAACAGTCCGTCGGCCGCACTGACCTGCCGACCGGCTCCATGAGCGCATTGGTGAGATCTGTTAAAGACAAGCTCTATGTGCTGCCGGATGATACGGAAGTATATCCCGGTCACGGCGGCGCTACCAGCATCGGTTTTGAGAAGCTGAACAATTATTATGTACATTCTTGAGAACAAAGAACTATATCGCTATGAGGTTCATTCCCTTGTAAAGGCATTCTATCCTGCGGAAGATGTCAGGGTGGTGATTGAGGGCACAGCGAAGGCGGAAAAAGAACGGGAGGATCATCCCGTTCCTTTCATGTACGTTTGTTTTTCCGAAAACGGGATACAGATCCGGTATGAAGACGGCAGAACCTATGACACCTTCGGAACAGAGGAAGCGGACAAAGCCGGCGGGGACGTATGCTATGACCGGAAAAGCCCGGCCTGCAAGGAGGCGCTCAAGCACCTGGTCTACCGTTCGCTCTGCGAGGTGACCGGAAAGAGCCTTCCGTGGGGGGATCTCATTGGCATAAGGCCTACGAAAATCGCGATGGCGCAGATAGAAAAGGGCGCCACGCCGGAGGAAGCCGCCGCATTCATGGAGGCGGAGCATTTCTGCAGCAGCGAAAAGGCGGCGCTGGCGGCCCGGATCGCGGTAAGAGAAAAGTCTATCCTTGACGGAATGCATCGGAAGGACGGATACAGTCTTTATATCGGCATCCCGTTCTGTCCCACAACCTGCCTGTACTGCTCCTTTACCTCATACAGCGAGGCACTTTGGAGAAACCGCATCGATGAATATGTGGATACTCTGATCCGTGAGATGAAAGAGTGCGCGCCGCTGACGGAAGGACTTCATCTTGACTGCGTCTATATCGGGGGCGGGACTCCTACTACGCTGAGCCCTCTGCAGCTTGACCGGCTGCTGTCAGCCGCGGAGGAATGTTTTCCCGTGCAGCAGGCGGCCGAGTTTACGGTTGAAGCTGGAAGACCGGACAGCATTACGAGCGATAAGCTGAGGGTCATGAAAAAACATCCGGTAACACGGATCAGTGTCAATCCCCAGACCATGCGGGACAGGACGCTGCAGCTGATCGGCAGGAGGCACAGCGCGGGGGAGACCGCGGATGCGTTCCGGCTGGCGAGGCAGGAAGGGTTCGACAACATCAATATGGACATCATCCTGGGACTCCCCGGGGAGACGGCGGAGGATGTCCGCTACACGCTCGAAGAAATCATGAAGCTTTCTCCGGAGTCCCTGACAGTCCACAGCCTGGCCGTAAAGCGGGCATCAAGGCTTGCGGGATGGATAGAGGCAAACGGGTTTTCCATGATCAGCAACACGGATGAGTGTATGGACATAGCGGCAGCGGGCGCCGCAGAGATGGGAATGGAGCCTTATTATCTCTACCGCCAGAAAAACATGGCAGGGAATTATGAGAACACGGGCTATGCGGTTCCCGGCAGCTACGGCCTGTATAACATGGCGATCATCGAGGAATGCCAGTCGATACTGGCTCTCGGGGCGGGCGCCATATCCAAGCGTCTCTTCTTTATGGACGACGGCAGCATACGGATCGAACGCAGTGATAACGCGAAAGATGTCGAGACATATCTGAAGAATATTGATGAAATGATCGAAAGAAAGCGAAAGCTTTTCATGCCGCAGGAGAGTGACTGAAGAAAATTCACTTGTCAACGGACGAAGATTTTTATATAGTATCATCTCAATGAGCGGTACGCGCGGCACTGTTTTCAATTTTGGGGGCCGGGCGGAACTAATAGCATCAGACAGGGTAGGAAAATGAGCAATAATCTGGTAATCGTCGAGTCACCCGCCAAGGTCAGGACGATTAAGAAGTTTCTGGGAAAGAACTATGATGTGGCAGCATCGCAGGGACATGTAAGGGATCTGCCGAAATCACAGCTGGGCATCGATGTGGACAATGATTTCGAGCCCAAATATATCACGATCAGAGGTAAGGGAGACCTTCTGGCCGACTTAAGAAAGAGGGTCAAAAAGGCGGATCATGTATATCTTGCAACCGACCCTGACCGTGAAGGTGAGGCAATCTCCTGGCATCTGGAAGCGGCGCTCGGACTGGACGAGAAAAAGACGAGGCGCGTTACCTTTAACGAGATAACCAGGAAGGCGGTTACGGAGTCCTTCCGGCATCCCCGGAAGATAGATATGGATCTGGTAGACGCCCAGCAGGCAAGGCGTATTCTGGACAGGCTTGTCGGCTACCAGATATCCCCGCTTCTGTGGGCAAAGGTCAAAAGAGGGCTCTCGGCGGGAAGAGTGCAGTCGGCGGCCCTTCGAATGATCGCCGACAGAGAGGAGGAAATCGCTTCCTTCATACCTGAGGAGTACTGGACGATCGATGCCGTCCTGAACGTACAGGGGACAAGGAAGCCGATTATCGCACACTTTACCGGTGAAGCGGACGGGGAGAAGAATATCGCCGACGCGGCTGCGGCGAATGCCATCGGAGCCAGCTTAAACAGTGCGAAGTGGTCAATCACCGACATCCGCAAATCCGAGCGTGAGCGCAGGGCGCCTCTTCCCTTTACGACATCCACAATGCAGCAGGAGGCCAGCAAGGCACTGAACTTCTCCGCGCAGAAGACCATGCGTGTGGCTCAGCAGCTGTATGAAGGCGTTGAAATCAAGGGACACGGTTCGGTAGGTATCATCACCTATCTTCGTACGGATTCCACAAGAATCTCCGATGAAGCGCTGGAATCCTCCGCAGCCTATATCAGGGAGCAGTTCGGCGAGGACTATCTCGGACAGGGAGGACAGAAAAAGACAGACGCCAGGGTGCAGGATGCGCATGAGGCAATCCGGCCCACGGACATCACAATGACGCCTGCCTCCATAAAGGATTCGCTTTCAAGAGAGCAGTACCGGCTGTACAAGCTGATCTGGGACAGGTTTACTGCAAGCCGCATGGCATCGGCGAGGATCGAAACCACACAGGTCCGCATTACCGCAGACTGTGAAGACGGCAGGACCTGCCTGTTTTCAATGCCGTGCTCCCGCACCGCGTTCGACGGCTTTTTAAAGGTCTACTCTCCCGCGGATGAGGAAGAAAAAGAAGGGACGCTTTCTGCCCAGATCACAGTCGATTCAGTGCTGAACCTGGACAGGCTGGATGTGAAACAGCACTTTACACAGCCGGTGGCCCACTTTACGGAAGCAACCCTTGTCCGGGCCATGGAGGAACAGGGAATCGGGCGTCCCAGCACCTATGCGCCTACGATCGGCACGATTCTCGGAAGACACTATGTGACAAAAGAGAACAAGAATCTCTACATGACAGAGCTCGGCGAGGCGGTCAACCGGATCATGAAGGACAGCTTCCCGGAGATCGTTGATCTTACCTTCACTGCCAATATGGAAGGCCTTCTGGACGGAGTTGCGGAAGGCAATGTCAGGTGGAAGACGATTATCGAGAATTTCTATCCGGATCTCCATACCTCCGTCGAGAAGGCGCAGGAGAGCCTGGAGAAGGTGACGATCCGCGACGAGGAGTCGGATGAAGTCTGCGACAAGTGCGGCAGAAAAATGGTGATAAAGTACGGCCCGCACGGCAAGTTCCTTGCCTGCCCCGGATTCCCGGAATGCCGCAACACAAAGCCATACTATGAAAAGACCGGCGTGACATGCCCTAAGTGCGGCGGTGAGATCGTGATCAAAAAGACACAGAAGGGCAGAATGTATTACGGGTGCCTGAATGCTCCGGAGTGCGATTTTATGAGCTGGCAGCGCCCGTCTGAAAAGAAGTGTCCTGCCTGCGGCGGCCTGATGGTCGAAAAAGGAAAGAAACTCGTATGCACCAACAAGGAATGCGGGCACATCGAGGACAAGGAGGGCAGCGGACAGGATACCTGAGCTGCAGAATGAGGATACCCTATGGGCAAATTAGCGAACAACAACGTCCAGCTTCTGGACAAAACCAGAAAAATCGAAAAGCTGCTTCATAACAACAACTCGGGAAAGGTTGTGTTCAACGACATCTGCAGAGTTATGAGCGACATCCTTGAATCCAATGTGATCGTGCTCAGCAGAAAGGGCAAGGTTCTCGGCATCTGTGAGAGACCGGAGAGCGAGATCACACCGATCAAGGATATGGTCAGGGACCAGATCGGTGAGGTGATTGATTCAGAACTGAATGAGCGTTTTCTCAGCATCCTTTCCACAAATGACAATGTCAATCTGACAACCCTCGGCTTTGAAGGCGCCGATACCGGACACAACGCGATCATCCTTCCGATTGAGATCGCGGGAGAGCGCCTCGGGACAGTGTTTATCTACGACAGAAACAGACCGTACGATATCGACGATATTATTATCTGCGAATACGGGACAACCGTGGTCGGGCTTGAAATGCTGCGCGCCGTCACGGAGGAATCCGCGGAGGAGAACAGGCGCACCGCCATTGTGAAATCCGCCATCGGGACTCTCAGCTACACGGAGATCCAGGCGATTCTCCATATTTTTGAGGAGATGGACGGGAAAAGAGAAGGAATTCTGGTCGCCAGCAAGATCGCGGACAAGGCCGGGATAACAAGATCCGTGATAGTAAACGCATTGAGGAAATTCGAATCAGCGGGAGTCATTGAATCCCGCTCTTCGGGAATGAAGGGTACCTACATCAAGGTCCTGAACAGTGCCGTATACCGGGAACTGGACAGCATGAGGGAGAAAATCGTTTAAATTTACATTTTCTTCTGCCGATCAGGCAGTATTTAGTATTGCGCCGTCCGATACCATATGCTAAAATATCAGCGCTGTGTCTGCAGACACGGCGCTGTTTTGATGTATTCAGAACAGTGGATGCAATCGGACTTTTATAAAAAACATGCATTTTCCGGCAGGTGCCCGTGGCCGAAACGGCTGGCATAAGTCCTGAGGATAAGAGTCAGAAAGGCTGTTATCCGAGCTGCCAGAGAGGGAAATGCAGAAGCTCAACGAACGGAGGATTTGAAATGAGCGTAGTATCAATGAAGGAACTGTTGGAAGCAGGTGTACATTTCGGACATCAGACAAGACGCTGGAACCCCAAGATGGCTCCTTACATCTTCACTGAGAGAAACGGAATCCACATCATCGATCTGCAGAAGTCTGTAATCAAGGTTGACGAGGCGTACAAGGCTGTTTCCGAGATCGCCGAGCAGGGCGGCACAATCCTTTTTGTAGGAACAAAGAAGCAGGCACAGGATGCAGTCAAGGCTGAGGCTGAGCGCTGCGGAATGTATTATGTCAACCACAGATGGCTCGGCGGTATGCTGACCAACTTCAAGACCATCCAGAGCCGTATCGAGAGACTCAACAAGATCAGCCAGATGGCAGAGGACGGAACCTTTGACGTACTTCCCAAGAAGGAAGTTGCGAAGCTGATGAAGGAACAGGCAAAGCTTGAAGCCAACCTCGGCGGTATCCGCACAATGTCCCATATTCCGGATGCGATCTTCGTAGTTGATCCCAAGAAGGAGAGAATCTGCGTACAGGAAGCTCATGCACTCGGCATCACACTGATCGGTATTGCCGACACCAACAGTGATCCCGATGAACTGGATTACATCATTCCCGGAAACGACGACGCAATCCGTGCGGTCAAGCTTCTGTGCGGCAAGATGGCAGATGCGGTTATCGAGGCAAAGCAGGGCGAAGAGAATTTCGACGCAGCCCTTTCTGACAGCCAGGACGCACTTGCGGCGGAGTCCGCAGCCAGTGAAGCTGAGCAGGTTGCAGAGGGAACAATCTGATAATCAGGAGTAGTATTTAATTTTACTGCCGGCAGAGCATATACCGCCTGCTGGCAGTGCGGTGCTTCCGGATCACGGCGGCACCGGCGGATTTGTTGGCCGCACCTGCGGCAGATTGGAGACTATCATGGCTATTTCAGCGGCTCAGGTCAAAGAGCTCAGAGAGATTACCGGTTCCGGTATCATGGAGTGCAAGAAGGCACTCACAGAAACCAACGGCGATATTGAAGCGGCGGTTGAACTGCTCAGAAAGAGCGGCGCTGCAAAGGCAGAGAAGAAGGCGAACCGCATTGCTGCGGAAGGTCTTTGCCTTGTTGCTTCCGAGGGAGACAGCAAAGCTGCGGTTGTAGAAGTCAATTCCGAGACAGACTTCGTTGCATCCAATGCTACATTTAAGGAGTATGTTGTGAAGGTTGCAAACCAGGCTCTTCATACTCAGGCAGGCAATATCGACGAGTTCCTTGCCGAGAAGTGGGAAGAGAATCCGGCTGAGACAGTTCAGGAAGCGCTGGTCGGCATGATCGCGGTTATCAGCGAGAAGCTTTCCATCAGAAGATTCGAGAAGGTTGAGGCGAAGGACGGAATCGTTGCCACCTATACACACGGCGGCGGCAGAATCTCCGTTATCGTTGAGGCTGCTACGGATGTTGTCAATGATGACATCAAAGAAGCGGTCAGAAACGTTGCCATGCAGGTTGCGGCACTTTCTCCGAAGTATGTCAGACAGGAAGAGATCCCTCAGGATTACAGAGATCATGAGAAGGAGATCCTCCTTGCACAGGCTGTTACCGAGAACGAAGCTCTTCCCGAGAACAAGAGAAAGTCTCAGGAGATCCTTGAGAAGATGCTGATCGGCAGACTTAACAAGGAATTCAAGGAAATCTGCCTGAATGACCAGGTTTATGTCAAGGCAGAGGATGGCAAGCAGACCGTCAGCCAGTACCTTGCACAGGTTGGCAAGGCAAACGGCGCCAATGTTTCCATTACCAGATTCATCCGCTTCGAGACCGGCGAAGGCATGGAGAAGAAGCAGGAGAATTTCGCTGAAGAAGTTATGGCCCAGGCAAATGCCTGACGTGAATGAAAGCGCTCCCTGCGGAATGTCTGCACAGGAAGCGGCGTCTTGAGGGTGCTGGTAAGATTAACAGATCCGGCGATTATACGGCGCAGCCTGACTAAGAGCAGTCAGTCTGCGCCTTTTCACATACCCTGTCAAAAGGGAGGCGCAAATGAAATTCAGAAGGATCAATGAAACAACAATTAACTGCATAATCTCTCAGGAGGATATGTTCGAAAGGGGAATCCGGCTGGACGATTTCTTTGAGAGAAAACGCGAGGCAATGGACTATTTAAGACGTGTCATTGTTGAAGCGGCAAGGCAGGAGAATTTTAATCTCGAGGGAGAATATACTTCCATGAGGGTCACCGTCCTGCCGGACCATTCGCTTTCCCTGACGCTGAGCGAAGGGGCCGACGCCATGGAGACAAAGAGCATTGTTGAGGAAGCTCTGCGGGCCCTTGGCAAGATGGCGGCTGAGAACAAAGAAAAAAAGAAGAGCGGGGAAGGCAGCATCCCGGTTCTGGATTCGAACGATCCGTCGCTTTCAGAGTCAGATCCCGGGAAAATGATCGAGATTCATGCGGACAGCAGTGATACAGAGGCTGCGTCCGATACAGAGCACAGCTCAGACGGGAAGCAGCAGGAAGAAGAGGCAGTCTTCGGGTATGTATTCTATGCCATGAAGGATGTCATTGACTGCTGCAGCAGAATTTCCGGACGGGGCGGACTGATTTCAAGCCTTTACGCGGACGAGGAGGCAGGAGAGTATTATCTGTTCCTCAAAAGGCGCGGCAAGGGTGACGGTTCCGCGGATGCGGGCAAAAATGCGGACTTTGAGAGGACTACACTTTCGGTCAATGAGTTCGCGAGATTCATGAATGACGGGCAGGAACACATTGCCTATATCAGAGAACATAAAAAATGCCTCATCGGTGAGGACGCCGTGGATGTGCTGGCGGCGCTTGCGTAATGGATACTGGAAACGATAAGAAAATAAGACTGAATAAATACCTTGCGGAAGCGGGCGTGTGCTCGAGGCGTGAAGCGGACAGGCTGATCGCTGCGGGGGACGTGACCGTTGACGGGGAGACGGCCGTTCCCGGCCAGAGCGTCACCGGAACAGAGCGTATCCTCGCGGGAGGCAGGATTGTCCGCGGCAGGGACAGGAAGATCGTGGTTGCCTGGTATAAACCCCAGGGCGTTACGACAACACACTCGGATCCGCACGCGAAGGTAACGGTCGATGATGCGTTCAAGTTTCCTGTCAGACTCACCTATGCGGGAAGACTTGACCGGGATTCGGAAGGGCTCCTTCTTATGACAAACGACGGCGACCTTATCAATGCGATGATGCGTGCCGGCGCGGGCCATGAGAAAGAGTATATTGTGCGCACCAGGGCTAAGATCAGCGACGCCCAGCTTCATCAGATGGAGAAGGGCGTCTGGCTGAAGGACCTGCAGGTAAAGACAAGGCCCTGCAGAATCGAAAGGCTCGGTGATTATTCCTTCCGGATCGTCCTGACGCAGGGGCTGAACCGGCAGATCCGCAGGATGTGCGCAAGTGTCGGCGCAGATATCAAGGTTCTCAAGCGGGTGAGGGTGCTGTGCGTCACGGTCAAAGGGTTAAAGCCCGGCATGTACCGCGAACTTAACACGCAGGAAAAGGAACAGCTCTATAAGGAAGCGTTTGGCAATGGCTGATACAAAAAGAATGAAGGAGCTGGTTGATCTTTTAAACCGCGCGTCCTTTGCTTATTACGCAAAGGATGAAGAGATCATGAGCAACTTCGAGTATGACAGGCTTTATGACGAGCTTGTCAGACTTGAGGAGGAGACCGGCGTTACCCTCTCAAATTCCCCGACGGTAAGGGTCGGCTACGAAGCGGTCGACGAGCTGCCCAAAGAGCGGCACGACAAGCCCATGCTGTCCCTGGACAAGACAAAGTCCCGCGAAGAGCTGAGGGACTGGCTGGGCGGCAGGGAGGCCCTCCTCTCATGGAAGCTGGACGGGCTTACGGTTGTCCTGACCTATGAAAACGGCACGCTTTCAAAAGCGGTCACACGCGGCAACGGCGAGGTGGGAGAAGTCATTACCGCGAACGCAAGAGCGTTTGAGAATGTCCCTCTGCGGATTTCGTTCGGCGGAAGGCTGGTCCTTCGCGGCGAGGCGGTGATCCGATATTCTGATTTTGAGGAAATCAACCGGCAGATCGGCGAAAAGGCGCAGGCGGACCCGTCGTCGCAGGAGACCCTCTACAAGAATCCGAGGAATCTGTGCAGCGGTTCTGTCCGTCAGCTTGACAGTGCTGTCACGGCAAGACGCCACGTACGCTTCTATGCGTTTTCGCTGGTATCGGCAGAGGAGGTTGACTTTCACAACTCCAGAAAGGAGCAGTTCTCATTCCTGGAACACCAGGGATTTGATGTCGTTCCTTTCCGCATGGTGACAGAGAGTACTATAATGGATGCGATCGCGTCCTTTGAGGAAGAGATCAAAACCTACGATGTTCCCTCCGACGGACTGGTGCTCTTACTGGAGGATATCGCGTACGGAGAATCTCTGGGAAGGACCGCAAAGTTCCCGCGCAATGCGATTGCCTTTAAATGGGCGGACGAGACGCAGGAGACGGTATTAAGAGAAGTCGAATGGAGCGCTTCGAGGACCGGACTGATTAATCCGGTCGCGATATTTGACCCCGTCGAGCTGGAGGGGACGACCGTAAAGCGGGCTTCTGTCCATAATGTCAGTATTGTAAGGGCGCTGAAGCTCGGTATCGGTGACAGGATCACGGTCTATAAGGCGAATATGATCATTCCCCAGATAGCGGAGAACCTGACACAGTCCGGATCACTGGAGATTCCGGACCGCTGTCCGGTGTGCGGGGGCATGACGCAGATCCGGAGCGAAAATGACACGGAAGCTCTGTACTGCACAAATCCGGAGTGAAAAAAAAAAAAGCTGAAGGCCTTCTCCCTGTTTGTTTCAAGACCTGCAATGAATATCGACGGACTTTCCGAGGCGACACTCGAAAAGTTCATCGGAAGGGGCTTTATCCACAGCTTCCTTGATATTTTCCATCTTGACCGATACCGCGATGAGATCATCGGCATGGAAGGGTTCGGCGGAAAGTCGTATGATAATCTGACAGCAGCGGTGGAAGCCTCGAGAAAGACAACGCTGAGAAGACTCCTTACGGCGCTTGGGATCCCCGGAATCGGAAGCGCCGGCGCAAGGCTGATCTGCCGGCATTTTCATGATGATGCGGAGAAAATCGTGAACGCCTCCATCGAAGATCTTTCGGAGATCGACGGAGTCGGCCCGGTACTGGGCAGCAGTTTTCGGACATATTTTGACAACAAGGAGAATGCAGAGCAGTTCGCGGCGCTTCTTGGGGAAGTCACGATCGAAAGCGAGGAGATCCAGGCAGGGCCGGAGGCGGGAGGAAGCGACGGATCCGGAGCATCCTTTATCGCCGGCAGGACGTTTGTTATCACCGGCTCGCTTGAACAGTTTGCAAACCGCGACGAGATGAAGGAATATATCGAGAGCCGCGGCGGAAAGGTGTCGGGAAGCGTCTCCAAAAAGACAGATTTCCTGATCAATAATGACGTCGGATCCACATCCGGCAAAAATAAAAAGGCAAAAGAGCTGGGAATCCCGATCCTTTCGGAACAGGATTTCCTTATGCAGAGCAGCGGTGCCCGGAGTGAGGAACGGGACGCACAGCAGTCATAATCAGAGGATGAAGCAATGCCCATAAAAGTACAAGATACACTTCCCGTGAGGGAGATTCTGGAAGATGAAAACCTGTTTCTCGTGGATGAGAACAGGGCTACACATCAGGATATCCGTCCTCTTCAGATCGCCATTCTGAACCTGATGCCCAAGAAGGAGGACACCGAGCTGCAGCTCCTGCGCATGCTGAGCAACACTCCGCTGCAGCTGGATATCACCTTCCTGCGCACAATGTCCCACATGGCGGTGCATACATCATCCAGTCACCTCCGTCAGTTTTATTATTCCTACGACCAGGTGAAGGACAGACGTTTCGACGGACTCATAATCACCGGAGCGCCGGTCGAGAAGATGGAATATGAGGAAGTGGATTACTGGCCGGAGCTGTGCGAGATCATGGAGTGGAGCAAGACGCACGTCACCAGCACCTTCCATATCTGCTGGGGCGCGCAGGCGGGAATCTACTATCACTACGGCCTTCAGAAGAAAATGCTGCAGGAAAAGCTGTTCGGCGTGTTTTCCCACGAAGTAATCCACAGGAAGGAGCCTCTGGTCAGGGGATTCGACGATTATTTCCTGATTCCTCACAGCCGCTACACAGAGGTATCCGCCGATGACATCCACAGCTGCCGGAAGCTGAAGGTACTGGCAGAATCTAAGGAGGCGGGGGTTCTTCTGTGCATTGCGAAAAGAGGACGCCAGGTCTTTATCTTCGGACACGGAGAATACGACAGGCTGACACTTAAGGAAGAGTACATCCGTGACACGACGGGAGGCATTTCCGATGCGATCCCGAAGAACTATTTCCCGGACGATGATCCGACAAAGACGCCGCTCCTTCAGTGGCGGAGCCACAGCCAGCTTCTGTACAGCAACTGGATCAATATGGTATACCAGACAACGCCGTACAACCTGGATGATATTCACTGAGAGGGCACTCGGCAGACTGACCAATCCGGGCGCATGGCTTTTGGTGATTATTCCGGCTTGCATACAGGTTTTTAATATCGTAAATTATCAAGTACACCGTCATGCGGTGTACTTGTTTTATATTGGCGTCAATTCACCGCGTCAGGAGTCCGGAGATTCTCTCCGGCTTAAAATTCCGGAAATCGATAAAAGGCATCCGAAGGACAGCAGCAGGTGCTGCCTTGGTTTGCTGTGCAGAAAATATTGGAAAAGAGGAAGAAAGTTTGAAAGTCCTGCTGATGCAGTCCTTTCAAACCGCGCCATCGGTGCTGAAGCACCGGGCGCCACATTCGGCAAAACCGCATTCGCGGATTTTGCCTCAGTGAGGTATAAAGATGATGGAAATGAATACGGTGGAATGGCTCGATGATCTCTTAAGAGAAGATGATATCAAAACTGCGAAGACGGAAAAAGGAAGAAGGAAAAGCGGATCCGGGAGCTCACGGGAAGAGAGAAAACGGGCAAAGGTACTGGATTTCCCGGAAAGAAATACAAAGCAGCACGGAAGCACTGAAGATATCAGAAAGTCTGCGGATAAAGGGGACGGCAGAAAGCTCCCTGTCGTCCTTTCCCTGGTCGCCGGCCTTGCTCTTTCGGCTCTGGTACTGACACTCCTTGCGCTTCAGACGTATGTGCGCGGAGAGAGCACGCAGAATGAAAATCTGGCAGATGCGGGGCAGAGGCTTCAGACAATCGAGGGGTATCTTACGGAAATTGATGAAGCAATCGCCGTAAATGCAGCGGCGGGGGATGCGGATAAGGAAAAGGAGTATGAGCAGCTGAGCCGGTCGGTGGATGAACTGCACGGGCAGCTTCAGGATTATCTTACCGGCAGCGATACGGCCGGGGGTATGAGCAGCGAAGAGACGGAGAGGATCATGGCAAGGCTCGAGGGCCTGAAAGCGGATCTTGAAAAAAACGCCGAGGCTGACAGACAGCGGCGGGAGGAAGGAGCCATATCCGACGGTGAGGATGCGGCAAGACAGGAGAGGATTGAGACACAGCTGAAGGCTATCCATTCAGGCATTGAAGAAATGATGGCGGATCTTGAGAGCCGGGAGCAGGGGAACCGACAGATGCTCCTTGCCGAGCTTAAGGATGACAGCCGTGAGCTTGGAGATTCTGTAAACGGGAGCCTCTCAAAGGTGAATGAGAACCTGGAGACGGTGGGACTGAGCGCTGCAAAAACGCAGTCGGAGCTCAGTCAGAGCAGGGAAGCGATATCCGCGCTCAGCAGTGAGGTAAAGAGCAATACGGACGGAATTATGCAGATCACTGCGGCGCTCCAGGCAAGCGCTGCGGCGATACAGAATTTCGATGTCTCCTTGCAGCAGGGCAGGGAGGAGCTGTCACAGATCAGCGCCGGCCTCCTGCAGTACGGGGCGGATGTCGGGAGAATCGGAGAGATCGCGGAGGCGACGGGAAACGCAGTCACTGAGATGTCGGAAACGGCCGGAGGCAACGCCGCCGCAATAGCCGGCCTTATGACCCGGATGGACGAGGCCGAAAGAGCGCTGAATGAGATCCGCGCGGGACAGCAGGAGGCGCTGCGCCTCCTGAATGAACTTAAGATAAAGGAAGTGCAGGCTCCGGCCGTAAACTCCGGAGATACGCCCGCTGAAGTTCCCGGAGAATCCTCCGCCGAAGTTACCGTTGAATCCTCCGGAGAATCCGCCTCCGGAGCCTCCTCTGAATCCGGATCCGCTGAATCCGGCGAAAACCCGGCCGGAGCTTTGACCGAACCGGGTGACAATCCGGCCGGAGAATTATCTCCGGAAGATTAAGTATTTTGCTATCGTGCTTCAGATGTGGTAAAATTTTACGATATGAATTACGGAATGAGAGGACTCGCCAGGCGCCGCAGGAACATGACCTCTAAGGCGCGGAAGCGGGGAAATAAAATAATACTGATTATCGTCAATCTGCTGCTCTTATGCATTATCGGGGCAGCAGCACTGGTGCTGTGCCTTGGCGTCGGCGCCTTCAGGGGCATGATCGACACGGCTCCCGACATATCGAATATCAATGTAACGCCTACCGGATATTCGACCTTTGTTTACGATATTGAGGGCAATCAGACAGCGAAGCTGGTATCGACGGACGCGAACAGAATTCCCGTCACAATGGATATGGTGCCCGCGGATCTTCAGCATGCCTTTGTGGCAATTGAGGACGAGCGCTTTTATGAGCATAAGGGTATTGATATTCAGGGTATTATCCGCGCGGGATACCGCGGAGTCTTAAGGCTCATCGCCGGACACAGTCCGAGCGAGGGTGCTTCCACAATTACGCAGCAGCTGATCAAGAACAACGCATTTACCGGATGGACGGAGGAAACCTTTGCGGAATCCATAAGGCGAAAGATCCAGGAGCAGTACCTTGCCCTTGAACTTGAAAAGACAATGTCCAAGGACGATATCCTGCTCAACTACCTGAATACAATTAACCTCGGGCATAATACACTCGGCGTCCAGGCAGCGTCGCTGAGATATTTTGACAAGCCTGTAAGCAGGCTCACATTATCCGAGTGTGCATGCATAGCCGGAATTACGCAGAATCCTTCCGCATATGACCCGATCGTGTATCCGGAGGCCAATAATAAGCGCCGCGCAATGGTGCTTGACAAGATGCTCGAGAACAACTGGATTAATCAGGAGCAGTACGAGGCTGCGCTGAACGACGACGTGTATTCCAGGATCCAGGTCATCGACACGCACACCGGCGACGAGCAGATCAATTCCTATTTCGTCGACGCTCTGACAGACCAGGTCCTGAATGACCTGATGGAAAAGGGATATACCGAGACGCAGGCGTATACGCTTCTGTACTCCGGAGGACTTTATATCTATTCCACGCAGGATCCGAAGATCCAGGCTATCTGCGACGAAGAATGCGCGGATATTGAAAACTATCCGGGCAACACGACAATGTATCTGAATTACAGGCTCAGCGTGATGGGAGCGGATGAGGAAGTCCGCAACTATTCCACTGAGATGCTGCAGACCTGGAAGGCAGAGAACGGGCGTGGCAGGAGCATGCTGTTCGCGAGCAGTGACGACGCGCAGATGTGTGTCAATGATTACAAGGCCGCGGTGATGCGTGACGGAGACGAGATCCTTGCGGAATCTGTCAGCCTGACGCCCCAGCCGCAGATTTCGCTCACCATCGAAGACCAGCACACGGGCAATGTCGTTGCGATCGTCGGAGGAAGAGGCGACAAGACGGCCAACAGAACGCTGAACAGGGCGACCGGAGTCATGAGGCAGCCCGGTTCAACCTTTAAGGTGGTTGCCGCCTATGCGGCGGCTCTCGACAGCGCGGGCATGACGCTGGCCACCACACAGAATGACGCTCCGTTCAGTTATGAGGACGGAACGCCCGTGCGCAACTGGTACGGCGAAGCCTACAGAGGACTGAGCTCATTAAGACTCGGAATCCAGAACTCCATGAATATCGTGGCTGTCAAAACGCTGACGGATATCACGCCGAGACTGGGCTATGAGTATCTTCTTGATTTCGGTTTCACCACACTTGTAGAGAGTGAGGAAATCGGCGGGAAGATCTATACGGATATCAAGCAGCCGCTTGCTCTGGGCGGACTTACGCACGGCGTCAAGAACATTGAGCTGAACGCGGCGTATGCTACGATTGCAAACGGCGGCGAATACCTTGAGCCGAAGCTTTATACGAAGATAACAGACCACAGCGGCAATGTAATCCTGGATGCCTCTGACAGAAAGACCCGCCGTGTCCTTAAGGAGACCACCGCGTGGCTTCTGACCTCTGCCATGGAGGACGTGGTTACAAAGGGAACCGGTACCATGGTCAACTTCGGCACAACGCCGATCGCCGGCAAGACCGGTACCACATCGGATGAAAATGACGTGTGGTTTGCGGGATATACGAATTATTATACCGCGACGACCTGGGCTGGCTGCGATGAGAATACCGATCTGATCGGATCCCAGGCGAATATCGCCAAGATCATCTGGCGGGCGTGCATGGAGCGTATCCATCAGGATCTGCCGAAATCCGATTTTTCAAAACCTGCAGGTATTGTGCAGGAGACTGTCTGCAGACTCTCCGGCAAAAAGCCTGTACAGGGACTTTGCGGCGGCACTCTGGCAACAGAGTTCTTTGACAAGGACAATCTTCCTTCGGAGTCCTGTGATATTCACTATCAGGGCATGATCTGCGGATATTCCGGCCTGCCGGCTTCCGATGCGTGCCCGTTCAAGGTGCCCGGAGTTGCCACGTACAATCAGGGCGGCGGAAAGTGTGAGCACACTGCCGAATTCATGGCCCAGGACGGAATTGAAGCTATTATCGCGCAGCAGCAGGCAGAGATTGATGCCAAGAATGCGCAGGCAGAGGCTGCGGCTCAGCAGCAGCAGCTCAGCAGTGCGCTCGATGCGGCCAACAGCGTTCTGCAGATCGCGACCGATACACTCCGCCAGGCGCAGGACCAGCTGGCTGCGGCCCAGCAGAGCGGAGATGCTGAGGCGATCGTGCACGCGCAGCTCATTGTCCAGACAGCGCAGACCAATTATGAGATGGCTGTAAGGCAGCAGGCAGCTGCCGCGCAGGCTGCGGGCGGACAGTAGTCCGGCCGGGAAGCGGCTGCAGGGAATTCAGCACAGATTGTTCAGCAGGAAAATACCGGATATCCCATGAACGGATTCAATACGATTACTGTCCCCGGACAGGGGGAATATGAAGAGAAAAAGTCAAGGTTTTTAGCAAATGCGTATCCGGTAAAGACGCAGGAAGAGATCCGCACTCATCTTGAAAAGCTTAAAAAGCAGTATTACGATGCAAGGCACCATTGCTACGCATGGGTGCTGGGACTCCAGGGTGCGGACAGAAAAGCGTCGGATGACGGCGAGCCTCAGGGAACGGCGGGACTCCCGATCCTGAAGGTGATTGACGGCGCGAAGTGTACGGATATACTGATTGTTGTTACCAGATATTTCGGCGGAACGCTCCTTGGGACGGGCGGCCTGGTCCGGGCCTATACGCAGGCGGCGAAGGCGGCACTTGAAAATGCCGGAATCGTGACGATGCAGGAGGGCGCGGAACTGGTTCTGTCGCTTGACTATCCGCTGCTCGACCGGGTTCTCTATCTGCTGTCACAGGAGGGACTGACAGCGGGAGAGACCTTATATACACATCGTGTACAGATGAGCGTCCTGACGCCTGCGGTCTCGCAGGAAAGACTGTGCCGGGCGCTTCTTGCACTCGGAAACGGGAAAATAGAAATTACAGTGCGGGAAAAGGGCTTTTACGCTTTTTCCTGATTCATAGCACAGGAAGGGAGGTGGTTTTACATGGAACGAAGTACGCATAACAGTACGGATAATCCTCTGCCGCGAAGTAGAAAATGTAGAACCATATATGGAGGTGTGCTATGGACACAATGGAAAATGAAGAGCTGGAGCAGGAAAATAAAAAGGTTCTGATGCAGCTTCTGGCATCAAAGGAGTACACAAAGCTTCGTCAGACGGCTGCCGACATGCAGGCAGCGGATATCGCGGCAGTAATGGATGACCTCGAGGATGAGGATTCATTAAAAATATTCCGGATCCTGCCAAAGAGTATGGCGGCGGATGTTTTCGCGAATCTTGAACTGGATGACCAGCAGTACATCATCACGTCTCTTTCCGATAAGGAAGCATCCAACATTATCGATAATCTGATGGCGGACGATGCCACGGACCTGCTCGAAGAGATGCCGGCAAACGTGGTAAAGAAAATCCTCGCCAACGCCCAGCCGGAGACGAGAGCGGATATCAATCATCTGCTGAGGTATCCCGAGGACTCTGCAGGCTCAATCATGACGGTCGAGTATGTGGATCTCAAGGAAGACATGACCGTCGCGGATGCGATTGAGAGAATACGAAAAATCGGGCTTGACAGTGAGACATGCAATATCTGCTATGTCCTGGATCCCCAGAGAATACTGGTCGGCACTGTCGCGCTGCGCTATCTGCTGATCAAAAAGCCGACGGAGATCATCGGTGAGATCATGAATGAGAATGTCATCATGATCGGAACCATGACGGACCAGGAAGAAGCGGCAAGGATGTTCCAGAAATACGACTTTACGGCAATGCCTGTAGTCGATAACGAGGGACGCCTTGTCGGTATCATCACAATCGACGACGTTGTCGATATCCTCGAAGAAGAGGCCACTGAGGATATCGAAAAGATGGCGGCTATCGTCCCCGGTGACAAGTCTTATTTCAAGACATCGGTTTTTGAGACCTACAAGAGCCGCATCCCGTGGCTTTTGATCCTCATGGTTTCCGCCACCTTCACAGGTGCGATCATAACCAGCTATGAGCAAGCCCTGCAGGCCTATGTAGTGCTGACGGCGTATATTCCGATGCTGATGGACACGGGAGGAAACGCCGGGTCGCAGGCTTCCGTTTCGATCATTCGAGGCCTTTCGCTGGGTGAGATTGAGTTCAGTGAAACACTGAACGCGTGGTGGAAGGAAATCAGGGTCGCCGTGATGTGCGGCTTGACGCTTGCTTCGCTGAACTTTATCAAGCTCCTGACAATTGACAGGGTCCCTGTGGCTATCGCGGCAGTGGTCTGCGTGACAATGGCGCTTGTAGTAATGGTGGCAAAGACGATCGGATGCCTGCTGCCGCTTGCGGCCGCAAGAATTCATCTCGATCCCGCGGTCATGGCTTCACCGCTGATTACGACAATCGTGGACGCGATTTCGCTTCTGGCTTATTTCCAGATAGCGACACACGTCCTGCATATTTAGAAATTCTCAAAGCCCGCGGATCGGTAAGACGCAGCACAGAGACATAAGGAAAATAAAAAACAGGCCGAAGGGCCTGTTTTTTTGCGCGATAAGGCCGAAGAGCGGCCGCCAAGCTTGCTTGAGCGGCCATTCGACGGCCAACGTACATCGAAGCGGCTTTGCCGCGAGATGTGCGCATCGCGCAGGATGGGCGGCAAAGCCTGCCC
>CADBPC010000194.1 GCA_902796425.1 uncultured Lachnospiraceae bacterium
TCTTTTCAAGCTTGAAAAGAACAAGAAGGTCTGGTACGCATACAGCGACGAAGAGCTGAACGCGATCCTGACCGAGGTCGGACGCGATACGAATAACCGCATCCAGCGGTACAAGGGACTGGGCGAGATGGATCCGGAGCAGCTCTGGGAAACAACCATGAATCCGGAGACCAGAATATTGAAGCGCGTCAATATCGATGCGGAGTCCGAATCGGAGGTTGATATCACCTTTACGACGCTGATGGGCGACAAGGTGGAGCCGAGAAGGGAATTTATCGAAAAGAACGCGAAATTTGTCCAGAATCTTGATATATAGGAGCATGCAGATGGACGATAAGATATTCGACAGGATACAGGAAGTAGATCTTAATAAAACAATGCGCTCTTCCTATATCGATTATGCGATGAGTGTTATCGTGGCAAGAGCCCTTCCGGATGTCCGGGACGGTCTGAAACCCGTGCAGCGCCGTATCCTGTACGCTATGAGCGAGCTGGGCAACAGCCCCGACAAGCCGCACAGAAAATGCGCCCGTATCGTCGGTGATACGATGGGTAAATATCACCCGCACGGAGACAGTTCGATTTACGGCGCGCTGGTCTATATGGCGCAGCCCTGGTCCATGCGCTATACGCTCGTGGACGGCCACGGGAATTTCGGCTCCGTCGACGGTGACGGCGCCGCCGCGATGCGTTACACAGAGGCCCGTCTTACGAAGATCTCCATGGAAATGATGGCGGACCTGAATAAGAACACGGTTGACTTTGTTCCCAACTTTGATGAGACGGAGAAGGAGCCCGCGGTTCTGCCGGCACGCTTCCCCAATCTTCTTGTCAACGGCACGACCGGTATTGCCGTCGGTATGGCGACGAACATTCCTCCGCACAACCTGCGTGAGGTGATCGCCGCCTGCACGAAGATTATCGATAACCGCGTCGAGGAGGACAGGGACACGGATATTGAGGAAATCCTCGATATCGTAAAGGCCCCGGATTTCCCGACAGGCGGCATTATCATGGGTCTTTCCGGAGCCAGAGAGGCTTATATGACCGGAAAGGGCAAGGTCATTACCCGCGCGGTCACCAATATCGAGCCCATGGCCAACGGCAAGAGCAGGATCGTCGTGACGGAGCTTCCCTATCTTGTCAACAAGGCGAACCTGATCCGTACGATTGCGGACCTTGTCAAAAACAAGAGAATTGAAGGAATTACCGACCTTCGCGACGAATCGGACCGCGAGGGTATGCGCGTCGTCATTGAGCTTCGGCATGATGCGAACGCGAACATTGTCCTGAACCAGCTCTTCAAGCACACGCAGATGCAGGATACCTTCGGCGTAATCATGCTTTCGCTCGTAAATAACGAGCCGAAGGTGCTGAATATTCTGGATATGCTTAAATATTACCTTCTGCACCAGGAGGACGTGGTCACCAGAAGGACGCAGTATGATCTCAACAAGGCACAGGAGAGGGATCATATCCTGCAGGGACTGCTGATTGCCGTCGATTCCGACAATATCGATGAGGTCATCAGCATCATCCGCACCAGTGCGAACGTCCAGGAGGCAAAGAATACCTTAAGCCAGAGGTTCGGCCTCGACGATGTGCAGACGCAGGCGATCGTCGACATGCGTCTTCGCGCGCTGACAGGACTCGAGAGAGAAAAGCTTGAAGCCGAGCACCAGGAGCTCCTTGCCACAATCGCAAGATTAAAGGCAATCCTCGGCGACAAGAAGCTTCTCCTCGGCGTCATCCGCGACGAGATGAACGTCATTGCTGAGAAGTACGGCGACGAGAGAAGGACAAAGATCGACGCCCACGCCGATATGTCCGAGTTCGAGATGGAAGACCTTATTCCCAACGAGAACGTGGTCATTACCAGGACGAACCTCGGCTACATCAAGCGCATGACGGCGGATGAGTTCAAGGCGCAGAACAGGGGCGGACGCGGAATCCGCGGAATCCAGACGATCGACAACGACTTCATCGAGGATATCCTGATGACGGCGACGCACGACATGATCCTGTTCTTTACGAACAAGGGGCGTGTCTACAAGCTCAAGACCTACCGGATTCCGGAATCTTCGAGGAACGCCCGCGGCACGGCGATCATCAACCTTCTCGACCTTGAGCCGGACGAGAAGATCAGCGCCATCATACCCTGCAAGGAATACGATGAATCAAAGAACCTGTTCATGGTGACCAAGAAGGGTATCGTCAAGAAGACGAGCAACGCGGACTTTGCCAATATCCGCAAGAAGGGAATTATCGCGATCAACCTTCGCGACGACGACGAGCTGATCGAGGTCAAGGAAACCGATGAAAATGACGATATTTTCATCGTGACAAAGAACGGCATGTGCATCCGCTTCAAGGAGAGCGATATCCGGAACCTCGGCCGCAACGCTACCGGCGTCAGGGGAATCCGTCTGTCCGGCGACGACGAGGTTGTCGGAATGCAGCACTCCTCGCAGGGAACCTCTCTCCTTATTGTTTCCGAAAAGGGAATGGGCAAGCGCAGCGACCTGTCCGAATTCAAGGTCCAGGGCCGCGGCGGCAAGGGCGTAAAGAACTATAAGATTACGGAAAAGACCGGTAAGGTCGTCGGCGTCAAGGCGGTTACGGACGATCACGAGATCATGATGATCACGACCGCAGGCATCATCATCCAGATCCGGATGAGCGATGTCAGCATCCGCGGACGCATCACCTCCGGCGTAAAGCTGATCAACCTTGAGGAAGGCGTGAAGGTCGTAAAGATCGCCAAGGTCAGGGACAGCATCGATACGCAGGGATAAGTCCCAGCAGCTCGTAGGAATTGGCATCCTTTGCTTTTTCTTCTTCCGAAAGTTCACGGAAGGGGACAAGCAGAGGATGTTTTCTTTTTGCATTGTCCCTTTCCGGCGCGTACTGCCAGTTGTTCATGAGATGAAAGCGCATCCACCGGATGTGCTCTGTGTGCAGAAGGTCCGTGAGCAGTTCTTTTTTCTCCGGATTCCCGGAGAGCTCCTTCCATTTTTCAAACGCCCTCTCACAGAGTGCCGGGTCCGGCTCTGTAAAGGAAGCATCTTTGTCGTCAAGAAGGATCCGGATTTTCATAAGCAGGTGGTCAGCAGCCGCCATGTTGGATCTTTGCCGGAAATCATCCAGATCCTCCCAGGAGGTCTTGACGGATGCATCCTTCTGATAAATCTGATGGAGCGCTCTTGCCAGGGAGTTGATCTCATCCTGCAGCATATATTCCGGCGTAAACAGATCGCAGGAATTTTCCTCCGGGTGCAGGAAAAACCGGCAGGAAACATTAAACTGTCTTTTTAACTCTGTCATGACAGAAAGGCTGTCGTCATCGTTTTCAAAGCACAGGATGATCCTGCAGGCTGACGGATCCGCCGAAACTCCCTCCCAGAAGCGGGGATCGTCGTTCCATGCTTCTTCGTGGAAAACAACACGGTCCCCGGATTCGTCCGGAATGAAGGCGCCGTCAAGCAGGGCGTAGTGATTCTTTACGAAGCTGCCGTTGTCCTTCCTGTTAAAAACATCGTAGGTAAGAGCCTGCCCGGGGGAGATGACATTGTAAAGAAGTCCCTGCTCCAGGAGAGTGTCCGCCCTTCTTCCGCTCCCTATGAGGATGATTCTTTTCTCTTGCGCGGTAAGTCCGTTTTTCTGCCAGAAAAGGCGCCCCGTGATGCTCTCCTCGTCAAAAAGAAGGATCTCCTTCGGAAGGATGCCCTGTCCGTAGGGCGAGCGGCAGCAGACTGTGGCAGGGACGAAGAGCTTTCCGGCCTCCTCGTGATATTCCAGCGCGTCCTTGATGTTCTTTCCGGCATTGCTGCCAAGAAGAAAAATAAAAAGCCTCTCTGATCTGCCGCGCTTTTGAATGACCGCCCTGATATCCTGGCCCTCCTCCGGAGTAAGAATCAGCGCGTCCGGCATTTTCTTTCGAAGTCCCCCTTCTGCGGCAAGGACCTCTTCCTCTTCTCCGGTGAGGATAATCCAGGGCTTTCCGGAATGGACAAGGAGTCTTAATGACGGGAACAGGCGTCCCATAAGGACAGAGACGACGGCGCCTGTAAGGAAGGCGGTAAGGCCGAGACTCATCAGTGAAAAGGCGCTGCCGATGAGACGTCCCGCATTTGTTACGGGATACAGGTCGCCGTATCCTACGGTCGTAAGCGTGATCAGGGAATACCAGAGGGCATCGCCGAAGCCTTTTATAGCCGATCCCGGAGACCCGGTTTCCGTCAGTACAAGAAGAACCAGAAGGAGAAAATAAACGAGCAGCACCGCCGCCGCAAAGGCAAGGGCTCCGCGCAGGTTCTTTTTATTCATGTTTATACCCACCTTCCTCTTCCATCCGGGCGCACTGAATAACGGTGCGAACATTATCAAGGTCCATGAGCTGGTAGTTTCTGTAGGCGCCGGTTGCGGAGGACTCCCTTAAGGAGAGCGCCGGCAGCTCCTCCCAGGGGATCATGCAGGCGTGATACCGGTTTTCGTCATCCTTTCCGATCCGGATATTCGCGCCGGTCTTTTCTTTTTTATCAGACAGGTAACGGGCTTCTCTTTCCCGGTATACCTCCTCCGGCATCGGGCGATATCCCATGACATGATGGAAGGCGCACCAGCGAAGGTGCTCCGTCCTGGCCGCCGTCTCCTCGCCGGGAAGAAGAATCCTTTTGCCGGAGCCGGAAATTCCGGAGGTACCGCGCTCGGGATTCTGCAGGTCCTTCAGGATATTCTCCGGAAGAACCTTTACATATTCGGACAGGAAGTCCGCCGCGGCGCGGCAGCTCATGCGGCTGAAATAATCGCATTTTGCCCAGTTTTCGGAAACGGATCTGCCGTTTTGCTTCTGATAGGCCTGGTTCAGCTGCATTGCCAGCCGGTCAAGTTTCCTGTCGCAGAGAATTTCCGGAGTGTACGGACTTTGTATGGTCCATTTCATCGTCCCGGCGTCGACATAGCTGATGCCCTGTCTGGAGCAGCCGAGGACCGGTGCGTCCGATCCGAGATCCTGCAGGTACTGCTGGATGGACTGGAGGATTTCCTGGTCCTGTTTTCTGTCGCCGGTGCTGATCACCACATAGCGAAGAGACGCCGCATTTTCCTCAATAAAATCATACAGTGCCTCACTCCTTGCATCGTGCTCTATAAAGCGGATGTCATAATTGTCAAAGAGGTTCCGGCGGCGGTGACGAAAGCTCCCGCTGATCTCACTCAGGTTCCTGTCGCAGATCGTTACGCGGAAGGCGGCGCCCTCGATCTGCGCGTTCATAATCAGCTGGCAGAGAACATTCCGGGCAGTGCTGCCGAAGCCGACGATCAGGGCGTTAAAATCCTGCTGTGCCCGGCCGTCCTTCCCGTAGGTCAGGTACCGGCAGGGAGGAAATGTCTTTATCAGGAGCCTTGCCGAAAGCTCGCCCGCGGAACACCCGAGGACCTCTCCGTAGCCGTAGGTCTCCTCCGTGTTCTGGAATTTGCCCGCAAGAGGCTCTTCGGCGGACAGGACAAGACTTGTCATCGAAGGGAGAATTCCGGAGGCGGCAAGGGACTCACGCATTCTGTCCGCGAAAAGGATATTTTCAAAGGAAAGCTCATCCAGCGCATAGACGTCGCAGCGGTTTTTGCCGCCGTGGATGCCGTAGGCGGACAGGAAGTGCGGATCCGCGTTCCTGGCGCCGAGATCGCCGCAGAAAATCCCGCCGAACTGGCGGATGTCACTGATATAGGCATCGGCTGATTTTTCATCGCCGATCATCAGGACAGACCCTTTTACCGTCTTTGAAAGGCTCTTTGCAAAGCTGACGGAATTGTCGTTGATGCCGAAGATAACGGATACGGAGGAGAATCTTGCGCGGACCTGGCGCAGAAACCGGATCGCTCCGGCGCCGAGGGTGATGAACGTAGCGCTCGCGAAGGCGTAAATCGCCAGAAGGTGTGTCACCCAGAAGAGAAAGACTCCGGGGTAGGTCGTTAAAAGAGGCGCCGCGGAGATGGAGGAGAGATCATTTCTTCCTACGAACATGAACCAGACGGACATGGTCGTGCGAAGAACCGCCATGGGAATGGTATCGATCACGCAGGCGTAGCCGTATCCGTAAAAGAAAAACCCCATCACGGCGGCAAGGAGCGCGATCAGGGCTGTCAGCCTCGTGCTGATCTTCGGCCGCACGGCAAGATTGACCACCATCGCCAGGAACAGGACACAGGAATAAGTAATGACAAGAACAATCTGGGAAAGATTCTGCATGGAAATACCCCTGTAATTATAATTTCGGTCTTTCAGGATCTACTTAATTATATGATACTAAAGAAGAGGAAAACAGTAGCTTCAATGGCTTTGGGATACAGGTATTTTCATAATCCGGCGATCCGGAGGGAGGCAGAATGGACGGCACACATTACAGCGCGTTTATTTCTTACCGCCATAATGATAAGGATTCGAAAATCGCAAAGGCTGTGCAGAGCGGGATTGAAAATTTCCGCATTCCGCCGCAGCTGAAAAAGAAAACGGGAATCACCCGGTTCGACCGGGTCTTCCGCGATGAGGACGAGCTGCAGATATCCGAGAGTCTTTCGGGAAAGCTTGAGAAGGCGCTGGACAGTTCGGATTATCTGATCGTGATCTGCTCGCCGCAGTACAAAGAGTCCAGGTGGTGCCTCCATGAGATCGAGTACTTTCTCGAAAGGCATGAGAGGAGCCATATTCTGTGCGTTCTCTCGGACGGCGAGCCGCCGGCTGTTTTCCCCGACATCCTGATGGAGGAGGGGGAGCCGCTCGCCTGTGATTTCAGGGGAAATATAAAGGAAGCCGGAAAGACGGAGCTCCTCCGGCTCGCCAGCGTGATGCTGGGATGCGAGTATGACGACCTGGTCCGCAGGCAGGAGCAGCACCGCAGAAAGAGACTTGCGGCGGCGCTCGGAATTATCCTGTGTCTTGCTGCTGCTGCCATCAGTTATCTTCTGTATTCCAATGCGAGGATCCGTGAGAATTACCGGCAGGCGCAGATACAGGAGTCCCGGACGCTTGCGGCGCAGTCGCTGAACCAGCTCTCGGACTATAACCGGCAGACGGCTGTAAGGACGGCGCTTTTGGCGCTTCCGGATGAAGGAAGGCAGAGGCCTTCGGTTGCGGAGGCGGAGTATGCCCTGACGAAGGCCTCCTATGCGTACTGGCTTCCCTGGCAGAGTGCGGAAACAAGGCGGATCGATGAGAATACGGACATCACGGATATTCGTGTGAGCAGGGACGGGACATATCTGTTTGCCCTCGATGAGACGGGGACCGTTTTTGTCTATGAGACGGGTACGGCAAAAAAGGTCGCCGGCATTCCTGTCTTTCACACGGAAACGATAAGGGAAGTGTCGGAGGGACCGGAAGGCACGCTCATCGCCTGGACGGCGGAAGGGGTAAAGTGCTGGGATTATCTTACCGGTGAGCTTATCTGGCAGCAGGAGCTGAACTATGGCGCGATAGGCAGGGCCGCCGTAAGCCCGGACGGGGCGCTTGCAGCGGCATCGGACATCGACGCGGTGCAGATCATGCGGGCGGACACCGGAGAGAAGGTCGCATCGCTCATGCTCCCGCAGGAGACGGAGGAATATATCCAGGACCTGAAGTGGTCTTTGGACTCGTCGAGAATCGCCGTGGACCTCAGGGCGGACAATCAGCAGCACAGACTTGCCATTTTTACAGTGGAAACAGGAGAGCTTGCGGTTACGGAGCCTGTTTTTGCCGAGCTCTCGGAATTTACCTTCCTTCCGGGCGCCGGTCTTGCCGCGGCGGGGTGTCCCGACAGGAATGTCTCCTACGCCTCCGCGGACACGGTGTATCTGTACCGGAACCGGGCGCAGGTCTGCCTGTTTGATTATTCCGGGGCAGTTCTGTGGACGGCGGAAATTCCCTATACGCAGCCGGGGATACGGACGGAAATTTTCGGCGTGATGGCAATGAATTCTCCCTGCATCCTTGTGAGCGCATCGGATGCGGTTACTCTCCTGTCCCTTGAGGACGGATCTGTCCTTTCCCAGGAGGAGACAGGGAGCAGTATCGTGCGAGTCCTTTATGTCGGGAGCGACGCGATCGTCATGGCGGCCGACGACGGAAGCCAGGCGATGTCCTGGTTTGAGAGCGGGAGGACAATCCTGACGCCGGCCTTTCCGGAGAATGCGGCGGATATTATCAGTGTCAGCGCCGGCGCCGCCTCCGGGAATCTGTTCCTTGTCCTTAAGGACGGGAATGTGCAGTTCCACGAGATGACGTATGACGATTCCCTGGAGTTTGCGGGCGGCCAGGGGCTGGGCGGGGAGATCACATCTTCCGTTCACGATGAGAACCGGATGGCCGTTACGACGGATGACACCCTGGTCTTTTATGATCCTGAGAGGAACGAGCAGACGAAGACCGTCCGGTTTGCGGATAATGAGGCGGCGCTCCTTATCGGAATGACAAAGGACGGATCCGCGGTTCTCCTTGTCACCGACCTTGAAAGCGGAGAGCGAAGCGCTTTACTGTATGACCTTGAGAGCGGGGAAAAAACCGGGAGCATATCCCTTCCGGGACGGGATACCTACGCCTCGGAGGGATATTTCGACCAGCTCGACGACCAGTACGGAGAGGAGGCGCTGATCCGGAAAAGGCTTCTTCTCTTTTCGCAGTACTCGGGTCTTAGTGAAATTGCCTTTGCGGGCGGTAAACTGTATTCGCATGAAGAAGATACGGACGGGGCGCCGGTGATCCATGTCATCGATGCGGCGACAAAGGAGAATCTCAGTATCCGGCCGGCAGTCGCTTCGCCGACAGGAGCCGGGCAGGAGGACGGGGCTTCACCCGGTGCGCTCCGGCTGCGCTATGGCAGGAACGGTTTCCTGCCCTCCTTCCTTGTTCCCTCCGCTGACGGAAAAAAGCTCTATACGATACTTCAGGACGAGGAAACCGGGCAGCAGTATCACGCAGTTATTGATATTAACGGTGAGAATTCCGGTAAGGTAACACTCCTTGCCGGCCGGGTTGTGACCGGAGGCAGGATTGCGGACTGGTCCCATGACGGGAGGCTTGCCTATGTGACGGATGAAGAAATCCGGGTCACAGACGGCGAAAACAAGAAGGGCTTTACCCTTGCATTCCCCGGCCTCTCGCCGATTGCGCTGCATTTCAGCAGTGAGGAGCTCCTTGTTGTTTACCCGGACGGGACGCTGCAGAGGCTTGGCTCCGGCGGGGAGGTCCTTTCGGTGACACAGCTTTCTTTCCGGGATGCGGAGTATTTCGGGACCGAGAGCTTTTCCTTTACGGACGCCGAAGGTGAGGTCTTTATCCGGTACGGCGGAGTGATGGATGTGATTAATTTGGGGGAAAACGGCGCTTATCCCAATGCATGTGTTCCCGGAGGGTGCGCTGCCTACCTTGAAAAGCAGAAGGTGTTCATTGTCTGCAGCGCGGACCCGTCCGGGGACGGGAGTCCCGAAACACTGCATCGTATCGCGCGTTTTAAGAGATATTCCGTTCAGGAGCTTGTGGACAGGGCGAAAAGTCAGCTTCTTGTGCAGTGAAATTCCCGGCGCTATAATACCTGATTATGAAAACATCATCTGAAAACTATTTTGTAAAAGGCTTAAGGGACGGAGTGCCGGTATTTCTGGGCTACCTTGCCGTCTCCTTTGCCGTCGGCATCGCCGCGACCGGCGCAGGCTTCGGTATCCTGCAGTCCGGGGTGATGTCGCTTCTTAACTTTACCAGCACAGGAGAGTTCTCGGCGCTTGAACTGTATAAGCAGAGCGCCCCTTTGTATGAGCTTGCGATTCTGGAATTTATCGTAAACATGCGGTATATCCTGATGTCCTGCGCGATGTCGCAGAAGCTCTCCCCAAGGATCGGAACGCTGCCAAGACTCCTGGTCGCCCACGGCGTTACGGATGAGATTTTCGGACTGTCCGTATTGCAGAAGGGCGAGCTGAGGCCTGCCTATACGTACGGACTGATTGTCGCGGGTGAGATCGGATGGACGGGAGGCACCATGATCGGCGCCGCCACGGGACGTGTCATGCCGGCGATGATCGCCGCCTGCCTGGGTCTTGCAATCTACGGCATGTTCCTCGCCGTTATCGTGCCCGGGGCAAGAGACTCAAGGCCGGTTTTGTGCGTGGTTCTCTGTGCGGCGCTGATGTGCACGGCCTTTAAGGTAATTCCTTTCCTTTCGGCTGTTTCCGAGGGCTTCCGGATTATCATTGTCACCGTTGTCATCTCCGCTGCCGCGGCAGTTCTTGTGCCGCACGTGGAAGACGACTTTCCGGAAGAAGCCCGGGAAGACTGAAATTCGAATTACCGGGCACAAAAAAGTGCGGCAGGCCGTATTCGCCGCCGCACAGTGCAGATATAGAAAGGTACGTTAATGAACAGACCGAGTCCGTGGATGTATATTGCGGTGATGGCAGCCGTCACATATCTCGTGAGAATGCTGCCTCTTACCCTCATACGCAAAAAGATAAAGAGCCCGTTTATCCGCTCATTCCTTTATTATGTTCCGTTCGCAGCGCTGGCCGCGATGATCTTCCCCTCCGTTTTTACCGCGACGGGAAATGTCGCTTCCTCGACAGTGGGGTGCGCCGCCGCAATTATTGCCGCCTATAAGAAAAAGACCCTGACCGTGGTTGCAGCGATCGCCTGCATCAGCGCGTTCTGTGTGGAGCTCGTGATGCGCGTGATCTGATTCACGGAATCAGTCCGGTAATTCCCTGGCCGTAGTTCTCATCCTTGAGCATCCAGAAGTAATTAGTGTCATTTTCCACATTGACGAGGACGGGGATCTGCTTTTTCTTCTTGGAATCCTCGGAGATGCCGCTCCGGATCGGCACCCAGGTGCCGTTGATCGCTTCGCCTCTCCAGCCGATCTCGCCGTTTTCGGGATCCATGGTTATTACGGTCATTTCGCCGCTGTAGTAGCCGTTGATAAAGCTGCCGATGACGTTGGTCACGATGCGCCCGCTTAAGTAGGCGGTGTCAATGTCGAGGTGCTCCTGTCCTTCTCCGAAGGGAAGGTCGTTCGCCCACTGGCCCTGATAGCTGTGGCCGTAGATTCCGTTGTTCGCCTTGCTGTAGGGGCCGTCCTGGATGAAGATCTGGTACCAGAAGCCGCCGCCCTCTCTCTTGCCGTCCTTGAAATCCCCGTAGTAGTACTGGTTGCCGGCATAGCAGGCAATGCCCTTGCCGTGCGGAAGGCCGTCCTTGTTCTCCTCTCCGACGTAGAAATAATCGCTGCTGCCGTCCAGAAGGCCGGACATGTACTGGTATTTCTCCATGCGGATGAGGTAGTCCACGGCGTCAAGATCGTAATTGTCCCAGTAGGATGCGAGATCCCCCAGAAGCCGCTCGACGGACTGTCTTCCCGAGGGGAAGGAGGAATCCTTCCGTTTGGTAACCTTGCTGTCGCCGATCTTTTCATTGGGGACGAACATGACCGAGCCGCCGGTGATCTTCTCCGGAGTCTTGATTTCGTCAACGGACGGATAAACAGGCTCTTCCTTTTTCTCCTCTGTCACGACAGGCTCTGTGTCATCGGGAAGTACCCTGCGGCTGCCGCCGGATACGCCGTTGCCGGACGAGAAGAACGGATTCTCATCCGCTTCTTCTTTTTCTTCGGATGAAGAGGCGTCGCCCCCTTCTTCCTTTGTTTCTTCTGTCTTTCCTTCTTCTTCGGATCCGGCCTCTCCGGCGGCTTCCTCCCCGGCACCTTCTTCGCCGGCGGCTTCCTCCGTCCGGCCGCTCTCCTGACCTTCCTCCTCGCCGCCTTCAGCCTCCCGGCCGCTCTCAGCCTCCCCGCCGCTTTCTTCTGCACCGGCTTCTCCGGTTTCCTCTCCGGTGCCTTCCTCAGGGGACGCCTGTGCCTCCTGCTGCGCCGGTTCCTGTGCGGGCGCGGCGGGCTGTGCGCAGCCGGCGATTCCGGCCGCTATAATAAGTGAGCAGAGAAATACGCTTAAATGCCTGAAATGTCTGTTTTTCATATGCCTCCTTCGAAGGGAAAGACCGCTGCCCTCCGGCAGCACAGGTCAGCCTTGCAACATTTGCAAATTAAGTGTAACATCTGCGCAACATTCTGTAAATATCGCATTCCCTACCTGAATTTTGTACGGCTTTAAGCCGCATCCGGCAGCAGGCTCGTACCTGCAGATAATCCGGTCTTCCTCGAAGGAAGCGGTGAAAACACCTCCGGCGCTCCCGTCGGAGCGAACCAGCCGGCAGACGGCGCTCCCGCTCTTTGCCGGGAAGATCCGGAAGGTGACGCCGTCCTCATAGTCGTAGTCAGGCCTTGTATCATCGGCTCCGAAGGGAATGACGCTTCCCTGCCGGGCAAACAGAGGCAGGCTGAAATAGTCGTATTTTTCCGTATACCACTTTCCGCCCTCTCTGGTTTCCCCGGACAGAAGGTGCGTCCAGGTGCCCTCCGGCAGGTAGTAGTTTCCGATTCCCTCATCGTTGAAGATCGGTGCGACAAGGAGGCTCTCACCCAGCATGTACTGCCTGTCGAGCGCCCTGCAGTTTTGATCCTCCGGGAATTCGACAAACATCGCCCTTGCCATGGGAAGGCCATAGTCCCTTGCCTGGGAGGCGGTCATGTACAGGTATGGCATGAGGCGCATCTTCAGGTTGACGAAGGCCTTCAGGACGGCGCAGGCCTCCTCGCCGTAGTTCCACGGAACGCGGTAGGATCCGCTCCCGTGCAGGCGGCTGTGGGAGGACAAAAGCCCGAACTGTACCCATCTCTTGTACACGTCCTCCGTGCTGGTCGCTTCAAAGCCGCCGATATCGTGGCTCCAGTAGCCGAAGCCGCAGACCCCGAGCGAGAGTCCCGCGCGCAGCGTCTCCGCCATCGCCTGATAATTGGAGAAGCAGTCCCCGCCCCAGTGCACCGGGAATTTCTGACAGCCGCAGGTCGCGCTTCTTGCAAAGACGATCGCCTCCTGTTCGCCCTTCTTTTCCCGCAGCAGGTCGTAGACGCATTTGTTGTAGAGATAGGCGTAATAATTGTGCATCCTCTCCGGGTCGGAGTGATCCCAGTATTCGACGTCCAGGGGGATCCTTTCGCCGAAATCGGTCTTGAAGCAGTCGACTCCCATGTCGAGGAGCCCGGCGAGCTTCCCCTTATACCATTCGACAGCCGCCGGGTTTGTGAAATCCACAATGGCTTTCCCCGCCTGCCAGTCGTCGTTCTGCCACACCGTGCCGTCCGGTCGCTTTAACAGATACCCGTTGTCCATTCCCTCCTTGAAAAGATAGGATTTCTGGGCGATATAGGAGTTGATCCAGACACAGATTTTGATTCCGTGGCTCTTAAGGCGGGCGAGCATTTCCTTCGGACCCGGGAAAAAGCGCTCGTCCCATTTAAAGTTGCACCACTCGTTTTCCCGCATCCAGAAGCAGTCAAAGTGGAAAACCCGCAGCGGAATCTCCCGCCGCTCCATCTCTTCTATGATGCCGGTTACGGTCTTTTCGTCATAGGAGGTCGTAAATGAGGTGGAAAGCCACAGCCCCATGGACCAGGACGGAACAAGAGGCGGTCTGCCGGTCAGGGCGGTGTATTTCTCGATGACTCCCTTTGGAGTCCCGCCGTAAATAATAAGATACTCAAGCTCCTCGCCGGGTACGGAGATGCCGACCTTGAAATTTCTCTGGGACTCGACCTCGAGGGAAACCTTTCCGGGGGAATTGATAAAGACGCCGTACCCGGAATTTGTCATGTAGAAGGGGATATTCTTGTAGGCCTGCCAGGTACCGGACCCTCCGTCCTCGTTCCAGATATCGATGCTCTGTCCGTTTTTGATAAAGCCGGTAAAGCGCTCGCCCGTTCCGTACACGTAATCTCCCACATTCAGGCGCAGCTCGTCCGCCATGTAGGTTCTGCCGGTATTCCGGTCGGTCATATGCCCGATGCAGCGCGTGCCCGTGCTCGTCAGGAGCCTGCCGTCCCCGTAGAAGCGGATCTCGAAGGGCTGGGAGTGATCCGCGCGAAGCTCCAGCTTTCCTGTGCGGAAAACAAACTCCTCTGTCTCCTCCTCGGCTCCCTCGAAGGTCTTCTTGTCGCCCTCGGAAAGACCGGGGACCAGGGCGCCGCCCTTTTTCAGCGTCCTTTCGATGCGGATTTCGGGAGTGACATCCTGCACGTTCAGCTCAAAGGAAGGCTCTTTTCCACACCTGCCTGCGAAGTGGACCAGATTGACCCGGACCACGTCTTCCATCGGGGAGGATATCGTCATGGTGTCATAGGGAAGAGAGACGGCCGAGTGGCGGTCCA
>CADBPC010000195.1 GCA_902796425.1 uncultured Lachnospiraceae bacterium
CAAGCTCCTGGGCGTACCCTTCGCAATCGCCGATGCCACCACATTGACCGAAGCGGGTTATGTCGGCGAAGACGTGGAAAATATCCTTCTGAAGCTGATCCAGGCCGCGGATTACGATATCGAAAAGGCGCAGGTCGGCATCATCTATATCGATGAGATCGACAAGATCTCAAAGAAGGGCGAGAACGTCTCCATAACAAGAGACGTATCCGGCGAGGGCGTGCAGCAGGCGCTTTTGAAAATCATCGAGGGGACAATGGCATCCGTTCCTCCCCAGGGCGGCAGAAAGCACCCCCAGCAGGAGCTGATCCAGATCGACACCTCCAATATCCTTTTCATCTGCGGAGGCGCGTTTGACGGCCTTGAGAAGATCATCCGCGAGAGAACAGACTATCGTTCCATGGGATTCAATGCGTCTGTTGTCGACAAGGTGGAAAAGGACGTCGGCTCGACGCTGAAGGATGTAGTTCCCCAGGATCTCATGAAGTTCGGCCTGATTCCCGAGTTCATCGGCCGTGTCCCGGTCGTGGTTACACTGGACGGACTGGATAAGGAAGCGCTGATCAGAATCCTGAAGGAGCCTAAGAACGCCCTGGTCAAGCAGTACCGCAAGCTTTTCTCCTACGACAATGTTGAGCTCTCCTTTGAGGATGAGGCGATTGAGAAGATCGCGGAGCTTGCCGTCGAGAGAAAGACCGGCGCCAGAGGCCTTCGCTCCATCATGGAGAAGACGATGATGGACGTCATGTACACGATTCCTTCGGACGAGACAGTGGCTGAGTGCATCGTCACGGGCGATTCCGTGGACGGCAGGCAGCAGCCGCGCCTGATCCATAAAACGGAAGCGGCAAAGACAAAGGAAGCCGTATAAGACCGGCGGCAGAAACCAGAGACGCCGGCACACTTCTTCGTATGGTAATTAAAAACGTAAATCTTGAAACCGTCTGCGGCATCACCAGCACACTCCCGGTCAATACACTGCCGGAGTTCGCATTCGCGGGCAAGAGCAATGTCGGCAAGTCGACGCTGATCAACGCGCTGATGAACCGAAGGGCTTACGCCCGTGTCAGCGAAAAGCCGGGAAAGACGCAGACGATCAATTATTATAATATCAACGGCGAGCTGTACCTCGTGGATCTCCCCGGGTACGGCTATGCCAGCGCCCGGGCGGATATCCGTCAGGGGTGGGGCCCGATGATCGAGAGGTACCTGCACTCCTCCGGAACGCTGAGGGAAGTCTTTCTTCTTGTGGATATCCGGCATGAGCCCGGCGCCAACGATGTGATGATGTTCGACTGGATCGTACACGGCGGTTTTGTCCCCGTGATCATCGCAACAAAGCTTGACAAGCTTAAGCGCTCGCAGGTACCTGCCGCACTCTCCTTAATAGAGAGGACACTGAAGGAAAAATCACAGTACGGAAGGGAAGTATCGGTCCGCGTCATCGGGTTTTCCGGTGAGACCAAAGCCGGCAGGGATGAAATATACAGCGTAATTGAGGCAGACATTGCGGAGGTGAGTGATGGCACTGTTTCACAGGAAATCCGGTAATGCCGGGGTATCCGGCGCGAAGGCGGCGGGAGCGAAGAATTCCTCTCCGGGAAACAAAGCCGGGGTTTTAGGCCGCGACCTGCACAGGATGAAGCTGGAGAAGATAGCAGGCTCGCTGATCTTCATTCTGCTCGGAATTGTCCTTTTCATCTGGCCTGCAGCCGCGATGGATACGCTCAGCAGGGTAATCGGGGCGGTGCTGGTCTGCGGAGGCGTTGTAGCCGTTCTCCTGTTCTTTTTCAACAAAGAAAGGGGGTTTGCTTCCTCCGCTGTCCTGATTCTGGGTGTGATCATCGCCGTCATCGGCTACTGGATCTTTACCCATCCTGCATTTCTTACAGACCTGGTTCCCGTCATCACGGGACTTATCATCATTATCAGCGGAATTGTCAACATCACGGAGGCCGTGATGATTGCAAGGATGAAAAAGGACGGCTTTGCTCCGTCCCTTGTCCTCGCCGTCATTACCGTGGCCCTGGGTGTAATGATCCTGCTGCGGCCGGGGGTAGTCGCGAGGTTTGTTGCCAGAGTGATGGGCGCCGTCCTTGTTTATAACGGCGTATCCGATCTTTACATTATTTCCCGTGTGACCGGCAAGGTAAGGCAGGCCGCTGCGGAGGCATCCGCACTGACGGTCACGGCCACGGAGACGACCGCGCAGACACTCGACCCCGATGCTCCTTTGTATGAGGATTTCCATCCCTCACAGAGTGCAGAAGGCGGCGCACAGGAGCCTGCCGGAAGTTCGGGTCCTACGGCACAGGCCGAGGGCAGCATTTTTGACGGCAGGGATGACTGATTCGGATAAATGGTGAATATGACAGGAATATTGAATATATTGAAAAGAAAATTCAGGGTTCTTGCGGCTGCTCTTGCGGCTGCGACAGTTATTTCCTCGGTGCCCGTATTTACCGCGGAAGCTGCCGTGGTTTATAAAGATACGCCGGCCACGTTTCTCCTTGGCGATGAGATCATCAACAGCGATTACGCGCTTCTTGTTGATACGGTCACCGGAAACGTCCTCTGCAGGAAAAGGGCAAACGAAAGGATGTATCCCGCGTCCATGACCAAGGTCATGACGATCCTTACGGCGAGCGACTATATCAGCGATCTTACGGATACGGTGGAGATCACACAGGATATCATCGACTACGCCAAGGAGAAGGACTGCACGAGAGTCGGGTTCGAGGCAGGAGAAATGCCCACGGTAAAGGACCTTCTTACCGGGACGATTCTCTGCTCCGGCGCGGACGCCGCAATCGCTCTGGGAAGATATATCGGCGGCAGTGACGAAGGCTTTGTTGAGCTGATGAATAAGAAAGCTCAGCAGCTCGGCCTTGAGAACACGCACTTTACCAACTGCGTGGGCCTCTTTGACGAGCAGCATTACTCAACCGCTGCGGAGATCGCGGCCATTATGCAGGCCGCGGTGGTCGTGCCCGTATGCTTTGAGGCGCTTTCCGCCAAGAAATATACGACAGCACAGACGCCTGAGCATCCGGAGGGCATTACCATTAAAAGCCTCTTCCTGGAACGGATGGCGGGACAGACAATGTCCGGCCTGTGCGTATGCGGAAAGACCGGCTTTGTAAAACAGTCCGACTACTGCGCCGTCAGCTACTACGCATCCCCTTCGGGGAATCCTTATATCTGTGTCACGGGACATGCGGATACGAGCCTTCTGGCCGTCTCCGACCATGCAGTGATGTACATGATATTTACACGCTGACACCGCGTGACGGATATTCTGCCTGCCGGATTCCGGGAGACATTCTGAGAGAAGCAATGAGCCATGCATGGCTGAATCGAAAAGCACCGACAGAGAGAGCCCGCTCATCTGGCGGTGCTTTTCAATTCGGACAGATGCAGTGAATGCCGCAGAAAAACAGATTTGCGGAAAGTGTTGACAAACGGAAAATAGATGTTATATTTGTAATAGAACAAGCACAATAATAAAGGCCGCAGGGTATCGGTATGCTTTTCACGGAGACGATGGGAAAGCAGGGCGGCATGGAGGAATATTATGAATATACAGAAGTTTACACAGAAATCGATTGAAGCAATTAATAAATGTCAGGGACTTGCCAATGAATACGGCAACCAGCAGATGGAGCAGGAGCACCTTCTGTACGCGCTGGTTACGATTGACGAGAGCCTGATCCTGAAGCTTACGGAAAAGATGGGGATCGATCCGCAGGTCTTTGTCAGAAGGGCGGAGGATCTGATCGAGGCGCTGCCGAAGGTATCGGGAAGCGCCGCGCAGATGTACATGAGCCAGAACCTGAACAAGGTTCTTCTGGATGCGGAAACCCAGGCGAAAAAGCTGGGGGACGATTATGTTTCCGTAGAGCACCTGTTCCTGTCCCTGATCGGGAATGCGAACAGCGCACTGACCAAATTCTTCAGGGAATTCGGGATAACGAAGGAGAGCTTCCTGCAGGTCCTTCAGTCGGTGCGCGGCAACCAGCGTGTCACGAGCGACAATCCGGAGGACACCTATGACACCCTGGAAAAATACGGTGAAGAACTGGTCTCCAAGGCAAAGGCCCAGAAGATGGACCCGGTTATCGGACGCGATGAGGAAATCCGGAACGTGATCCGAATCCTGTCGAGAAAGACCAAGAACAACCCCGTGCTGATCGGTGAGCCCGGCGTTGGCAAGACCGCGGTGGTCGAAGGCCTCGCGCAGAGGATCGCCAGGGGAGACGTGCCGGATACGCTGAAGGACAAGAAGATATTCTCACTGAGCATGGGCGCCCTGATTGCAGGCGCTAAATACAGAGGCGAATTTGAAGAAAGACTCAAGGCCGTGCTCGAGGAAATCCGCAAGTCCGAGGGCGAGATACTGCTGTTTATCGATGAGCTGCATATGATCGTCGGGGCAGGAAAAACGGAGGGCTCCATGGATGCCGGCAATATGTTAAAGCCCATGCTGGCAAGGGGCGAGCTCCACTGCATCGGCGCTACGACGCTGAACGAATACCGGCAGTACATCGAAAAGGACGCGGCGCTCGAGAGACGTTTCCAGCCGGTCATGGTGGATGAGCCCACGGTGGAGGATACGGTATCCATCCTCCGCGGACTCAAGGAGAGGTATGAGACCTATCACGGCGTCAAGATCATGGACAACGCGCTGGTGGCTGCGGCCGTTCTGTCCAACCGCTATATTTCCGACAGGTTCCTGCCGGATAAGGCGATTGACCTGGTCGACGAGGCCTGCGCCCTGATCAAGACCGAGATGAATTCCATGCCCACAGAGCTGGATGAGAAGAGAAGGCGTATCCTTCAGATGGAGATTGAGGAGAAGGCCCTGCAGAAGGAGGATGACAACCTCTCGAAGGAAAGGCTTGCCGCGCTCCAGAAGGAACTGGCCGAGTTAAAGGACGAATTCAACAGCGCACAGGCCCAGTGGCAGAATGAGAAGGACAAGGCCGACAGGCTCAGCCGCAAGCGCGAGGAGCGCGAGCAGATAAAGAAGGAGATCGAGCTTGCCATGCAGCAGGGCGACTACGAGAAGGTCAGCCAGCTGCAGTACGGAAAGCTGCCGGAGGTGGAGAACGAGATCCGCGAGCAGGAGGAGAACACCTCGGGCGAGGGTATGTCCATGGTTCACGAGAAGGTGACCGACGAAGAGATCGGCCGCATTGTTTCCCGCTGGACCGGCATCCCCGTGACAAAGCTTACGGAGAGTGAGCGCAGCAAGACACTCCATCTGGACGAAGAGCTCCACAGACGCGTCCTGGGTCAGGACGAGGCTGTCCAGAAGGTTGCGGAAGCGATTATCCGCAGCAAGGCAGGAATCAAGGATCCCACAAAGCCGATCGGATCCTTCCTGTTCCTCGGCCCCACGGGCGTCGGCAAGACAGAGCTCGCAAAGGCGCTAGCGCAGGCACTGTTTGATGATGAGAAGAACATGGTCCGCATCGACATGAGCGAATACATGGAGAAATACAGCGTCTCCAGACTGATCGGAGCGCCTCCCGGATATGTCGGGTATGAAGAGGGCGGCCAGCTCACGGAGGCAGTCCGCAGAAAGCCCTACAGCGTTGTCCTTTTCGATGAGATTGAAAAGGCGCACCCGGACGTGTTCAACGTGCTCCTGCAGGTGCTTGACGACGGCAGAATCACGGATTCGCAGGGCAGGACCGTCGACTTCAAGAATACGATCCTGATCATGACCTCCAATATCGGCGCCCAGGAA
>CADBPC010000196.1 GCA_902796425.1 uncultured Lachnospiraceae bacterium
CCTGCCGGATGCAGAACTCCTGCGGACCGATGCCGGGACCGCAGTTCTTGTCATAGGACGGTGCTCCGGAGGCGAGGAGTGCGACAGGCGCGTGGAGAACGATTATTACCTTCTGGAGAGCGAGCTGCGGCTGGCACAGGAGGTCTGCGCGAACTATGAGAAGGTTGTGCTCGTCCTTAATACGAATGGGGCGGTCGACCTGTCCTGGACAGGAAACTGCCCGCAGATCAGGGCAATTCTCTTTATGGGAACTGCCGGCGAGCAGGGCGCGGGGGCACTCGCGGATATCATGACCGGCAAGGTTTCCCCTTCCGGCAGGCTTTCCCAGACCTTTGCCCTTTCCTATGAGGACTATCCGACCGCAAAGAACATGACCTGGAACAAGGACGACCCGAACGGGACGAGAACCTATGAGGACTACGGGCTGTCCGCGCAGGAGAACGGGAGCACCGGATATAAGACAAGCCCCGTGACCTTCTATGAGGAGGACATTTACCTCGGCTACAGGTATTTTGACAGCTTTCATAAAGAGGTTATGTACCCCTTCGGCTATGGACTGACCTATGCGGACTTTGAGACACAGTGTGAGGGCGCACGCCTTGAGGGCGGAAAGGTCCTGCTGGAGATCAGGGTGACCAACCGGTCGGAAAGGTATTCGGGGCGGTATTCCGTTCCTGTCTATCTGCACGCCCTTCTGCAGGATGGCCAGTCAGAGCATCCCTACAAGGAACTGGCCGGATTTGCAAAGACAAAGGAACTTGCGCCTGGCGAAGAGGAGGTCCTGACTGTCTCAGTGCCGCTGAGCGCGGCTGCCGTATTTGATGAGGAGCAGCGGGCATGGATCATCGAGTCCGGTGCCTATGACCTTATCATCGGAAAGAATCCGGACGAGACTTCCTTTGTCAGTATTGCGAGACTGATCGTGGAGGAAGAAATCGTCACCGCAAAGGCGGCTCCCGGCAGTGAGAAGCTGGGCATCCAGCCTGTGAACAAGGATAAGCTTAGCTTCCTTAAAAAAGGCACATCATCGCACTGCTCTGAGGGGAGATGCCCCGAGGTTCCGTTTGAGAGGACGCTGACTGTTCTTGCCGGGAACGTGGTTTCCGGCAGCGGGTGCGAAACGTCTGCAGCGGCGGATGCTGAGGGATGCTCCTCCCGGGATCCGAAGAGCGGTGCTTCAAATAGCTGTGCTTCAAATAACGGTGCTTTTGCCTGCGGCCCGATACAGCTTAAAGACGTCGCTGCAGGAAGAGCCCGGATGGAGGATTTCACGGCGCAGATGTCTGTCCGTGAGCTTGCGGTCCTTTGCAACGGATACGGTCCCGGACTCCCGTTTGGTGGAATCGGCGTAAAGGATGTGCCCTCGACGATCTGCGACGAAGAGGGGAACGAGATCGGGTACAACTCCCATAAGAGCGCGATGCCGGGATATGAGAATCCCGCGATCAGAAAGTACGGGATCTATTCCGCCTTCTATAAGGACGGCCCGGCGAGTGTCGGCGGCATTGCATGGCCCACGGGCATGATGCTCGGCTGCACCTTTAATCCGGAGCTCCTTTACCGGTTCGGCGCGGCCTGCGGAAGAGAGTCCTTCGACAGGGACGTCGATGCGTGGCTTGCTCCCGCCGTCAACCTGATCCGCAATCCCATCGGCGGAAGAGATTTTGAATATTTCTCCGAGGATCCTTATCTGTCCGGCGTCTGCGGCGTCATGATTTCGAAGGGCGCGATGGAAAACAATCAGGTTTCCGTCTGCCCGAAGCATTTCGCCCTCAATGAGCAGGAGACCTGGCGCAGAGGCAAGACGAGCCGCAGCATCGACGCCGCGGATTCCATCGTGACGGAGAAAGCGGCAAGACAGCTGTACTTAAAGCCTTTTGAGATGATTATCCGCGAGGCAAAGCCGCGCGTTATCATGAGCTCCTTCAATAAGATCAACGGAACCTTCGCCGCCGGCTGCAGCGCCCTTATGACAGCGATCCTGCGGGATGAATGGGGGTATGAAGGCGTTGCGGTGACCGACTGGGGCGATATGGATGCGGTGGTCGACGGCGCGGATGCCGTCGAGGCAGGAAATGATGTTGTCATGCCCGGAGGACCGCCTGTCATCGCGCAGGTTTTAAAGGGATATGAGGAAGGACGTGTTTCCAGAAAGAGCATGGAGAAGGCAGTCGCCCATCTGATGAACTTTGTCATGAACTCCGCGTCCTTTGTGAGGGAAGCAGAGAAATAAATCTCTTTAACAGGTGCCTGCGGTGCCGGCACATGAGGCAGAAAGGGAAAGCGAAAAATGACTATGACACACTTTGAAAACATGAACGGCAGGAAGGTCCTTACGGTTGACGGAAAGCCGACCTTCCTTCTTGCGGGAGAAATTCACAATTCGAACTCCTCCTGCATTGAGGCAATGCGCGGCTCCTGGGACAGCGCGGACGCGCTGGGAATTACGACGCTCCTGATTCCCGTGACCTGGGAGATGATCGAGCCCGAGGAGGATAAGTTTGATTTTGACCTTGTAAGAGAGCTTGTCCTTGAGGCGAGAAGAAGAAAAGGACATCTCGGGATCCTGTGGTTCGGAGCCTGGAAGAATTCGCAGTGCATGTACGCTCCGGAGTGGGTGAAAAAAGACCGCGCGCGCTTTAAGAGAGCGCAGATGATTAAAGGAAAGGAGCGAATTACGCTCGAATCCTTCTACGGAATGTCCTATTCCACGCTTTCATACCTTTGCGAGGAGACAAAGCGCGCCGACGCAAAGGCATTCTGCAGGTTTATGGAATGGCTGAAGGACTTTGACGAAAAGGAGCAGACAGTCCTTTACATCCAGGTCGAGAATGAGACCGGCGTCATGGGCGCCTCCCGCGAGCTCTCGGACGAGGCGGACGCGCTGTTTAACGGGCCCGCACCGCAGGGACTGATCGAGTATTTAAGAGCCAACACCGCGGAGATGGAAGCGGAGCTGAAAAAGGATATCGAAGAGAACGCCGGAAAGGAAGGACCGCTTACCTGGACGGAGGCTTTTGGAAACAGCGCGGAGGAGATTTTCAGCGTATACTATACCGCCGGCTACTGCGAGTATGTCGCTTCGCAGGGAAAGAAGATTTATGACCTTCCGATGGCTGTCAATGCGTGGCTGCGGCAGGGCCCTCCCGGATCCTATCCGACAGGAGGCCCCATCTGGCAGATGATGGAGGTGTGGCAGTACGCCGCGCCGTCGATCGAGGTGTTCTGCCCGGACATTTATGTCCGCAATTTCCTCGAAGTCTGCGACAACTATGTAAAGAGAGGCAACCCCCTCTTTATCCCGGAGACGGCCTGCAACGGCCGGGTCGGCGCACGCCTTGTCTACAGCATCGGCCACTACCATGCGGCGTGCTTTGCGCCGTTTGGCTTTGAGGATATGGGGAATGCGGAGAAAAATCCGGCGATGGCGCTTTTCGGCGCGGATCCTTCGGATCCGCTGTTAAACGAATCGCAGGACATAGCGGAATACCGTCAGTACAGCGATATTCTTGCCTCCATGGCAGACCGCCTTGTTGCGGCCTACGGCACAAAGAACCTCCAGGCAGTGACGTCGGAGCGCCCGGAGGAAGCGGAAATGGACTTCGGCGAGATTCGCTTTACCGCCATGACCCAGCTCCCCATGATTGAGAAAAAAGACGGTGTCTGCCTTGTATTAAAAGAGAGCAGTGAGTGCTATTATATCCTCATCAACCGGGCGATGCTGAATTATGCTTCCGGGGATGAGACAAAACCCAATGCGGAGCTTCTCTCCCTTGATGAGGGGCGCTTTGAGGACGGCAGGTGGGTTACGACGCTTCACCGCAACGGCGATGAGGCGCAGAGCCTCATGTTTATGAAGCCGACGCTCTTAAGATGCAGGTTATTCACATACTAAGCCCGGACAGTACATACAACAACGAAAGGTTTACGCAATACTATGTCCAAGAAATACTATGTTGACTGCAGTTACAGCGCGGCGGACGGCAAAAGAGGGGACGGCTCGAAAGAGCGTCCCTTCCTTACGATTCAGGAAGCGGCCGACATTGCCCTGCCGGGCGATGAGGTGCTGGTCCTTCCCGGCGTGTACCGCGAGTCGGTAAATCCCGTCCATGCGGGAGAAGAAAACGCCCGCATCACCTACCGCTCTGTCACACCGCGGGGCGCCGTCATTACGGGGGCGGAGATTGCGGATCATTGGGAAAATATCGAAGGAACGGTATGGAAGACCGTGATCCCGAACAGTGTTTTCACGGACAGGAATCCCTACACGACGCTGGTTGAAGGGGACTGGTTTATAGCGAGCTATGTAGCTCACACAGGAGATGTGTTCCTGAACGGGCGGTCCATGTTCGAGGTTACGGACCTTCACCTGGTTTATCATCCCGAGCCCTCGAAGGCGGCGTGGGACCGGGATTTTTCCGTCTATGTATGGTACACGGAGCAGGATGAGGAGGCGGACGCGACAATCCTTTACGCCAATTTCCATGGAAAGGATCCAAACGCGGAGCTTACGGAGTATACCGTCCGCAGAAGCTGTTTTTATCCGGAAGAGGAAGGAATCGGATACATCACGCTTTCCGGCTTTGTCATCCGGCAGGCCGCGACGCAGTGGGCTCCCCCCACAGCATATCAGGAGGGCATGGTTGGCCCTCACTGGTCAAAGGGGTGGATTATCGAGGACTGCGAGATTTCGGAGTCAAAGTGCAGCGGCATTTCGCTGGGAAAATATCTCCAACCCGGGAATGACAACAAGTGGCTTCGCTGGAAGTACAAGGACGGCACGCAGACAGAGCGCGACTGCATCTGCCGCGCACAGCGCGAGGGATGGACCAAAGAGAGAATCGGCAGCCACATCGTGCGAAGGTGTGAGATCCATGACTGCGGCCAGACAGGAATTGTGGGACATCTCGGAGGCGTGTTCTCGGTGATCGAGGAGAACCACATTCATCATATCAACACAAAACAGAACCTCGCCGGCGCCGAAATTGCCGGCATCAAGATGCACGCGGCGATCGACGTTATTTTCCGGAAGAACCATATTCACCACTGCTCTAGGGGAATCTGGCTCGACTGGCAGGCGCAGGGAACGCGCGTTACGCAGAACCTCTTCCATGACAATACGCTGCCGTATGAGCACCTGATGTGCGGGGAGGCCATGGCAACCTGCGGCGAGGATATCTTTGTCGAGGTATCGCACGGCCCGACGCTGATTGACAACAACCTCCTGCTCTCGACAAGGTCGGTCAAGCTCGCGACGCAGGGAGCCGCGCTCGTGCACAACCTGATCGGCGGCGCCCTCACCTGCGTGGGAAGAGGCGTCAAGAACGGCTCCATTCACTACAATTCCCCGCGCTATACGCCCTACCATGTGCCGCACCGCACGGAGATCGCCGGCTTTATGACGATCCTTCACGGCGATACGCGGATTTACAACAATATCTTCGTACAGCAGAAGGTCCACCCGTTCCTTGTGGAGGCATCGAAGCACCAGGAAGGGAACGAATGGGACGATATGAATGTCACCGTCGGATCGCACCCCTACAATGGATACATGACCCGGGACGAGTGGGAGAAGGAGTTCGAGGGGTACGTCGGCATGGGGAGCGGCGCAAGCGACAGATATTACATCCCCCTGCCGGTCGCGATTGACGGAAATGTCTATCTTGACGGAGCAAAGCCCTGGGATAAGGAGCGGCACGCGGTCGTCCGCGATGAGGCCGGCGCGGCGCTGGAGCTGGACAAGACCTTGAAGGAAGGGGAAAAGACTCCGGTATGGAGGTTCACCTCCGGCCTTTCGGAAATCCTGAAGGACATCCTGAATGACTATGAGGGAGAGACGGTCGATACCGCTCGTCTCGGAATGGCCTTTGAGCCGGAGGAGATGTACGAGCAGCCGGACGGCTCGCCGATTACCTTTGATACAGATTTCTTTGACGAAAAGACAGAAGGAAAGGTTATTCCCGGCCCGTTCGCCGATATCCGGCGCTACGAAGGGACAGAGTTCTGATACAGCGGATAGAGTAGAAAAAGCCGCGCGGTTCTCATGCCGCGCGGCCTTCTGTTTTTTACAGACTTTCTAAATTTCTTCCTGCCCGGCACTTTGCTCCGTCTCTTTCCTGTAGAGGGGCTTGTCGTACAGGCTCCGGTACTGCGTTGGCGTACAGCCGCGGATGATCCGGAACATGCGCATGAAAGCGGACAGGGAGTTAAAGCCGGACATGACGGCGGCCTCTGTCACAGTGACCTGGGGGTCTCTTAAAAGACGCTCCGCGTTGCTGATTCTGCGGGTGTTCAGGTACTTGTAGAAGGTGACGTTGGTAAATTCCTTGAACAGGCGGCTGAAGTGGAACTTGGAGAACCCGGCGACCTTCGCCACGGCGTCGAGAGAGAGATCCTCTGTGCAGTGGGCGTTGATATAATCGCAGACCATCATGAACTTCTCGATGTATTCGGTTTGTTTGGTGGGCTGGATATCCGCAAAACGGCTTGAACCCGCAGTGTAGCTGCGGCTTGTCATCACCAGGATTTCAAGGAGCTTTGCGCTGATGGCCGCCTCCTTCATGGGGGCGGTGCCGAAATACTCCGCCATGATCTCTTCCATCAGCACCGCTGCTTCCTCGTGGATTGCGGGGAAGGTCTGCGGTGTTATCAAAAGCGCCGGCTGGATGATCGCAAAGAAGGACTCAAAGCCCTTGTAATTGTTGATAAAGGTGACGCCCGCCTGGAAAATGATGCGCCGCCCCTTTTTTGCATAGATATGGTGAAGACAGCCCGGGGCAATCAGAAGAATGTCCCGCTCGTTCAGGTGATATTCCAGGCCGCTGCATTCGATATCATACCCGTTTTCAAGCGGCATGATGAGCTCAAGAGGAGTATGCCAGTGCGCGGGATACTCCTCGTTTTCGACATTGTCATAGCACTTCAGATAGGAATCATCTTCAAAGTCGACGGTTTCCTTCGTACCTTCCAGTTTCTTTATCATGGATAATCCCCCCGCGACATCAAAATCAATATAACCAAGTTAGTAAAAATTGCCCGGCACAAAAGGCACAGGCCCTGTTTTCCGGCGGCCCGGATGTTTTCCTGATACAAAAAACAGCGAAACTTACGGTATTTTTCATCCGTAATTTTACAATAAACCGGAAGCTCGTAACAATACGAGCGCAAGAATTGATAACAAATCAGCAACATATGTATTAAGAAAGCCTAAAAACCGCATAAAACCTTGACAAAACGGGTGTTTCCGCTTATAAATGTACAGTAGTTCCTCTGCGGAAACAGCAGAGAATCAATACATATTCTATATTTAATTTATATGGAGGTTCATAATGAACAAGACAGAACTGATTGCAGCTATGGCTGACAAGGCTGAGATTTCCAAGAAGGATGCTGAGGCGGCTCTGAAGGCTCTTACAGAAACAGTTACCAAGGAACTCAAGAAGGGTGAGAAGGTTCAGATCGTTGGCTTCGGTACTTTCGAAGTTTCCGAGAGAGCAGCAAGAGAAGGCAGAAACCCTCAGACCGGCGAAGCTATGAAGATTAAGGCTTCCAAGGCTCCCAGATTCAAGGCCGGCAAGGCTCTGAAGGATGCAGTCAACTAATAAGACCGGAACAGCTACCGGTGATATAGCTTAGCATCAGGCAAATACCGATCCGGAGGAGTTATGCTCTTCCGGATTCTTTGATACAGGCGGTAATACGGCAATGAGACTTGATAAATTTCTGAAAGTATCGCGCCTTATTAAGAGGCGCACCGTCGCCAACGAGGCCTGCGACAACGGACGCGTAACCTTAAACGGCAAGGTCGCAAGGGCATCGGCGGAGGTAAAGCCGGGAGACATTATCGGCATTTCCTTCGGCGATAAGCTTACACAGGCGGAGGTCCTTGCGGTAGAGGAGACAGTCCGCAAGGAAGCGGCAGCGCAGCTCTTCAGATATATTTAAAAGAGAAGATAAAGGACAGGAGAGACTGGTTATGGGCAAATATTTTGGTACGGACGGATTTCGCGGTGAAGCGAATGTTACGCTTACGGCAGAGAAGGCCTTTAAGATAGGAAGATACCTCGGATGGTATTATAAGGCACAGCACCCCGACACCCGTGTGCAGGTGGCAATCGGCAAGGATACCCGCCGTTCCTCCTACATGCTCGAGGATGCGCTGACCAGCGGCCTGACTTCCTCCGGCGCGGATGTTTTCCTGCTCCATGTAACGACGACGCCTTCGGTATCCTATGTGGTCCGCACAGAGGGCTTTGACTGCGGCATCATGATTTCCGCAAGCCACAATCCCTTCTATGACAACGGTATCAAGGTGATGCGCGCGAACGGCCAGAAGATCGAGCCGGAAATCGAGGAGAAGATCGAGGCCTATATCGACGGAGAGATCGAAGAGATCCCCTATGCTACAAGAGAAGATATCGGCAGGACGACCGACTTTTCCGCAGGCAGGAACCGCTATATCGGATATCTCATGACAGTTCCCACAAGGACCTTCCAGGGCGTGCGCGTCGGTCTTGACTGCGCTAACGGCTCTGCCTCCAGTATCGCAAAGAGCGTATTCGAGGCACTCGGGGCGAAGGTCATGGTGATCAACAATACACCTGACGGAACCAATATCAACCGCGGCTGCGGATCCACCCATATCGAGGTCATGCAGAATTATGTGCTCGACAACGGCCTGGATGTCGGCTTTGCGTATGACGGCGATGCTGACAGATGCCTTGCAGTCGACGAAAAGGGCAATGTTGTCACCGGCGACCACATCATGTTCCTCTGCGGAAAATATCTGCGCGAGATGGGGCAGCTCAGGGACGACATGGTCGTGACGACCGTCATGTCCAACCTCGGCCTTTACAAGGCTCTTGAAGCCGAAGGCATGAAATACCAGCAGACCGCTGTCGGCGACAAGTATGTTGCCGAGAATATGATGGCCAACAGCTACAACATCGGCGGCGAGCAGTCGGGACACATTATTTTCCGCAAATATGCCACAACCGGAGACGGAATCCTTACCTCCCTCATGGTCATGCAGGCAATGAAGGAAAAGAAGTCCCCGCTTTCAAAGCTTGCCGGCGAGATGAAGATGTATCCCCAGGTATTAAAGAATGTCGTCGTCAGGGACAAGGCTGAGGCCCAGGCCAACGAAAAGGTTCAGGCGGCCGTGCAGGCAGCTGCAGAGGCCCTCGGACAGGACGGCAGAATTCTTGTCCGTGAGAGCGGCACCGAGCCCAAGATCCGCGTCATGGTCGAGGCAAAGAGCCACGAGGACTGCGAGAAGTACGTCGACAGCGTCATTGCCGTTATCCGCGCGGAAGGACTCGCTCTGGAATAAAGACCTGTAAACTCGCGGAATAAAGCCTGTAATTGAGATGCAGGATCGGGCAAAGTGAGGTACAATGTACGTATGAGAGCGGCGATGCGTACGAGAATTACATACCGCAAAAGATCCCAGAATCGCTTCAGTATGTTCCTGGCGGTTCTGGTTATGCTGGTTATTCTCGCTGCGGTCGGCGTTCGCGGCTATTATCTCTCGCAGAAGCTTTCGGAATATGACAGGAAGAAAGAGGAACTCCGGTCCCAGATTGAGGCAGAGAAGATCAAATCCCGCGAAATCGAAGAGTACGCTAAATATGTCCAGACGGACGAGTTTATTGAGGAGTATGCCCGCGATAAGCTGGGCCTTGTAAAGGAAGGCGAAATCCTCTTCAAAAATGAGGACAACCAGTAGCTCCGGTGCGGCATAAGACTGCAGACGGCAGCAGGAGGAACGGTGCCTCAGAAAACTTCCGAAGTATTTCAATTTGAATCGGCAATTAAGAAGGTCATCCTTGCGCGCGATATGCTGCGCAGGGATGACCATGTTATTGTTGCGCTTTCCGGAGGAGCGGATTCCGTCTGTCTTCTGCTGGCGCTGGCCTCGCTCTCCGGCGGGATGGGGTTTGGCCTGAGCGCTCTCCACGTGCATCACGGGCTGAGAGCCTCTGCGGACGCGGATGAGGCGTTTGTCCGAAGCCTTTGCAAAGAGGAAGGGATCGAGCTCAGGACTGTCCGCGTGGACGCGGCGGGATATGCGAAGGAGCACGGCCTCGGAATCGAGGAGGCCGCGCGGGCTCTTCGCTATGAGGCACTGGAGGAAGAAAGAGCGGGAATCCTGGAACTTTTGCAGGGCAGGGCGAAGGAACCGGAGGGGGAAATCCATCCGGGGAGTGACCCCGGGAAGACCCCGAGGGTGCGTATTGCAGCCGCGCACCACATGGAGGATCAGGCGGAAACCGTCCTGTTTCACCTCTGCAGAGGCGCGGGAATTACCGGAATGCGCGGCATGCTGCCGGTAAGCGGCGACCTGATAAGACCCCTGCTCTATACGGACAGGCGTCAGATCGAGGCATATCTGAAGGCGTGCGGCAGGACCTGGTGCCATGACGAGACGAACGACGATACGGCCTATACCAGAAATTACCTCCGCAAAGAAATCCTTCCACTTCTTACGCAGAGGGTCAATGGGGGAACCATCCGCCATATCTGCGGTTTTGCAGAAGAGGCTGCGCAGCTCGATGAGGCCCTGGACGAGCAGGCCGGCGAAGCGCTCCTGCGCCTGAAAAGCGCTGAGGGCGTCCTCGAGGCGGCGGGGCTGGAGGAATACCAGGGCGTCATCCAAAAGCGGATCCTTTATCTTTTCCTTACAGAGTTTGCGGGGCGGCGAAAAGACATCACTCAGGAGCATATCCGAAGCCTTCTTGCACTCGTAGCAGGCGGCGGGAGCGCGGAGCTTTCCCTTCCTTACGGCGTAAAGGCGCGGAAGGTATACGGACAGCTCATACTCGCAAAAGAAGGGCCCGTGAATGCGGGTCCCGCGCCGGACATGAAAGAGGGTGAATTCCGCTACCCCCTCGAAAAGGAAGCCTACGAAATCAGGGTCTTTTCATACGAAAAGGACAGGGACCTGATTCCCCGGGGAACATATACGAAATGGCTTGATTATGATAAAATAGGCACACTTCCCGATCTCCGTACAAGACAGCCGGGCGACAGGATCACCATATCCGGCAGCGGAACGGTCAAGACCGTTGCCAGGTGCATGATTGATCTTAAGATACCCGCATTTCTGCGGGACAAAGTCGTGATGCCATTCGCGGGCAGCGCGGCTCTGTGGATCCCCGGATCGTACATCAATGCACAGTATCGGATAACGGAAGAGACAAAAACGGTTTTGGAACTTCAGATAGGCAGCAGACATCAGCAGACCCCCGGGGAGGGGGAAAGCTGTGCTGAATGAGATGGCACAGCTGCGAAAGAGGGAGAAAACAACATGGCAGAGACTATCACGACATTGATTTCCGAGGAGGAGATCGACAGGAGAATTCAGGAACTCGCAGACCAGATTTCAAAGGATTACGAGGGCAAGGAACTGACGGTTGTCGGCATCTTAAAGGGTGCGTGCCTTTTTATGTGCGAACTCGTAAAGCGCATTTCATGTCCTGTCTATATTGACTTCATGCAGGCTGCGAGCTATGGAAGCGCGACAGAATCCAGCGGAACGGTCAATATCAAAAAGGACCTGGACGATTCCATCGAGGACAAGCATGTCATCATCGTAGAGGATATCGTGGACTCCGGAAGGACACTGGAATTCCTGGGGCGGTTCTTAAGAAGCAAGGGCGCCGCGAGTATCCGCTACTGCACGCTTCTCGACAAGCCGGAGCGCCGGGTCGTCGACCTCGAGGTGGATTATACGGGATTCGAAATTCCCGACAAGTTTGTCGTAGGGTACGGAATGGACTACGCGCAGAAATACCGCAATCTTCCCTACATCGGAGTCATTCACTTTGACGACTGAGAGCCCTTTGGGCTTACGGACTTAAAAGCGCCCTGCCGGGCGGGTCCGGGTGAAAACGGCCGCAGGGCCGGATGAAATGGTTGGTTAATACATGAACACAGAACCAAGAGGAAACAATCGCATGATGACGGGACTCCTCATCATGCTGGCACTGCTGTTTGCGATACAGCTGTTCGGGGCGAGGATTTCCGCCACTGTTCAGAACTATACGCAGGATGCCTTTGCGAAGGATATCAGTGCCGGAAATGTTGAAGGAGTCGTGATCATTCCCAACAAGGAGACACCTACGGGCGTTGCCCGCGTGGAGCTTAAAGGCGGCGAGACGAAGGTGCTCTATGCGACGGATATCCGGGACGTCGAGAAGATGGTCAGGGACAGCGGACTTGACCCCGCAGTCCAGGACGTTCCCAGGGACAGCTGGTTTGTCACCAGCCTTCTGCCGATGCTCCTTGTGACGGCAGTCTGTATGATTTTCTTCTATATGATGAATATGCAGCAGATGGGCGGAGGCGGAGCCAACGCGAAGATGATGAACTTCGGCAAAAGCCGCGCTGTCAGGGCACAGGAAAAAGACCGCGTGACACTCGGCGATGTCGCCGGACTTCAGGAGGAAAAGGAAGACCTCCAGGAGATCATCGATTTTCTTAAAAATCCGCAGAAATATACCGAGCTCGGAGCGCGCATTCCCAAGGGAGTCCTTCTTGAGGGTCCCCCCGGAACCGGTAAAACGCTCCTTGCCAAGGCGGTTGCGGGAGAAGCGGGCGTCCCGTTTTTCTCCATCTCCGGTTCTGATTTCGTTGAAATGTTTGTCGGTGTCGGCGCATCCCGCGTCAGGGATATGTTCGAGGATGCCAAGAAAAACGCACCCTGCATCGTGTTTATTGATGAAATAGACGCGGTGGCCAGAAGAAGAGGAACCGGCCTCGGCGGCGGACACGACGAGCGCGAGCAGACACTGAACCAGCTGCTGGTTGAGATGGACGGTTTCGGCGTCAATGAGGGGATTATTGTGATGGCGGCGACAAACCGCGCGGATATCCTTGATCCCGCGATTCTCCGCCCCGGAAGGTTTGACCGCAAGATCACCGTCTCAAGACCCGACGTGCGGGGAAGAGAAGAGATCCTTAAGGTCCACGCAAGGAACAAGCCGCTCGGCGATGATGTCAAGCTGGACGAGGTCGCGCAGACGACCGCCGGCTTTACCGGAGCCGACCTTGAAAACCTCATGAATGAGGCCGCGATCAAGGCAGCAAAGGATAACCGCAAATACATCGTCCAGAGCGATATCAACCAGGCCTTCATCAAGGTCGGGATCGGCGCGGAGAAAAAGAGCCGCATTATTTCCGATAAGGAAAAGAGAATTACCGCCTACCACGAGACAGGGCACGCGATTCTCTTCCATGAATTCGAAGATGTCGGTCCCGTGCACACCGTTTCCATTATCCCTACCGGCGTCGGCGCCGCGGGATATACCATGCCTCTTCCCGGCAAGGACGAAATGTTCATGACCCGCGGACAGATGCTCCACAGCATCATGGTCAGCCTGGGCGGACGAATTGCAGAGGAACTGGTCTTTGACGACATAACGACCGGAGCTTCCAGCGACATCCAGAAGGCAACGGCACAGGCCAGACAGATGGTTACCCGCTACGGGTTCTCCGCAAAAATCGGAACCATCAACTACGAACAGCAGGGAGAAGACGTTTTCCTCGGATACGACCTCGGCCACAGCTCCAAAAACAGCGAGTACATGGCCGGCGAGATCGACAAGGAAGTCAAGGATATCATTGACAAGTGCTACCGCGACGCCAGAGAGATCATCCGCAGGAACGAAGACGTCCTTCACAAGGCGGCGGCCCTCCTTCTTGAGAAAGAAAAGATCTCCGGCGAAGAGTTCAACGCCCTGTTTGTACGGGAGCAGGAAGCCTGATCCGGCGAACATGCCGCATTGCGTAGGCAATGTTGCACAAAAACTGGTACCTAAATTTGTAAATTTTGTCGGTTTTCCGACTTTACCGATCCGGAACGCGATGGTATTATAATACGCGTAACCCCCCAATACATTATAAGTTTTTGCTATACCCCATAAGAAGAATACCTTCTCGAAAATGACTGCAACCCCCAAGTGCAGTCATTTTTGCGTGTAGCAATGAGCCATGCGCAGATGACGGTGCAGAAGTGATCCGGGAGCTTGCTCACGGAAGCACTGATGCATCGTCATCTGCATACGGCGAATGCCGCGACAGATACTGTCAGCATGGCTCATTGCGAAAGCGACGAATGCGCGACGACGAATGCCGCGAGATGTCGTCATGGCTCATTGCTTCCCCCATGCGGTAATCTGGTTGCGGACTTTTTCCCCCTGCTGTATAATTCGTTTGAACATAAGTTATTATTTTATCAAACTGTTCAAAATTCATATTTAGTTAGTCTAATTTAAGAAAGGCGGTACTCGTTATGGCATTGGTAACATCCACAGAAATGTTTAAGAAAGCATACGACGGCGGTTATGCGATCGGCGCTTTCAACGTTAATAACATGGAGATCGTTCAGGCGATCACCGAGGCGGCAGCCGAGCTGAAGTCCCCTGTTATCCTGCAGGCTTCCGCAGGTGCCAGAAAATATGCCAATTCTATCTATCTTGTAAAGCTCGTTGAAGCTGCAGTCGAGCTTCATCCTGAAATCCCGATGGTTCTGCATCTGGATCACGGCGCGGACTTCGCAACCTGCAAGGACTGCGTTGACAGCGGTTTCACATCGGTCATGATCGACTATTCCGGCCACAGCTTCGAGGAGAATATCGAAGAGTCCAGAAAGGTTGCTGAATATGCTCATGAGCACGGCGTAGTTGTCGAGGCTGAGCTCGGTACTCTCGGCGGTGTCGAGGACGAAGTCAGCGTAGAGATGGACAAGGCTATGTACACGGATCCCGATCAGGTTGAGGAATTCGTTAAGAGAACCGGCGTTGACTCTCTTGCAATCGCAATCGGAACCAGCCACGGCGCTTACAAGTTCAAGCCCGGCCAGAATCCGAAACTTCGCCTGGATATCCTTGCGGAAGTAGCAAGAAGACTTCCCGGATTCCCGATCGTTCTGCACGGCTCTTCCTCCGTTCCGCAGGAATATGTACAGATCATCAATGCCAACGGCGGCGCTCTGAAGGATGCCATCGGTATTCCGGAAGATCAGCTGCGTGAGGCTGCAAGAGGCGCTGTCTGCAAGATCAACATCGACTCCGACCTGCGCCTTGGCATGACGGCGGGAATCCGCCAGCACATGGCGGCGTACCCGGATCATTTTGATCCCCGGCAGTACCTTGCGGACGGCCGCACGAACGTCAAGGCGATCGTCGCCCACAAGATCGTGGACGTGCTC
>CADBPC010000197.1 GCA_902796425.1 uncultured Lachnospiraceae bacterium
ATCCGGAGCAGACGGTAAGTCAGGATGTCAAGGTTCCGGTCAAAGGGTCGGAAGTCATCATCCGGACGGATTGGGACGCTTCTGAAAGCAGCGGGCAGGACGAACTGTCCGAGGAGGCCATTCGGATATGGATCCCCTTCCTCATCCCCCTGGCCTATTCCATCGCCGATGACCATCCGGGCAGCGTTCTCACACAGAGCGATGCAAGACAGATCATCCGGGACACCCCTGCGTCCGTCCTGAACTGGTATCTGGATCCGTTTGTCGGGGAGAAGATCGATGTCAATCTCGGTGGTATCGCTATCACAGGCAGCTGGAAGATCGACCGGGAGGGACTCTCGGAGGGCCTGAAAAACCTGCTGGATTTCAAGATGGATTATGACCGCATCCCTTCAGGCCTCTATGAAAGCGGCGGCAATTACCTGCTTGTTAACACAAGCGACGGACTGTGTCTTTGCCATCTGGGCTGGGGAGCGCTGCCTCATGCGGATGCTGTCAATGTGGAAATGGAATTGGCTGACGGCAAAGCGGTCCTGAAGGCAGGTGTCATCGGGGAACCGCAGTTGTCTGCAAGCCCTACCGGATATCTGTATGTAACGCTGGTCCCCTCGCCTAACAGTTATGGGTTTACGGTGGAATCCATAGAGATCCGCTCAGACAGCATCGAGAACGGGCTGACAGAAGAGATGGTCGCGCCGTGGGCGGATCGGGTCATCGACCTGGCCTTTGCTGTGACGGGGACGACCACCGACCAGGTGTTCACACGGGATGAAGCAGCCGTGGCATTTGGGGACGAGTCCAGAGAGGTCCTGCACCGTTATGCGTTCTCTTTGTTTAAGGAACGGATGGATGGGTCATACGGCTCCTATGTCGTCTGGAAGCTGGATGAAGAACGGATGGTAGAAGATATGGGAGGCCTGCTGGGTCTTGGTGTGCATCTGGAGGCGCTGCCTGCGGAGATCCCGGCGGGGTGCACCGATCAGTACGTGCTGTTCCGAAACGGCGATGGCCTGTTCTTTGGTCATGAGCCCATGGGATTGCCAATCAGCGCCAAGTTGTCCGGCCTCGAATTCCGAGACGGGAAAGCGTTTGTGAGGGCGGCCTATTTTGCGGATCCGTACAGCCAAACACCTTCCGGTTATCTGTACGTGACACTGATTCCGGCGGACAATCTTTTCGGATTCACCATCGAAACCATCGAGACCCGGACAGAATGATATGCGTGCCAGGCTGTTAAGGTGCAGGAATCCTTTGATGAAAGCAAGTGAAAGGCAAAGATCATCGGCGTGACGGTGAAAACGCGCGGAATGACCGCGGAGGAAGGCATACTAAGAACTCAGAGAACAGGATCAGGAGGCGGACATGAAGGACAGGGAGAACAAAGGTAACAAAGCGGCGATGCGGGTCCAAAGCCTGCCGGAAGCATTTCCCGTTGTGGGCAAGAGGCCGGAGGATCTGGGATTTACCCGGGAGGATCTCGAAAACGGGATGTGCCTGCCGATCGAGACGGAATTTCTCGGAGAAAAGACAGAGATCATGGGCTTTACGGAAACGTGGAATGACAACCTGATCAAAGAGCTTCTGTTTTACAGTGAACGGCCTTTTGATGAAGCGAAAGCTTATTTTGCGGCTCTGTATGGCAAGCCTTTCCGAAACGGACAGGATCCGTATATCGCAAGCCAGGGCGGAGCCGTGGACTGGTTTATGTACTGGACCGGGGAAGGCATTGTCCAGCTCAGAAAAGGGCAGAATTTCAACCGGTTCGAGTGCAGATATATGATTCCGGAGGAAAAGCCGAAGGAGATCCTCAAACAGGAGCAGGGGCTTACCCTGCAGGAATTTGCCTGGTCGTCCGGCTACTATATGCAGGGGCTGACAGAGGCGGACTTTGATTATCTGAAGATCGAAAAGAAGGAAGAAGACTATCTGACCTGGGACTTCATTTATCAGGGTACGGAGTGTCACTTTGACCTGTACAGGAAAAAAGGTTCTCAGCTTGCAGATTATATGTCGGATGTCAGCTATGAAACCGGCCGGGTGGGGGAATGGGAGGAAGTACATACTTGTGTAAAAGACGGATGGGGAGAGCAGATCTGGTCCAATCCGGTCAAGGATATCTGGAGGCTGGAGATCCGAAAGGAAGCGACAGCGGAGAAACTGAACGCGATCCGGGAGCTTCTGGAAACCCATTCCTGGAGGTATGATCCCGCATAAACGAAGGACGGCATGAGAGATCATCATTAATGATGTCCAATATGGCGCAGGATAAGATATACCAGGCGGCGGAGAGCAAACTCCGCCGCTTTTTCTGTGTGCGGCATTTCTTTAATCGCGGCTTACGGGGGTGAAACTGTGGATTGATTTTCAGGGATGTATCACGTAAAATATTACATATCTGCAAAAGGAGCGTAAACCCGTGATCAAGAGAAGTTATCGCTGATCAACTGAATACAGGCGCAGGACATGACCGAGGGGGTTGCCCCTCTTATTCGGTGCGCCTTTTAAAGTAACTTTCGGATAGTGGGAGCCGCAGGATGCAGCCACGACGGGAGCTGCTTCGCTGCGGTATTTTTGCGCCTGTTTTCAGAAACCGATATAATACCGGAACAAATCATGCCAAATCACACATTCAAGGAGATAAACGACTTATGATGATCAGACTGGAATCTGTCAATGACAATAACCGGGAAGCCGTTCTGGCTCTTTCGGTGCGGAAGGATCAGCCCTTCGTCGCTCCAAACGACGTCTCTCTGCGGCAGGCGGACGAGGCTAACGCGGAGAAGCCCGGCATGGCCCGGCCCTTTGCGATCTATGCAGATGAGAAGCTGGTGGGGTTCTGTATGTTCGTATTCAATCCTGAAGAAGAGGATGAGGACGACCGCTACTGGCTCTGGCGTTTCATGATCGACAAAAACGAACAGGGCAAGGGGTATGGTCAGGCCGCTCTGCGGGAGATCATCAACTACTTCAAGGAAAACGGCGCCGACCGGCTCTTTTTGTCCACCGAGCCGGAGAACGAACGGGGCCTGCACATCTATCATAAAGCCGGTTTCCGGGAGACCGGCATCATCGATAGCGATGAAGCTGTGCTGATGCGGATGATCAAAGGCCCCAACCGGATCATAAAGAACGTCTATGGCGTCGATGTGGACAAAGCCATGCGCATCAAGGGCAGGAAAGGCTATGGCGTCAGTATTGCCGTTCAATGCGGAGACGATGATCTCCTCACCTATTGCGCCGGAAGCGGCAGATACGGCGAGGACTTCCCGGTGAACCCGGATATGCTGTTCCAGGCGGGTTCTGTATCGAAACCCATGTTTGCGCTGACCCTCCTGCGGTACGTGGACAAGGGGCTTATCGATCTTGACGCGGATATCTCCGGTGTCGTGCCGGAGTTTGTCAAAAAGGGCCCAGTGACCTTTGCAGCGCTGCTTTCCCACACGGCGGGCTATAACCTGCACGGCTTCCCCGGCTACCGCGCGGATCACGAGCCGCTGTCGCTCGAGGACGTGCTGAACGGCAAAGGCAATACGCCGAAGCTCAGAAGGATCCGTCCTTACGGCAAGCAGCATATGTACTCCGGCGGCGGCATCACGCTGGCACAGCTCGCCTTTGAGCGTATCACCGGCACGACCCTC
>CADBPC010000198.1 GCA_902796425.1 uncultured Lachnospiraceae bacterium
ATAATTATGGAAATCAAAGTTGAAAACGAAAGCGCGGACAGCTACGAAGAGGTAATGCTGATCTACGATTCCGCGCTCAAACAGATGGTCACAAAGCTTCAGATTCTGAATGATGAATTCCGCCTTGTGCACAAATACAATCCGATCGAGCATTTCAAATCAAGACTCAAGACGCCCGAGAGTATCGTAAAGAAGCTCAGAAGGCACGGCTATGAGTCCACACTCGAGAATATGGTGAAATACTGCAATGATATCGCGGGCGTCCGCGTTATCTGCGATTTCACATCCGATATTTATAAGCTTGCGGATATGATCAACAACCAGAGCGACATCCGCGTGCTTGCAATCAAGGACTATATTGCTGCGCCCAAGCCCTCGGGTTACAAGAGCTACCACATGATCGTGACGATCCCTGTCTACCTCTCCGACAGGATCATGGACACCAAGGTTGAAATCCAGATCCGCACGATCGCGATGGATTTCTGGGCAAGCCTTGAGCACAAGATTCAGTATAAGTTCACGGGGGACGTCCCGGTGCAGATCGCACAGGAACTCTTAGAGTGCGCCAACATGGTCTCCGAGCTTGATGATAAGATGCTCTACCTCAACAACGAGATCCAGCGCATCGAGCCGAACCCGAAGCAGTAGAGCCTCAAGGCCGCCGGCTGCGGCAGCGGCTGGCACGCGGCGGCAGGAGTTCGAACAGCAGCAGGCCGCTGCCGCAGCAGCAACAGCCCGCCGGCCGCGCCAGCGGTCTGCGGCTTGCAGCCCTGCAGCCTGCGCAAACGCAAACAAAAACTCCCCAAAAATGAGGAGTGCCCGGGTATCTTTCGACACCCGGGCTATTATGAAAAAATCATCTGTCTGTCTCTCTTGTTCGAAAACTACTATAGCACATGTTTATGAACAAAATATGAACAAACGGCAGAAACGTGATGAAGTTGCACATAATCGTAAGTTTGCACGAAAGAAAAGTGTGCGACTTGTACAAGATTAACTATGAAAGATCAATTTCAGGACGCCTACGGCGGCAGTGACAGATTGAACAGAGATAACTTCGACAAGGACATATACGGCAGCGACCCCTTTGACAGGGACCTGCACGACAGGGATTCCTACGACAGGGACATCTTCGACGATGCCCACAAGACCGGCCCCTACAGCGCCGGTTTCGGGGCGGATCCCGACGAGATCATCCGCGCCAACGGCCTCGCGGAGGCCATGGAGATGGATGACTTAAAGCAGGAGCTGCGTGCCTCCGCGGCGCAGATAAAGCGCCTCGAGGACCTCTATGAGCGCAACAGCGCCCTCATCGACCAGCTTCGCCAGGTGAACGACGAGACGATGCGCAGAATCGGCGAGATGAACGAGGAGACGACGCGCCGGATCGGCGAGATCACCGACAGGGCGACAGAGACGATTGCAGCAAATTCTGCGGCCGTAAAGGACATCGACTGGGACGGCATGCACAAGAAGTTCTCGGATCTTCTGCAGCAGTCCGACGAGTTCTCCCATAAAGAGAACGTGCGCGTCTACCGCAACATCCAGGCGGCGACCGACCAGCTCCTCCAGAAACAGACACAGGAACTGGTTGAGCAGACTCAGAAAGAGCAGCAGAAGACAAAAGAACTCCTGGAGGAGAGCCGCCAGGACATCAAAAAAGCACAGGAAGAGATGCTTCAGCAGAACAAAAAGGCCTTAAGCGACGAGCTGGCCCCCTTAAAGGCGCCGAAGAAAAAGGTGCCCGTCCTGCAGATCCTCATCCTGATACTCGTAGCGGCGGACCTTGCCGTCCACATCCTGGACAAGCTCGGGCTCCTTGCCCTGCCTTTCATATTTCCCGGGTAACACATGGACAGACGCAGAACCAATCGTGGAAAAAAATACAGAAGGACGAATATCTACGTTATCCGCGCGGTCTTTGTTTTTACCTATGTCATGCTGATCAGTGCACTCTTCCTCCCGGCGTACCAGAGATTCAAGCCGGAGGGCGAGAACTACTATCATGTGTTCCTAAACGACGAAGAAGTCGGCGTTCTCGATAACGAGAAGGCGGCGCAGGAGTGCCTCCGCGCAGCAAGACGCAGGATTGCGGGCACAAGCCCCGAGATGCTCTACATCCGGACCGACCTCAAAGTCGAGGCCGAGGAAGTACTGCTTGGCGACGTGGATACGAAGGAAGCCGTCATCGAGCGCATGGTCCCCATCCTTTCCCGGTACGAGCAGCTCGCCCTTGAGCGCTGCTACACGGTGAAAATAGGTGAGTACACGCTGAACATGCACTCGACGGACGACGTGGTAAGGCTCCTGAACGAAGTGCTGACGCCCTACGACAGGGAAAAGGAGTACATCGTCAACCTCATCGCCGACACCACAAGAGAGCTTGACGTCATGACCAGCCAGATCCTGCTGACCACAGAGGACACCAGGGCGGACGAGACCGAAAAGAAGCTCCCCGCGGCGGGCATCCAGGCGCAGCTCTCGAAGTTCTTCGATGCGATCCGCCCCGCGGTCGGAAGACATTTCGAGGATTATGACCTCGGACTCCAGACCATAAGCTTCGGGGAAAAAATCGAGGTGACGGAGGCCTTCATGCCTGCCAACCAGATCAGCAGCTATGAGGACGCGCTTGCCGATGTTTCCGGCGACGTCGCACGCGCGGCGATCTACGAGGTTGTTTACGGAGACACACTCTCCCAGATTGCGGCAAAACACGGCCTCTCGCTGGATCAGCTGGTTGAGATCAACCCGAACCTCTCGGATGCGAACTCCATGATCCGCCCGGGCGACCGCCTGGCGGTGACCAGAATGTCGAAAAAACTCTCCGTGGTCTACACCATGCAGGAGTACTACGAAGAAGACTACTACGCCGATACGATTTACAAAAACAACGATTCCTGGTACATCAACAAGCGCGAAGTGGTGCAGGAGGCATCTCCCGGCCACAGACGTGTCATCGCGCTTCGAACCTACCGGGATGACCAGCCCCAGGACAGGACGATTGTAAAATCCGAAACCATGGCCGAGGCGGTCCCGCAGATCATCGAGACCGGAACCATGCCGCTGCCGACCTACATCTGGCCGGCGTACGGAAGAATCTCTTCCGGCTTTGGCAGAAGAAACGCGCCCAAGGCCGGCGCGAGCACCTATCACCAGGGAATCGACATCGCCGTGCCGACGGGAACCTCCGTCATGGCTTCCAACGGCGGCACCGTCACCGTCGCCGGATGGCAGAGCGGTTACGGATACGTCGTCTACATCCAGCACGGCGACGGAAGAGTAACAAGATACGGACATCTTTCCAGAATCCTTGTCCGGACAGGACAAAGGGTCAATCAGGGCGAAAGAATCGCGCTGTCCGGCAACACCGGCAACAGCACAGGACCGCACCTGCACTTTGAAATCCGCATCAACGGAAGCGCGGTCAACCCTCTTAACTACCTGCAATAGCTGCAATAACTGCAGCAGCTGCAGCTGCGGGAAAAACGCGCCGTGAAAGCAGAGGCGCCCCGCGGCCGCGCGCGAAAGCCGCGCGCCGCAGGGAACGGATCATCCCGCAGCAGCGCCGCCTCGTTTGACAGGCGGGAGCAGGTAGTATATTCTTGTTATGTGTGTCTTTAAAGACACAGCCAGGGGAACTTTATGGAACATTATGTTGTGAAGGGCGGGAATCCTCTCTCCGGAGAGGTTGAGATTTCCGGCGCAAAGAACGCGGCGCTGGCAATTCTGGCCGCCTCTGTCATGGCAGATCAGCCGGTTAAAATAGAAAACGTGCCCGATGTCAGCGACATTCGGGCTATAGTGGGTGCCATAGAACAGATCGGGGGACAGGTAGATCATCCCGACAGGCACACTTATTGCATCAACGGAGCATTCGTAAGAGATGAACCCGTTGATAATGATGCCGTGCGCAAGATCAGGGGCTCATACTATCTGATTGGCGCGCTTCTTGGCAAATTCAATCAGGCCAAGGTCGCCCTCCCCGGAGGGTGCGATATCGGACTGCGCCCCATCGACCAGCACTTAAAGGGCTTCCGCGCCCTCGGAGCAACCGTGCGCCTCGTTCCGCCCGGAATGGTCTGGGCCAGCGCGCAGACACTGACCGGCAGCCATATTTACATGGACGTTGTTTCCGTCGGAGCCACGATCAACATCATCATGGCCTCCGTCATGGCAAAGGGAAATACGATCATCGAGAACGCGGCGAAGGAGCCGCACGTCGTCGACCTTGCCAACTTCCTTAACAGCATGGGCGCCCGCATCCGCGGCGCAGGAACCGACGTCATCCGTATCCGCGGCGTGGAAAAGCTCCACGGCACGGAGTATTCCATCATTCCCGACCAGATCGAGGCCGGGACCTACATGTTTGCAGCTGCTGCGACAAGAGGAGACGTCACCATCCGCAACGTCATCCCCAAGCACCTTGAGTGCCTGACGGCAAAACTCAAGGAGACCGGATGCGAAATCACCGAGTCTGACGACGCGGTGCGCGTTGTCGCCGTAAGGCGCCTTACCCACACCAACGTCAAGACCCTGCCGTATCCCGGGTTCCCCACGGATATGCAGCCTCAGATCGGCGTGCTGCTGAGCCTTGCCAAGGGCACCAGCATCATCACCGAGAGTATTTTCGAAAACCGCTTTAAATACACGGACGAGCTCGCGAAAATGGGAGCCAGTGTCCGCGTTGAGGGCAACACCGCAATCATCGAGGGCGTGGAAGGCTTTACAGGAGCCAACATGAACGCTCCCGACCTTCGCGCGGGTGCGGCCCTTGTTACGGCTGCCCTTGCGGCGACGGGCTATTCCGATATTTATGACATTCACTACATCGAGCGCGGCTACGAGGATTTCCCGGAGAAGCTGCGCGCGCTCGGTGCATGCATCGCCAAGGTCAATACGGCCGAAGAGGAGAGAAAGGCTGTCAATTCCTTTAACATTCGCATTGTAGGCTGAATAACGGGATCACCATGAAGAAAATCATCTATATTATCGTATTAGGCTCGCTCATAGGAATATTGGGCGGGTATTTTATTTTTATGAGACAGGTCACGAAGGAGTTTGAGGACGCCGCAGGGAGCCTTTCCCAGGTGACGCAGGAGCTCCAGGACCAGCAGGCGCAGGCAGGCGCGGCGGGGCAGGACGCCCCGGGATCGGATGCTGCCGGCCAGACGGGCGCAGCGGACGGCTCCGCAGCAGGCCTTGCGGGACAGACAACAGCAGGCCTTACGGGACAGGAAGCCGCAGGAGCAGGTAACTCCGGGAGCAGCGCAAATGGGGAAACTGCGTCCGATGGCAGCATATCCGGGAGCAGCGGATCCGGGGAAAATGCAGCCGGGAGCAGCGGATCCGGGGTCACACCCGAGGAAGCAGCGCAGATGGCGGAGTCTTTCGGCGGCGCAGGGAGCGTCAGTGTCACCGATGCGCAGAAGGAATCCCTCGGCAGGCTGATCGCCCGCGCGAGGGAGGAAGGAATCACCCTCCCCGGCCTTTCGGAGGGCGAACAACTCTCGGAGACCGCACTCCAGGTGATCCTCCTTCTTGCCGAAAAGGCGGACGGCAGCGCCCTTCTTCCCCTCAAAGAGAACAAGGGACTTCACAGCCTCCACTTCGTCTGCGACAGCAATAACTCCTCGCTCAATTACTTAAACCCCGCATCCGAAGCCGACTGGCAGACAGGCGCGGCCGTCGTCGATACGCTGACGGCATGGAATAGCGACGGAACACTCCGCGGACAGCTCGCCGAGAGCTGGCAGTCCTCCGGCGGAAACACCGTGTGGACCTTCCACATCCGTCAGGACCTCAAGTGGGTGGACTCCTCCGGCCACGAGGTGACCGGCGTAAAGGCGGACGACTGGGTCGCGGCCTGGGAATACATCACCGGCGAACCCGGAACCTCCCTCAGGTCTATGTACGAGGAGCCCGTAAAGGTCACCGAAGTCCGCGCCGATAACGACTACACACTCGTCTACACACTCGAAACGCCCTGCGCATATTTTCCCGCGTTTGCGTGTCTGCCGGCCTATCTCCCGGTCAGCAGACCCTTCCTTGCCGCGACGGGCGAGGCCTTCGGAAAGGACAGATACCACCTTCTTTACTGCGGACCTTACGTCCTGGACGAGACCACGGACAGCCACAGGCTCTACGTAAGGAACGACACCTATTTTGACAGGGAAAACATCATCATCGATTCCATCGAGATGACGAGGTCAGCAGTTCCCGGCGAAACAGGCACCGGCGAGGCGGCGCAGCTTGCTTTCCTTAAGGGAAAGGGCGACATCGCGTCAGTGGAAGATAACCTCCTTCCCTGGTGGCGCGCGGCGGGAGTGCAGGCGGATCTCATCCATCCCGCCGTTCCCGACATGACTGCTTCCGGCTTCTATGCCTTTAATTTTGACCCGCAGTTCGATGCGGAATATGAACCCGACAACTGGCGCAAAGCAGTGCAGTGCGAGGATTTCCGTCTTTCCATAGCAAAGGCAATTGACAGGAAAGCCCTCATCAGCCCCGATGATCCCGGACTTGCCTCACTCGCGGCGCAAAATACCATCACCCCTGCGGGCTTTGCCTTCGCGGGACAGGAGTATACGAAGCGGGGCAGCATTCAGGCAGCGGCCGCCGTCACTGCGTTTGATGAGAGAACCGCTCTACAGCACAAGGCCAACGCGATGGTCGTTTTCTCCCAGGAGGAGGTCAGCTTCCCTGTGAAGCTCCCTCTTGCCTATGATGCGGACGACGAGCTCGCAAGGAGCCGCGCTTTTGCGCTTAAAGAAATGCTGGAGGCGCGCCTTGGCGCAGACTATATAGAAGTCATCCCCCTGGAGGCCCCGGCAGATCTGCAGGCTCCGGCCGAGACCGACAATACGGAGGCTCCCGTCTCAGGCGATCCCGGCGAGACTGATGTGGCAATAAAGACTGATGAGGCTAAAAAGTACGCGATGTATTACTGCACGGTAAGGGCAGGCGTCCCCCTACTCGACAGCTTTTCGGATCCTTTTGCGGAGAGCGGCGCGGCAGGTACCTGGAGTGCCTCGCAGGACGAAACCGTAAAGAGCTATTACGCCCAGTGGTCATCCCTTGCGGCCTCCGCAAGACAGCAGGCATGGAACAGCGATGCGCGGCAGGAAGCCTTCGCACAGGCAGAGTCGGTCGTCGTTGCGCACGCCATTGCGATCCCCGTCCAGGCGGGAGAGGGAGCGCCGGCGGCTGAGGTTTCAATACTCGGCCCCTCGTCCTTTGCTGCAAGCCCCTTCGGCGTCCGCCGCTATGACTGCAGCCGGGCAAAGCTCTATAACCGCTCCATGAGCGTTCAGGAATACAGACAGGCCTATGAAGCCTGGCTTGCAGGCCGCGGAGCGCAGTAAGCCGGCTGCCGGCAGCAGACACCCGCCGGCAGGATACAGCAGACCAAAAGAGAACGACAGCAAATGAAATTTCTCGTAGTATCGGATTCACACGGCTGGGACCAGCCTGTTTTCAATGTGATAGAGAAGGAAAAGCCGATCGATGCCCTTATCCACTGCGGCGACCGAGAGAGCGATGTCCTCGGGGAGGTGGAGGAGAAATACGCCATTCCTGTTTACGGCGTTCAGGGAAACTGCGATTTCACGGGCAAATATCCGCAGGCGATGCGCCTTGTGATCGGCAGCCACCTCGCCTACATAGAGCACGGCCACCACAGCGGCGTGAAATACGGCTATGATACCATCGCCCGCAAAGCCAAGGAAAACGGCGCGGACATCGCCATCTTCGGTCACACCCATATCCCGCTTGAGATGCGAAGCCATGGCGTCCATCTCTTAAATCCGGGGAGCCTCGCGCTCCCGCACCAGCCCTCCGGCCTTCGCACCTACATGATCATCACAGTTCAGGAGGATGGCAGCTACGACGCCCTCCTGAAAACCTATACCGGCGCAGGGAAGAAATAATACAAGCAGCTGTCCTGTACGAGGCAGCTGCTTGTACTATTTCTTAAACAAGTCGGAATGCGATCCGGTGTTTACCAAGGTAAGAGTTAGAATGTCATCTTCGATCAGGTATATCAGTAACCAGTCCGGTCTAATATGACATTCATGGAAACATGCATATTCGCCCTTGAGAATATGATCTTTGTACTTCTCATCAAGCGTATTGCCCAGACGAAGTTCTTCTACAACATAGTAGTGAACTTAATAATATACATTAATCATCAGCCTCCAGAGCAGCCTTTAGTTCAGCCATACTACTATATCCTTTGACCTCAGGATCTCTGGATATTACTCGCGCTTCCTCTATTGCATCGAGAGTTTCTTTGTTATACCTTGGCATTTCTACAGGGAAAGGAAGTCCTCCTCTGAGGATGCACTGACGAAGGAAGATATTCACAGCACTGGACATATCCATACCAAGACTGGCGAATAGATCAGTTGCCTGTTGTTTAATTGTGGAGTCAATCCGAATTTGAGTCGGCGTTGTAGCCATAATCATCATCTCCTCGTTGACAGTCGTAATGGTCGTAATTGGATCATTGGATAGATACTTATTACACGAATATAATACAAATAGTTTACAATGTCAACCGTTCTGCTGAATTGTTCGCAAATCGCAAATCTATCGTCCATTCTATCGTCCATTAGCTTAATCAAGTTCCGAGGGTTGATTAAATCTTAGAGTTAGTATATACCAACCTAAAGAGGAACCATAGTTGCTCACATAATAATTAACAGAAAGGAAAGCAGAAAGAAAAGATGGATTATCAGACATGGCAGGGGATATTGATCCCCTTTATCGGAACGTCGCTCGGCGCGGCGTGTGTACTCTTTATGAAGAAGGAGCTGGACCGGAAGGTGCAACGCTCGCTGACGGGATTTGCCGCGGGCGTAATGGTTGCCGCCTCGGTCTGGAGTCTTCTGATACCGGCGATGGAGCAGAGCGAAGGAATGGGGAAGCTGTCCTTTATCCCGGCGGCAGCAGGCTTCTGGATCGGCACGCTCTTTCTTCTCTTTCTGGATCGCGTCATTCCGCATCTTCACATGGGAAGCGAAAAGGCGGAGGGCCCGAAGACAACGCTGGCCAGGACGACAATGATGGTCCTTGCGGTCGTCCTTCACAACATTCCCGAGGGAATGGCGGTCGGAGTCGTTTACGCCGGATACCTGTCCGGCAACACCTCCGTCACGGCGGGCGGGGCGCTTGCCCTCTCCATAGGAATCGCGATCCAGAACTTCCCGGAAGGCGCGATTATCTCAATGCCCCTGCACAGTGCGGGCAAGAATAAGACAGGAGCTCTCATTGACGGCATCCTCTCCGGCGTTGTCGAGCCCATCGCAGCGATCGTGACCATCTGCGCGGCAGGACTCATGGTGCCAATCCTTCCCTATCTGCTGAGCTTCGCCGCCGGAGCAATGATGTATGTGGTCGTCGAAGAGCTGATTCCGGAAATGAGCGAAGGAGACCACTCCAACATCGGAACAATCTTCTTTGCCGTTGGCTTCACCCTCATGATGGCTCTGGACGTAGCCCTGGGATGACAGCCCCGGGACGATGCAGAAAGCTGCCCCGGGATGACGCAGCCCCGGAATGGTACAGCCCCGGAATGATTTACTTCCCCACAATCTTATGCGCGAGCGCCATGGCGGGGCGCTGGACGAAGAGACTGACAAAGTAGCAGGCGATCCAGACGGGGACAATCATCTGCCCGAAGCCCTGGACTGCCGCGATAAGCGGCGCACCGCCAAGGAGGCAGGCGGTAAACCAGCCCATGACCAGGGTCATGATGACGCTGAATACCGTGTTGACCACAAGATTGACCAGCATATTGAACTTCCAGGTGCCAGGCTCTGCGCCGCACCGCCCGGCCAGTGCAAAGCCCGCCCTGTCCGCAGGGATAAAATAAGCGATAAAGAAGGCAACCACATAGGAGAACAGGAAGCTGATCAGCATGCTGCCCCACTCAAAGTGCTCCATATGCCCCAGAAGGATATTCATAAGCTGTGCAACGAAACTCATTGTTATCGAGATCGGTGCGTTCATTAAAAGCGACTTTACGACTTTGAAACGATCCACGGCAGCTCTCCTTTACCCATATCAGACATCAGCAATCCATGACGCGCCATCCGTGATGATAACAATCCGGGACGCGACATCCATGATTATAATCACAGACACGTCATCAATGGTTAAATTGTAACATAACCGGTCTGTTCAGTCTGCGGGGAGGAAAGGTCCTTAAGCGTGCGAAGGATGATGAACGCCGCAATCACAAAGGTCAGGATATCGGAAACCGGCATGGAATACAGAACGCCGTCGAGGCCGAAGAACACCGGGAGAAGCAGCGCGAATCCCACGCCGAACAGGATCTCCCTGATCAGTGAGATCGCGGTGGACGTAAGCGCCTTTCCAAGAGACTGCAGATAGATAAACGTTCCCTTATTGACCGTTGCCAGCACCATCATGCACAGATAGATCCGGAACGAGCGGATGGCAAATTCCGTATAATAGATACTCTCGTTTGCCGCGCCGAAGATGCCGATCAGTCTTCCCGGCATAAGCTCCACGATAAGAAGTGCGACAAACCCGACCAGGGCCTCTGCCTTCAGCAGCAGGATGAAAAGCTCTTTTGCGCGATCCTTTCTTCCCGCGCCGATATTATATCCGGTGACCGGTATGCAGCCGGCTGCCAGGCCGACGGAAATCGAGATCACGATCTGGAAGAACTTCATGACAATGCCGACCACCGCCATCGGAATCTGCGCAAACTGCTCCTGACCGAAAATCGGATCCAGCGCCCCGTATTTACGGATCATGTTGTTGACCGCAGCCATGGACGCCACAACGGAAATCTGTGACAGCAGGCTGGTCATGCCGAGCGGCAGGAACCTTCCGATCAGATCACCGCGCAGCTTAAAGGAGGCAGCGGACAGCTTTACGGCCTTCATATGCGCCAGATACCACAGGGATAAGAGAGCTGTAATGATCTGACCTGCAATCGTAGCAACGGCGGCGCCCATCATGCCCCACTTCAGGCTATAAATCAGGATCGGGTCGAAAATAATATTGAAAACAGCGCCGACCAGTGTGGAAACCATGGCAAACCGGGGATTTCCGTCCGAGCGGATGATCGGATTCATAGTCTGCCCGAACATATAAAAGGGAATTCCGACCGTGATCCAGAAGAAATACTCACTTGCCTGGCGGTAGGTCTCCTCGTTGACGGTTCCGCCGAACATCGTCAGGATTCCCTTTGCGAATACCAGATATAAGACGGTAATGACAAGGCTGGAAGCGATTGTCAGAATAACGGCATTTCCAACGGTTGATGCTGCGTCGTCACTCTTCTTCATTCCCAGAAGGATCGATACATGCGCACAGGCGCTGTCGCCGATCATGACAGCGACCGCAAGAGCCACGATTGTCAGCGGGAAAACAACCGTATTGGCCGCGTTCCCGTACGAGCCCAGGTAGCTCGCGTTCGCGATAAAGATCTGATCAACAATGTTATACAGAGCAGCAACCAGAAGCGAAATGATACACGGCACGGAATACATCCGCATCAGCTTTCCCACAGGTTCTTTTTCCAGAAATTCATTGGTATGTTCCAACGTTTTTATCCTCCTTGCATATCCTTAAGCATAAAAAAAGAGTGGGCAGTCGAAAGCCGGACTTACGCTTTCGCTGCTCACTCAATGACACGGAGTATATCACTTTCCCGCAATATTTATCAAAGGGCTTTTTGCCGGTTTTTTGCTGTTTTACGCCGGTGAAAACCTCAAAATTATCAGAATCTACGACTCAGACAGAAGCTTTTTCGTCTTCCACCTGCCGCTCAGATAATAGCTCATCGCCGTTATGCCAGGGATCAGCTGGCAGAACGCCGCGCCCCAGAAATAGGACTGCGCACCCTGTTTAAACACATAGAATACGAACAGGCAGATCGCCACGCGGCAGACACCGTCCAGAACTCCGATGATCAGACTCAGCATCGCGGCGCCGGCGCCGGTCGTGATCGACTTCATCGGCCCGGAATATCCCACGACGATGCAGCCGATCGCCATAATGCGAAGGAAAATAACGCCGTACTCGATAACCGCGGGATCGTTGGTGAAGATTCCGTAGAGACGGGTCGGGATGAACAGGAAGAGCGCGCCGCCGAAGATCGCGATGACGACCGATACGATCAGCATCTTGCGCATGATCTCCTTTACACGGTCGATCTTCCTCGCGCCGAGGTTCTGGCCGACCATCGCGCCGCCCGCGCCGTCGACGCCCTGGATAAACAGGTTGATGAACTTCTCGATCTTGTTGCCGATGCTGTAGGTCGCCGAAACCGTCATGCCATAGGAATTGATGTGACTCTTGACCCAGAGCATGGAGCCCTGCACGGACAGGATGCGGATCATCTGCGGGATTCCGAGCCGCAGGATGATCAGAAGGTCATGCGTGTTCATACGGAAATACGACAGATCCAGCCGGAATCCGACCTGCTCCCTGTGCCGGTAAAGGTAAATAAACGAAGCCGTAAAGGCGCCGATCTGGGAAGCAACCGTCGCGATCGCGGTGCCGAACGCGTCCAGCCGGAACACCACGACCAGCAAAAGATCAAGGAAAATATTGATGACCGCGGCAACAATTACGAAGATGAGAGGGCGCTTTGATTCGCCCATGCCGCGAAGAATCGCGCAGATACAGTTGTAGCCGAAGATAAACGGCATGCCCACCGCAGTCGTCAGAAGGTACAGCGACGCCTCGGAGACCGCCACCGTACCGATACTGCCGACGAATTTGCCGATGATCATCAGGTCCGTCATCGAATAGACCTGCTGAATGAGATTTGTCAGCACCATGGGCACGGCAAAGGAAAATAGAAGAGGATAGATCGGACCTGATGTCAGATCCCTGCCGACACGCCTGCCGGCTGCTTATCTTATGCACTGGTAAAAAGAAGGGTGCGCCGCACTGTCAAATGCCGCGCACCCTGTGAATCCGCTCTTCATAATAAGTTCTGCTAATTAATCAATGCTGCTATGCACCTGCCTTGATCACAGCTTCGACGCATATCTCTGCCGATCCTCTGCAGGAATATTCAGCAGGTCCATTGCCTGCCGGGAAGTATAATTCAGTCCATCCATAATACTACGGATGCTCTCAAGCCTCGCAAGGTCAATGCCTTCCTGCCTGCCTTCCCGCCTACCTTTTGCCATACCCGTTGCTTCGCCTTCTGCCAAGCCCCTTGCCAAACCCTTTGCTACGCCTTCTGCTTCCACCCGATCCAGTAGTTCACACATATTACTCGGTTTTCCTCCTTCTTCGTGAAGCACATCCTCATATCTCTGATCCTGAGTAATGACTGCCATCAGTTTCAGAAGTTCATCTGTATGTCGGAATCTTTCTGCATCCGTAGGCCGATAGTAAGGATCCAGCCTTTTATGGACGAAATAATCGACTACAATCTTAAAGTCACTGTGAAAGCGGCTGATCGCTTCCTCCGGCAGTCGCGAAATCTCAAATACGTTTATTTTATAATCACTTATATACGGCTTTAGCCTATCCGGAATTTACGATATCTGCAAACACATCATTGAATTGTTCTAAAGTCTTTTCGGTCAGGTCCTTCTCTGACAAAAAGAAAATCACCTCCATGGAATTGCATGAAGAGCGGACCAGGCCTTCTCCTAAAATCTTAACGCGGCATATTCATTCTAGCAACAGAATAGTTTTCATCTGGCACGAAAAGTGTCATAGTATACACATCTTGCCAAGATGCAATAAAAACACCATATAACAACCAAATACACTTCAAAATGGCAAAATAGAATTGCTTATTCATGCAGAATATGGCAATATTAAGGAAAGAGAACTTGCCAAATGTGCCATTAGAAAGGACAACATGCTATGACAATTGACGAGATGAGAGACAGAAAGGCAGAGCTTGGTCTTACGAACGAAATGATTGCTCAGGCCTCCGGCGTTCCCCTGAGTACGATCCAGAAGATCCTGAGCGGACAGACCAGAGCGCCAAGGAAAAATACACGGGAGGCGATAGAGCAGGTACTCTATTCGGAAGAATCGCATCGCACAGGTTCTATCTATCTGGAAGAGAACAGCGAGAAAAATCCGGCTCATCCGGGCATGGTAAGAGAGGCAGGGGTGGCCTGCAGCATACCGGATCCCACAGAAAAAAAGCCGGGCGAGTACACCCTGGACGATTATTACGCCCTGCCGGACGAAAGAAGGGTTGAACTGATCGACGGTGTCTTCTATGACATGTCTGCGCCTGCGGTCATACATCAGAAGATTCTGGGGGAATTGTACCTGCTTTTTCGCGAATGCATCGATGCACACGCGCAGGACTGCGAGGTCTATCTGTCCCCCTGCGACGTACGGCTTGACTGTGATAATAAGACGATGGTCCAGCCAGACCTCCTTGTGATCTGCAGGGATTATGATCTCGGAGCAAAGGCACTCGAGGGCGCTCCCGACCTTACACTGGAGATACTGTCTCCGTCCACTCGTGCAAAGGACATGATGCTGAAGCTGTACAAATACCAGAACGCCGGCGTAAGAGAGTACTGGATCGTGGATCCTGAGAAGAGCGTCGTCCTCGTCTATGATCTGCAGGGCGGCGAATTCGCCCCCGAAAAGTATAGCTTTGATGATACGATTCCGATCCGCATCTCCGGCGGAGAGTGCTCCATAGATTTCTCGCGCGTAAACAGCGCACTGGAGAAGACCCGCAGCCGGCAGCAGCAACAGTAAAAGAAAGGGTGCGCCGCATTGTCAAATGCCGCGCACCCCGTGAATCCGCTCTTCAAAATAAGTTCTGCTGATTAATACAATGCTGCTGTAAGAAATGTTATTATCTCTTTTCTGTGCTGTCCCTGCCTTGCCGGCTCCCGTCGTGATTACAGCCTGGACGCATATCTCTGCCGGTCCTCCGCAGGAATTTTCAACAGATCCATCCACTGCTGAGCTGTATACTTCAGCCCATCCATAATACTCCGGATGCTCTCAAGCCGCGCCAGGTCGATACCTTCCTGTCTACCTTCCTGTCTGCCTTCCTTCCTGCCTTTTGCCACGCCTTCTGCTTCCACCCGATCCAGTAGTTCACACATATTACCCGGTTTTCCTCCTTCTTCCGAAATCTTAACGCAGACGCTTCATTCTATCAATACAATAGTTTATGTCTGGCACAGCGGAATGCAATTGTCCTGTTAAGGGAGCTGTGGCAATATTAAAGAAGGGGACATATATGACTGCTGCCTGCGGCAGCAGCAATATTGGCTGATTCCTGCAGCGCCAATTCAGCCATTACTGTCAGGGAGGACACAAAGAGCATGAAGAATACGGGAAGAAAACCGAAAACCTCGTTCAAAGAGAAAATGATGTATTACTTCGACCTCTGGCTCTCCTGAGGGACTGTATCGACAATTCTTCTCTTATTCTGTGTGACAGGCCTGTTCATCCTGATGATCGGCATCCTTGCGATGCTGATCGGAGGCCAGGGCGATACGCTGGGAAAATCTCTGTGGGATACGATGAATCACGCCTTCGACCCCGGCGTTCTCTCCGGAGACAGCGGCAACAAAATCTATATGAAGCCTGCAAAATACTATTTCTCTACAAACTCACACCCGGGTAACGAGATTGACCTCTACTCCGTACAGGAAGCTGCTGCCGCAAAGGGTGAAATCTTCATAGGATACAAGAAAACGACCCCGGAGGGCATTGACATCCGCCTGAACCCGCCGAAGAAGGACGGCAGCGGGAAGGTGAAGATGACCTTCACGGATAAGGACGAGCTTATCGTCCTCGCCGAGAGCATTGATGTAGTA
>CADBPC010000199.1 GCA_902796425.1 uncultured Lachnospiraceae bacterium
CGGACTACCTTGCCGTTGACAAGGGACAGGGCTCCCACCGAACGGATATTGCAGTACTTGATACACTGCTCGCAGCCGACGCACCGGTCGGGATTATACTGGGGCTCGGTCATTCCGATAAAGCCAAAGTCGTGCATCCTGACCTTGCCGCAGTCGTTGGAGCAGCCGGTGAAGGCTATCTTGACATGGCGGTTGTTGGGGAAGATCATCTTGTCCATCTTCCTCGCCAGTTCCGTGGTGTCATAGCAGCCGAAGGGGCAAAGGCGGGATCCCGGGCATGCAGCAACATTTCTGGTACCCGAAGCAGGATATCCCTTGTCTCTTTCCTCCTGGTTTACGCCGGAGTCATCGATAATGGACTGGATGGCCTTGTTGACGGCATCCATGTCCTCCAGAGCGATGCCGGGCAGCTCGACGCCCTGGCGGTTCGTCACAAAAATCGTGCCGTTCCCGTACTTTTCCGCCACCTCGGCAATTTTCGCCATGCTCTTTGCGTTTATCACACCGCCGGGAATACGGATCCTGCTCGCCGTCTCGCCTCTGACCTTGGAATAACGGAAAGCGTTCTTTTTCAATTTCTTTGTATTGATATCTCTGGCCATATTCCACGCTCCTTAATCCAGCATATTCTTGCTCTCACTGTAGTTGAATACCGGCCCGTCAAGGCAGACATAGGTGCTGCCGATCCGGCAGTGGCCGCATTTTCCAAGACCGCAGCACATCTTCCTCTCCTGGGATACCCAGATGTTGTCCTCCCTGAAGCCCTTCTGCAGAAGGCCCATGACAGAAAAGCGCATCATGGGCGGGGGACCTACTACGACGGCTTTCGCCTTTTCGACTTCCCTGATCTCCACTTCCGGTATGTATTTGGTCACGAGGCCGATATTGCCTTCATATCCTTCCGGGGCGCCGTCCACTGTAAGGATGAGATCCAATGCCTCATCCCATCTTTTCAGGTCGTCCCTGAAAAGCATGTCGGACGGGCTGCGGAAGCCTACAATGACATGCTTGTCCTTGGGCGCGGCCGTTCCCGCCAGGGCATCGATCACACCGCGGACAGGGGATACGCCCGTGCCGCCCGCGACTACAATGACCTCGCCGTCCTCATAAAGGGAGGTGTCAAAGCCATTTCCGTAGGGGCCGCGAAGCAGGAGTGTCCTGCCTTCCCCTTTTTCGAAGACCTCCGAAGTGACGCGTCCCACCCTGCGGATGGTCAGATCCACAAAGCCGTCCCCGATACCGCTTACGGAAATGGGCGCCTCGCCGTATTTCGGAACCGAAACCTCAAAAAACTGTCCGGGCTTTACCTCTCCCTCAAAGCGCATCCGGAAGGTGTATTCTTTCTCCGTATGGCGTATGATCTCGAGGATTTCCGAAGGATACGGAACATACGGATTGTCATTCATGTTACCCATTCTCCCTGCCTCCTTCCACTGCGTCGTTAACTTTGTTGATGATATTCGCAAAGGAAATATATTCCGGACATACCATGTCGCAGCGCCCGCATCCGACGCACATGTCATAGCCGAAGCGCATCCTGAAATCATGGATCTTGTGAAGGACCTTGAAGCGCATTCTCTCGCCGTTGGTCCTGCGGTACTGTCCGCCTCCCGCAACGTTGGTATAACCGTCCACCATGCAGGAAGCCCCTACTCTTCTGCGCTCTCCGACTCTGCCGTTGTCCGTATAGAAAACATCCTGCATGGTAAAACATGTGCAGGTCGGGCAGACAAAATTGCAGCGGCCGCAGTTGATGCAGCGGGACGTGTATTCGTCCCAGAGAGAGTCCTTGTAAATGCTGACGGGGACCTCTTTCGGAACGGTTACTCTGACCTCGTTCTCAGTGACGGAGCGGACCCTGACATCCTGTTCGCCGTCTGCTGCTGCGGCAAAAACAGGCTCCAGCTCAGGGCATTTCACATCGCAGTAATACCGGTCCCCTATGAGGTCCACGGAGAACAGCCAGCCTTCTTCAGCCTTGTTGGTTCCCATGCTGACGCAAAAGCAGTCCTCATAGGAATGGCCGCAGCCGATCAGTGCGAACTTCACTCTTTCGCGGATTCTTTTATAGAAGGGATCCTCAAACTTGTTTTCCAGGTAGACGGCATCCAGCCTTTTAACGGCGTGCAGGTCGCAGCTTCTTAAGAAAACGATGACCTCCCGCTCGTCCATATCCGCTTCCTTTACTTCATTTTCCGTAAAGAAGAAGAGGGTCTGGGACAGAGGTGTCAGAAGCTCCTTGAAGGCATAGTCGGACTTTTTCTCCAGTTCAATTTCGCCGGCTTCCTTAACAAAATCATAGCGGACTACGTCCACATCCGTAAAACGGCCCTCTCCCACCTTATTGACCGGCGCGTAGAGGAGCCTTTCGCTGCCGATTTTCCGGAGCACCTGTGAGAAGCCGTCCCGGCTTAATACATACCCCATTATTGCTTTCTCCTTTCCTGCCGGGCCTTCAGCCAGCCCGGCCTTATGTCATTCATGATCAGCCGCAGAAGCTGAGGTTACATGGTTCTTTTCTTTGTCTTAAGGAGCATGCGCAGGAAATTCAGCAGCACATACCCCACCAGCATGGTGGTCAGATAGATCTGGAAACCGGAGATCTGTGTGACAGCCGCGGCGGCGCTTTCCATGCCCCGTGCCGTCAGGTATCCTGCCATCTTGGTGGACGCGACAATGCCGATGGCCATGGGGAAGGTCAGTCCCGCAAAGCCCGGCACAAAATCAAAGGAAAAATAATCCGGAAGCTTCACCACAATAAACAAAAGCGATGCCAGCACACAGATATACAAAAAGCTCGTGATGAAAAATGCGGGCTTGTTAAATGTATTGATCAGGCTGACAACACACAGGCTGCAGGGTGCCAGGACGACCGGCATGGTGTGATAGACGGCGGGTTTTACGGGCACTGTTATCAGCCTGTAGATCATAACAGGAATCAGGAGCAGGTAAATGAGGATTCCGTAGATGGTGATGATCTGCAGCAGCAGTCTCATGTTCATTGCGCCGCCTGTTACGCAGCTGACCATGATCCCGTTGTAGGTGACGAACCAGCTGGGGAGCGTGGTGTTGATGTCTCTTTTGTCAATGATGTTTCTGCGCGTGAAGATACCGATGTGGACCGCATGGATAATGACCGCGACAAGCCAGATCAATTTCCCGAATCCCAGTCCGATCTCATAGTAAAAGCTTCCCAGGATCATGAGACACATGGTAAAGCCCGCATAGAGACTGGACGGGACAGTCTGGTTGTATTCCGCCTCGCAGACACGGGGGAAAACAATGATTTTGACTATGTAGCACAGGACCACAATGGTTGCCAGCGCCATGGCTGCATAACGCACCCAGGTATAGCCCATACCGCCGTAGACGTTGGACAGTGTCAGGGTTCCCACAAAAGCAGGCAGGACGGGAACCGGCAGCTTCTTTAATCTTTCAAACATAATCACCCCCTCTGTTTCTAACCTTTTTACAGCTCATAAGCAAATTCGAGATTTGCCTTTTCATGGAAGAAGTCGGAATAATCGATCTCGAACAGCGGCTTTTTAACCCTGGTCACGTCGATTTTCCTTGCGATCATCTGCTGCAGGACACCGCCGTAGGCCAGGTCTCCCTGCAGGAGGGCGCCGGTAATGACGCCGTCTTTTGAGACCACTTTTTTATAGACTCCCTCCTTATCGTAGACATCAACCCTGTAACTCTCGTCGGGAGGAGTCACGATGCCGATGGACATGGTGTGGATCCCGAGAAAGCTCATGGTGGATTTGCTGGCAAAGAAGTCTGTCATCTTCTTGTTATGGCCAGCCATATTGGCGGCGGCAACCATTCCTTCCTTAACAGCTGCCGGCCAGATGGGACTAAGGCCCGATACATCTCCCGCGCCGAAAACGTCCGGATCGGAGGTCCTGCCGCACTCATCATAGACCAGGCCGAATTTAGACAGCTCCAGCCCGGAATCCTTCAGGAACTCCACGTTGGAGCGTACGCCTGCGGTTACGACGAAGAAATCGCAGGGAAGGACGGTCCCGTCGCTGAGGACAATCTCATAGATCTTCCGGTTCCCGTCCACATGGACTTCATTTACTCCGACGCCGTAGTACTGATCGACGCCCTGAGCCCTGAAGGCATCGATATAGGTCTTTGCCGCTCTCTCATCCAGCTGTTTGTTTAAAAGCCAGCCTGCAAAGTCCACAAGTGTAACCTTCACGCCCATATGCAGGAAGCCGGCCGCGCAGTCGATGCCGATAAGGCCTGAGCCGAGGACAACGATATGCTCTGCCTGTTCCGGCACCTTTTTCAGCACCTCGATATCGTCGATGTTTCGGAAGCCGATGTAATTATCCGCCTCCGAAAGACCCTTGATGGGAGGGATAAAGGTATGGGAACCTGTGGCGATAAGAAGCTTGTCATATGTGAGTTCTTCATTTCCGTCCAGGATCAGTGTGTGGTCCCCGGGCCGGAGTCCGACAGCTTCCCTTCCTTTCATCCAGTTGACCCTGTAGAGGATTTCGAAATCGGGCTCCGCAAAGTTCAGCCTCTCCAGTGTCCTTTCCCCGGACAGATACTGATGCAGGATACATCTGGAATAGATGACCTGATCTTTGGAAACCAGGACGATTTCTCCCTCCCGGTCGTATTTGCGAAGCTCCCGGATGGCGTTTATTCCTGCGGCAGATGAACCAATAATTACGTATCTCATTCTTTCACCTCCTCGAGAGTGATCGCGTGCATGGGACATTTCTCGACGC
>CADBPC010000200.1 GCA_902796425.1 uncultured Lachnospiraceae bacterium
AGAAAGCCGCCGCCCGTAACGCGGATAATCACCTCTTCCCCCTCGGAATAAGGCACGGCAGAGCTGTCAATTTCGATGCCGTAAACCGTGCGGACCGTGGACTTTGCCTGCGTATAGATGCTGCAGAAGCTTTTAAAATCGTGCTCTCCGACAAGGAATGCGGCGCCTTCCCGCATCCTCTCCTTATCCAGCCGGTATCTCACATATGCGCTGTACAGGCGCTTTTGCGGGATCGGATGCGTTCCGATGAAGATCCTGTATTCGTAGGTCTTCCGGCTGGGGACGCGGAGCGGATGAAAATCCTCCGGCACCTCTTCCGATTTCTGCACGCGGATATCCTCCGGAAGACGCGTATTCATTGCAAAGGCGAACTTATCCGCAGGTATTCTGCTCTGCGTATCAAAGGCCGTCTTGTTGCACAGGGCGTGGACGCCGGCGTCTGTCCTGCTCCCTCCGATCAGGGTGATCTCCTCTCCCGTGAGTTCCCGGAGTCTTTCTGTCACGACGCCTGCAATGGTCGGCACGCTCTCATCCTTCTGGGCCTGAAAACCGCTGTACGCCGTCCCGTCATATGAAACTGTAAGAAGGATCCTCCTCATGTCAGAACCCCGCAATGCGAAGCGCGACACAGCACAGCACAAACGCCGTCATAATCGCGTAGGCCGTGTAGTCGCTCTTTTTGTAGACAAGAGGCTTCATCTTGGTTCTGCCGCTGTCCCCGCGGTAGCACCTTGCTTCCATGGCCATTGCAAGGTCATTTGCCCTGCGGAAGGCGGAAATAAAAAGCGGCACAAGTAGCGGCACCAGCGCCGCTATGCGCTTTTTAAGGTTCTTGCTTTCGAAATCGGCGCCCCTTGCGATCTGTGCCTTCATGATCTTGTCGGTCTCTTCCATAAGGATCGGAATAAAGCGCAGCGCAATCGACATCATCATGGAGATCTCATGAACGGGGACATGAAGCTTCTTCAGGGGCCCGAGGACGCTCTCCAGGGCGTCCGTCAGCTGGTTCGGCGTCGTTGTCAGCGTCATCAGCGAGGATCCGAGGATCAGGAAAACCAGGCGGATTGCCATTCGGATGGCGAAAATAACGCCTTCTCTCGTTACAGAGAGCTTCCAGATCCGGATCAGCGGCTCACCGGGAGTCAGGAACATGTTGAACAGCACCGTGATCATCAGGATCATCATGATTGACTTCATGCCCCGGATGATATAACGGAATGGCACATTTGAAAGCCGGATCAATGCCGCAAGAGCGATCCCCGCGAAAATATATCCCGGCACGCTGCGGACGATAAACAGGGAAACCAGGTAAACCAGGGTTCCGATCAGCTTAACCCGCGGGTCGAGTCTGTGTAAAATTGAATCGGTCTGATAATACTGACCAAGTGTAATATCTTTGAACATGTATTAGTAACCTGCGTCCCTGCACACCCTCAGGATCTCGGAGCAGGCTTCCTCCACCGTAAGCCTGTCCGTTTCGACCGGAAGGCCGTTTTCCTTAAGATATTGCAGGATATATACCATCTGCGGAGCACTCAGGCCGATTTCCTCCAGCTCGCTGCTGTGGGTAAATACCTCCGCGGGCGTTCCGTCCATCATTATTTCTCCTGCGTTCATGACAATAATCCGGTCCGCATACTCGGCTACATCGTCCATGCTGTGGCTGACCAGTATGATCGTCATTTTCAGCCGTTCCTTCATTCCGCGGACCATGTTCAGGATTTCATCCCTTCCTTTCGGGTCGAGACCCGCCGTGGGCTCGTCGAGGATCAGTATCTCCGGCTTCATGGCCAGGACTCCCGCAATGGCAGCCCTGCGCTTTTGCCCGCCGGAAAGGTCAAAGGGCGATTTTGTCCAGCATCTCTCATCAAGGCCGACGCTCAAAAGTGCTTCCTTTGCCCTGTCCCTGCACTCCGTTTCAGACAGGCCCAGGTTTTTCGGTCCGAACATGACATCGGTGATGACGTCTGTCTCGAAAAGCTGGTGCTCCGGGTACTGGAATACAAGCCCGACAGCGGCCCTGAGGAGCTTTTTGTCATAGTTTTCCTCATGGATATCCTGCCCGTTCCAGTAAATCTTGCCGGATGTGGGTTTAAGCAGGCCGTTCAGCGTCTGGACAAAGGTAGACTTTCCGGAGCCGGTGTGGCCGACCAGACCGATAAACTGACCGTCGGGTATTTCCAGGCTGATGTGGTTTAAGGCATTGACCGACATCGCCGTTCCCTGTTCGTATATATAAGTGAGATCTTTGACAGAAAGAGACATTTTAAAGACTATTCTCCGATAAACGCCGAAGGCACCGCACTTTGCAGGGCTTCCTTCAGCTCTTCCTTATTGAGGATTCCTTCCGGCAGCTTTAGACCGGACCTGCCCAGCTGATGCGCCAGAAGAGTTACGTACGGAACATCCAGATGGAGCTCCTGCATCTTTTCCACATTGGAAAACACCTCTCTCGGAGTGCCCGAGAGCGCAATTCTGCCGTGATCCATGACGAAAACCCTGTCGGCATAGATTGCTTCTTCCATGTAGTGAGTGATCAGGATAATTGTAATCTTCTCGACGTCATTGAGCGCCCTGGCGGCTCTGATCACCTCTTTTCGTCCGGAGGGATCCAGCATGGCTGTCGGCTCGTCCATAATGATGCATTTCGGATGCATGGCTATCACACCGGCAATTGAGACACGCTGCTTCTGGCCTCCCGAAAGGCGGTTCGGCGACTTGCTGCGATACTTGTACATTCCTACCGCGCGGAGACTTTCTTCAACCCGTTCCCAGATTTCCTTTGTCGGAACACCGATATTCTCCGGGCCGAATCCGACATCTTCCTCCACGATCTGGCCGATGATCTGGTTATCCGGATTCTGGAATATCATTCCCGCCTCCTGGCGGATATTCCAGAGCTCACTCTCGTCCGTAGTGTCCTTCCCGTCGATAAGCACGGTACCTTCCGTGGGATTAAGCAGCGCATTCAGATGCTTTGCCAGCGTGGATTTGCCGGATCCGTTATGTCCCAGGACCGCAATGAACTGCCCCGGGCGGATATCAAGATCCACACCGTCGATCGCGCGTATTTTTCCCTCAATATTACCATCTTCATCCCTGGACACATAATCGTGGATCAGTCCGCGGGCTTTAACCATCAAATTCATAATATGCAGATTTATTTAAATATAAGATTCACACTGACCGGCTTCGGTGAGCCGTCACAGAATTTTAGCAGAATAGAAGCAATAAAAAAAGCCCCTGCAGATGATTTGCATCCGCAGGGGAAAAGATTATCCGGTTATCAGACAAGCTCAAGAACTACCATCAGTGCAGCATCGCCCTTGCGCTGGCCGATCTTCACGATTCTGGTGTAGCCGCCCTTGCGGTCAGCATACTTCTTGCCATACTCTGTGAACATCTTGTCAACAAGGTCAACCTGCTTTGTGTTCTTCTTGCGGCCTGCGCCTTTTTCAGGAACCTCGACTACAGGATAAAGAACTCTGAGGATCTGACGTCTTGCATGAAGTCTGCTGGGAGCATCCTTGGTGATCTTC
>CADBPC010000201.1 GCA_902796425.1 uncultured Lachnospiraceae bacterium
ATTTTAATGACAGTGATCCTACATACGTAGTCTTTATTACGGACGGTGATCCGATCTCATGTGCGCATCCTTACGGCACATACAGCGACTGGGACGGAGGAACATATTATAATAAAGATGTCAGATCAAATTACGAGTATGCTCTTGCGGCCAAAAACCAGGCGGACTCAATCATCGGACATAACAAGACACTGTATACGATTGGTGCGTTTGGTGAAATCGCTAACCTGCAGGCTATCGGCGGAACATATCTGGGACAGGCAAATAATACAGCTGCCATAAACGGATATTTTGATGATATTATCTCTGACATTCAGAGTGCGCTGGGCTACAAGGATATCACGATCAATGACGGTATTACAGCGCTGTCTTCAACCGGTCTGGCAAGAGGTGATATCTCCAGCCTGCGGTATTATCGCTCCGGCGGTGAGAATAGTGACGGTTCGGAAAAGTATGATCATACGGCAAACGATGGTCACGGCGTTGTATGGACGGATGCTCCGGACGCATATCTGCTGGAGGTTAAGTCCGAGGGCGGAGAGACTAAATATTATAAGAACGGTACGGCTGTAACTCTGAGTTCTCTGACGGATCTTACAGAAGAGGAATATCTTGCGAAATATCCTGTGGGTACTCGGACCGTGATCTGGGATATAAACGCCGGTTCGAACGAACTGATGGAAGATGGTGTAACCTACACAATGATCTTCACCATGTGGCCCAGCCAGGAAGCCTATGATCTGATCGCTGACCTGAACAATGGAACTATTCAATACGATGATCTCAGCCAGGCGGAAAAAGATCAGGTTTATTTAGGCGATGACAATGTGTATTACCTGAAAACCAATACAAAGGCAACGGTTGACTATACATCTGTCAAAATGGTAAACGGTCAGGTGACCGGTACGCCCACATCTTCCTCAGCCACGATTGAAGATCCGAAGGGCAAAATGAACCTGGACACCAGCATTATGACTGTCCGCAAGGAGTTTGCCCATCTGATCAATGAGGAGGATCCGTACGAGCAGATCGTCTTTTATCTGCTGGTGGACGGAAAATACTACAACACGGACGGAACGCTGTCCGACACGCTGTATGAATCAAAGGTCTACGCCATGAACCTGCCGAAGGACGGTAAGTGGGAAGACACAATCTATATTGCACCGGGACTCATGCGGGGCGGTGAAATTCTTGAGACGGGACACAATTATTCTCTTGCCGAGAAGATTGTGAGCGGCAATCCTTATGAATATGAGTTTGCTCCGCAGACAGTGCGGCCGATGGTTATCACGGCAGTGCCGACTTTCCTTGTCAGTAAAGATAGCTTTAATACCAATGGTTCAGGTAAACAGGAGTATACATTCAACGACACGGACAGCACTTATATCACTGTAAGCGGCAAATCGGACGCGGATGGAACCTATTACGTCGAATCGGAGAATGACGGTTCGCTGGTCGGCGTAAACCACAAAACCTCCGAGCTGGATATTTCAAAGATTATTAATGATCCGGATGATCTTATGACCGATGCCCAGGAGGCAGCGGAAACCTTCACTTATAGGGTGACGCTGCAGCTTCCGGAAAATTGCGACCCGTCCGGTATCGTCGGCTATGAGTATGTGCCGAGAACGCAGAGCAATGCCTATACGCTGTTCGGATATCAGGAAGGGCAGTCAGCCTTTGCTGAGGATATTGCGAGGTTCAACGGCAAGACTTATCGTGCGTGGAATACCCTCGTTTACGATGCTCTGATCGAATATGACAGAGTTACGGAGAATGGGAACACGGTCATCAGGGCGAGACGGGACGCTGACGGAAACATAATATGGAAAGTACCCGATTCGGGAGGATATCATACCATCACCTATGACATGACCTTAAAGCAGGATGAGGTAATCCGTTTTACAAACCTGCCTACAGGTACGAAGTATACCATTCAGGAAATCTATGCCAACAAATATCCGGCCGATAATGCCGGCGGCAAGACGGACGGCAGGGCGCCTGTGGAAGACGTGAGCAACCTGAGCGCAGAGGGATATGAGATCGAGGGGGTAAAGCACACCGGAGGTGATCTGTCAGCGGATAGCACCACGGTGTCAGGTACGATTGAAGCGCCGGATACCCGATATTACAATCAGTTCACAAACAAAAAGTGACGGATGGTAAAACAACCCGCCTTGAACTGAAGGTCAAAAAGGTAGTGGAAGACTATACCTGGGGACAGGAGTATTACCGGTTTACGCTGACTCCCGGAACTGCAGAATATTCGGACACGGAGGGCGGCAGCGGAACATCACCCATGCCGGATGAGGATGCGCAGAGCAGTGCTGTTTCGATTTACAATTCAACGGCAGACCACACTCTTTCCTTTGGAACGATTCGTTACACAAGGCCGGGCACGTATACTTATACAGTCTCGGAATACGACAATTCGAAGAATATGCCTGATTTCCAGTTTGCGTCGCCGGTAAACCTTACGGTTACGGTGACGGCAGACAGCGACGGAAAGCTTTCTGTTGAGACGGTGACGGATGATAAGGGAACAACCGTATTTTCTGCCGAAACAGATTCCGCACTTGCGGCAGGCCTTACAACACAGACCAATACCACAAAGAAGATCCATATCCGGAAGGTTGACAAGAGCAATCCGGATACGGTGCTGCCAGGCGCGGTATTCGAGATCTGGAGCGGCAGAAACAGACTGTATTTACAGGATGGAAAACTCCTGGATTCAGCAGCCGTGGAGGAAATCATCGGAATGTCCGTGTCGGCGGAAGGCGCCGGCAGCGCCATGGAGGCAAAAGGAATTCTTTCTTCATTTACGATTGAGGAGACCGATATCGGCGGTTTTGCCTATGATACAGTTTATGAACTGAAGGAACTGTCCTCCCCGGCCGGGTATGTTATTACGAATGGAAGTGTGTATTTTAAGGCTATTCATGAAGGCACGAATACATATCTGCGCCCGACAGATCAGGATGGCAACATGCTGATTGGTGAAGACGGAGGACCTGTCCTCGACAATGCAGGTGCGACAGTTGCTGAAAATGAACTCTCCATTTCCATTAAAAACGAACCCGGCGTCGCCCTTCCGAACACCGGAGGCCCCGGTACCGGACTTATTTACCTGCTCGGATTTATGCTGATGGCGTTTGCCGGCGCAGGGCTTATAATGAAAAGAAAAGACATAAGCGCGGCATAAGCTGCGCTTACGGCGCAGGAGGAAAAATGACCAGCAGAGAGCTTCCGTTTGATAATCTGTATAATACGCGCGACCTTGGCGGAATGAAGACAGCAGACGGAAGGCGGATCCGCAGCGGAAGGCTCTTTCGCAGCGGGAATCTTAGCCATGGAACCCCGAAGGACATTGCGTGGCTGAAGGACAACACAAGCCTTGTGATTGATTTCAGGACCAGCGATGAGCGCAGCGAAAAGCCGGATCCCCGGGAGCTGGAACTTGTATATCTTCCGATCCTCGACGAGGAGAAGGCGGGAATCACAAGAGGCGGAAAGTCTGAAAGTGAGGCTCTTCAATTCCTCCGGGAACATCCCGCCGCAGCCAGAGACCATATGACCCGCATGTACCGGGATTTCATCCTGACAGAATATCCGCTTCTTCGCTACAGAAGATTTCTGGAGATTCTTCTTGAAGACCATGAAAGGGCGGTTCTGTGGCATTGCACTGCCGGGAAGGACAGAGCGGGATTTGCTGCGATCATCATTCAGGAAGCGCTGGGAGTGGACAGAGCCGACATCCGTGAGGACTACCTGAAAACCAACGTATGCCTCAGGCCGGAAACGGAACGCATGATACTGCATGCCAAAGACGAGGATGAAAAAGAAGGCATCGGATACATGTTCGGCGCGAAAGAAGAATATTTCGACGCTTTATATGAAGTAATAGAAGAACACTA
>CADBPC010000202.1 GCA_902796425.1 uncultured Lachnospiraceae bacterium
ACCGGCTCATAACCGGTCGGTCTTGGGTTCGAGTCCCTGAGGATCCATTTTTTATGCAATTGCTCCCATGGCGGAATTGGTAGACGCGACGGACTTAAAATCCGTTGGCAGCGATGCCGTGCCGGTTCGATTCCGGCTGGGAGCATTTTTGTTTGCACAATGTTAGTTATTGCTATATGATTAAGGTCAGTCTTTCCGAAATGTTCATCGGAGAGACTGATTTTTATTTGTCATTGTTCTTCTTTTTTGAATAGGTGGATTGAGCCGCAGAAATAGAGTTATATTCTGCGGCACGGAGTATGGTATGGAACAATATACAGTAACCGGGATGAGCTGTGCCGCATGTCAGGCACGTGTCGAGAAAGCTGTTTCGAAGGTGCCCGGAGTAGAGTCCTGTTCCGTAAGTCTTCTTACGAATTCGATGGGCGTTGAGGGAACTGCAAGCTCCGCGGATATCATAAACGCAGTTGAGAATGCAGGATACGGAGCCGCATTGAAACAGGCTTCCGGTGCAGAAAAAGGAGCGGGTCCAAAATCATCGGGCAGCATATCCGCAAAGATAGCAGCGGAAGAGGATGCGCTTAAGGACAGGACAACCCCTCTTCTTAGAAAACGTCTGATTGCCTCCTTGGGATTTCTTATTGTCCTTATGTATTTCTCCATGGGAGTGCATATGTTCGGCTGGCCCGTCCCTGCCTTTATGGATGGAAATCACGTCGCGATGGGGCTGATGCAGCTACTGCTCGCCGGAATTGTAATGGTAATCAACCAGAGGTTCTTTATCAGCGGCTTTAAGAGTCTTTTTCATGCGGCGCCCAACATGGATACGCTTATCGCACTCGGAAGCTCTGCAGCTTTCCTGTACAGCACGGTCATGCTTTTTGCGATGACGCGCATGCAGTGCGACTTCGGATCGGAAGCGGCCATGCCGTACATGAACGAATTCTATTTTGAATCCGCTGCAATGATTCTCACACTGATCACAGTGGGAAAGATGCTGGAGTCGTACTCCAAAGGAAAGACGACGGATGCCTTAAAAAGCCTGATGAAGCTGGCGCCGAAGACAGCAACGCTCCTGAGGGACGGGTCGGAAGTTGTTGTCCCTGTAGATGAAGTTGCAGAGGGTGATATCTTTGTCGTAAGACCCGGCGAGAATATACCGGTTGACGGAGTGGTTCTTGAGGGGAGCAGTGCCGTGAATGAAGCGGCGCTTACGGGTGAGAGCATCCCGGCGGACAAGGAAGCGGGAAGCAGGGTTTCCTCCGCAACGCTTAATCAAAGCGGCTTCCTCAAATGCAGGGCGACGAGAGTCGGCGAGGATACGACCTTCTCGCAGATCATATCCATGGTCAGTGACGCCGCCGCCACGAAGGCGCCGGTTGCGAAGCTTGCGGATACCATATCCGGGTATTTTGTCCCTGCCGTCATTATAATAGCTATAGTAACGACTGTGGTCTGGCTTCTTCTTGGAAAAGAAGTCGGCTTTGCGCTTGCCCGGGGGATCTGTGTCCTTGTTGTCTCCTGTCCCTGCGCGCTGGGACTGGCAACGCCGGTTGCCATTATGGTCGGCAACGGAATGGGGGCAAAGAACGGAATTCTTTTCAAAACCGCGGAATCCCTGCAGGAAACCGGCGGCGTAAAGATTATTGCTCTTGATAAGACCGGTACAATCACAGGAGGCGAGCCGAAGGTTACGGACATCCTTCCCGCAGAGGGTATTGACAGGAAGGACCTTGTGCTTCTTGCCGCTTCGCTTGAGAATAAGAGCGAGCATCCTCTTGCAAAGGCTGTCATGGAATATGCCGGGCAGAACAATATCGAAGTCCGGGAGGTCAAAGACTTTAATGCACTTCCAGGGATCGGCCGTTCGGCCCGTGTACCCGGCTCTTTTACAAGCGTATTCCGGTCGAATACTGCACTTTCCGATGACGGAGAAGTCCTTGAGTTGGTCGGAGGAAGCCTTAAGTTTATCGGCTCGAAGGTCAGGACAGACCATGTATGTGTCACAGGACTTTCAGGCAGTGAAGGTATTCCGCTCACGGCAAAGGATGCTGCGCAGGCTCTTGCCGGTGAGGGAAAGACACCTCTTCTGTTCGCGCTCGGGGGAGCGCTTCTCGGAATTATTGCCGTTGCCGATACGATTAAAGATGACAGCGCCCAGGCAATCCGGGAGTTGAAGAATATGGGAATTCATGTCATCATGCTGACCGGAGATAATCAGAAGACCGCAGAGGCGATCGGAAAACGGGCCGGCGTCGATGAAGTTGTGGCAGGCGTTCTTCCGGACGGCAAAGAGGAGATTATACGAAGACTCCGGGAGAAGGGCAAAACAGCGATGGTAGGAGACGGAATCAATGACGCTCCGGCCCTTACCCGCGCAGACATCGGCATTGCCATCGGGGCCGGGACGGACGTTGCCATTGACTCTGCTGATGTGGTACTGATGAAGAGCAGGCTGACGGATGTCAGCGCGGCTGTGAGGCTTTCCAGACAGACATACAGGAATATTCTTGAGAACCTCTTCTGGGCTCTGATCTATAACGTACTGCTGATTCCCCTGGCTGCGGGACTGTATTCCAAAGCGGGGCTTAACATGAGCCCGATGTGGGGAGCCGCGGCGATGAGCATGTCCAGCTTTTTTGTTGTATCGAACGCACTGCGACTGAACCTGTTCAATATGCATGATCCCGGAAGGGACAAACCTGTTAAAAACGCGATCGGCCCCGGTAAAATCGTCACACCGGAAACCGGCGCTGAAGAATCAGGGAACACGAAAGGAGACAACATGACAAAGACAATTTCGATCGAAGGAATGATGTGCGAGCACTGCGAGGCTACGGTTAAGAAAGCGCTGGAGAAGATTGACGGCGTTGAGAGCGCAAAGGTCAGCCACGTGGAGGGAACTGCAGTCGTAGAGCTTTCTGCCGATGTTGAGGACGCAGTATTAAAGCAGGCTGTTGAGGATAAGGATTACACGGTAACGGGGATTGCGTAAGCTATGAAATACGATTTCGACAGTATATTGGACAGACGGGGGCATGACGCACTGGCGGTTGAGATGATACCTATCCCCGGCGCAAAAGTCGCTGACGGCGTATCCAGGATTCCCATGTGGGTTGCGGACATGAGCTTTCCCACGGCTCCTGCCGTAACAGAGGCAGTGAGAAAAAGACTCGAGCATCCCTGCTTTGGCTATTACATGCCGACAGACGAGTATTGGGACAGCATCATCGGGTGGCAGAGAAGACGCAACGGCGTGGAGGACCTTACGAGGGACGAGATCGGCTATGAAAACGGCGTTCTCGGCTGCCTTTCAACGGTGATTGCCGCATTCACGATGCCGGGAGAGAGCGTCCTGTTCCTCTCACCGGTTTATGTCGGGTTTCAGGGCACAATGGAAAAGACCGGGAGGCGTGTCGTCCGCTCGGAGCTGGTAAAAGACAGCCGCGGGATTTACCGGATGGACTTTGCGGATATGGACAGGAAGATTAAGGAAAACAATATCCGCCTTGCCGTATTCTGCTCGCCGCACAATCCCTGCGGCCGCGTCTGGTCCCGGGAAGAGATCCGCGGCGCGATGGATGTGTTTGAAAAGAACAACTGCATCGTGTTTTCCGATGAAATCTGGTCCGACCTCGTGCTGGACGGGCACAGGCATGTCCCGACCCAGAGTGTATCAGACTATGCAAAACACCACTGCATCGCATGCTATGCGCCTTCAAAAACCTTCAGCCTGGCAGGTCTTATCGGGTCTTATCACATTATCCGGGATGCCGGGCTTAAGAAGACAGTGGACGATAAGGCGGCCGAAACCGGCTATAATCATATGAATGTATTGTCCATGCATGCCCTGACCGGCGCTTACTCACAGGAGGGAGAGGAATGGCTTGAAGAGCTGCTGAAGGTTCTGTCCCGCAATATCCACTATGCCTGTGATTATATTGCCGCTCATTTCCCCGGGGTCAGTGTTACGGTCCCGGAGGGCACATATATGCTTTTCCTTGACTGTGAGGAATATTGCAGAAACAAGGGAAGGGATATGGACGAGCTTCTGAGAGCGGGAATAGCGTCAGGCGTAATCTGGCAGGACGGGAGAACCTTCGGCGGCACGCATACGATACGTATGAATCTTGCCGTTCCTTATTCCATGCTGCAGGATGCGTTTGACAGACTTGACAGCAGTGTTTTCTGAGAGCGGCTGCAGGAGTTCGGAGAAAAATACTAAAGTATAAAACCACGGGAGGTGCCTGGGCAGATGGCAAGAGAGTACTGGAAACCCTCAAACATGCTGTATCCGCTGCCGGCAGTAATGATAAGCTGCGCGGACGAAGACGGGAAGGCGAATATCATGACTGCCGCATGGTGCGGCACGGTCTGTTCCGACCCGGTGATGGTCTCTGTTTCCATAAGACCGGAGCGCTACTCGCATGATATAATTGAAAAGAGCGGAGAATTTGTTATAAATCTTACAACGGAGGACCTGACCCGGGCGGCGGATTTTGCAGGCGTAAAGTCAGGCAGGGACATCGATAAATTCGAGGCGCTCGGACTGACAAAGCTCCCTTCGAAATTTGTGAAGGCACCGGGAATTGCCGAGTCCCCGGTCTGCATCGAATGCAGGGTCAGCCAGGTGCTGCGGCTCGGCTCGCATGACATGTATGTGGCGCAGGTTCTTGGCACGGATATTGATGACAGATATCTTGACAGGAACGGCAAGTTTGACCTGTCGAAGGCCGGATTGACCGCCTACAGCCACGGAGAGTATTTCGCTCTGGGTAAGAAACTCGGAAAATTTGGCTATTCTGTTAGAAAGAGCAGGGACAAAAGGTAAGTATGAGTAAGTTATATTTCGAATGTTATTCGGGCATTAGCGGGGATATGACCGTAGGGGCGCTCCTGGATCTCGGCGCGGACAGGAAAAAGCTCGAAGAGGTGCTCGCCAGTATCCCTGCCGGCGGATTTGAGGTTAAGATCAGTACGGTCCAGAAATCCGGCATAGATGCCTGTGATTTTGATGTGATTCTGGAACAGGACAACCACGATCATGATATGGAGTACCTGTTCGGTCCGCAGAACTCTTACGGGATAACAGGTCACGACCATGGACAC
>CADBPC010000203.1 GCA_902796425.1 uncultured Lachnospiraceae bacterium
GCCGAGGTGCGAGATGCTGTCCTCGGAAAGCACGGCAAGGCCGTAGGAGGTGATCATCTCGGGGATGCCGTGGTTGATTTCGGGGTCGATATGATAGGGACGTCCCGCAAGGACAATTCCCTTGATACCTCTTTCTTCTATATAAGACAGAACCCGCTCTCCCTCATGGCGGATATCCTCGCGGACCTGTTCCAGTTCCTTCCAGGCGTCGGCCGCAGCCGCTGCGATTTCAGCCGCGGGAATCTCCGTGAACTCCTTCTGAAGGGCGGAGGTGACCGTCTTAAGGTCCGTAAAGGCCATGAACGGCATGCGCATACGGACCGTCCCGTCGGCGATTTTCTCCACGTTGTTGCGGATATTCTCCGGATAGGAGGTCACGATGGGGCAGTTGTAGTGGTTGTCGGACTCACTGAACTCCTTCCTCTCGTAGAAGACTGCGGGATAGAAGATGAAATCAGGATGGAGCTTCATCAGCCACTCGATGTGCCCGTGGGTCAGCTTTGCGGGGTAGCACTCGGACTCACTGGGGATGGATTCAATACCCATCTCATAAATTTTGTGAGTCGAAGGCGGCGATACCAGCACCTGGTAATTTAACTTTGTAAAGAAGGTAAACCAGAACGGATAGTTCTCGTAAATATTTAGAACACGCGGAATACCGACGCTTCCGCGGACGGCCTGCGCCTTTGTCAGGGGCTTATAGCCGAAGATCCGCTTCATCTTGTATTCGTACATGTTCGGAATATCGGACTGCGCCTTCTCGAGACCGAGGCCTCTTTCGCAGCGGTTGCCTGTAATAAAGGTGTTGCCGTTGCTGAAATGGTTGACGGTCAGTCTGCAGTTGTTGGCGCATTTTCCGCAGTTGGTAAGTGTGGAGCGGAAGGTCAGGCTCTCGATCTCCTCGAAGGAGAGCATTCCGCCACCCGCGCCCTCCGCGGCGCGTTCCCTCGCGATCAGGGCTGCACCGAAAGCGCCCATGATGCCGGCGATATCGGGACGGATAACCTTGCCGTCCGCAATTTTTTCAAGCGCGCGAAGCACAGCGTCATTGTAGAAAGTTCCGCCCTGGACGACGATGTTCTCGCCGAGCTCCGCGGCGGAGGAAACCTTCATGACCTTGAACAGTGCGTTCTTGATGACCGAATATGCAAGGCCGGCGGAGATATCGGATACCTCCGCGCCTTCCTTCTGGGCCTGCTTGACACGGGAATTCATGAATACGGTGCACCGCGTGCCGAGGTCGATCGGATGTTTTGCAAAAAGCGCTGTCTTTGCAAAATCCTGGACCGTATAGTTCAGAGACTTCGCAAAGGTTTCTATAAAGGATCCGCAGCCCGATGAGCAGGCTTCGTTGAGCGTCACGGAATCAACCGCGCCGCCCTTGATCCGGATACATTTCATGTCCTGGCCGCCGATATCAAGGATGCAGTCAACCTTCGGGTTAAAGAAGGCGGCGGCGTAATAATGGGCAATGGTCTCCACCTCGCCGTGGTCAAGATGAAAGGCGCTCTTAAGAAGCGCTTCGCCATAGCCGGTGGAGCAGCTTCCCGCAATGACAACGTCCTTCGGCAGCTTGTGGTCGAGCTCTGTGATGGAGCGGATTGCGGTCTTGACAGGAGACCCGTTGTTATTCGAATAGAAGGAATACAAAAGCTGCCCGTCCTCTCCGATGAGGGCGAGCTTGGTTGTTGTGGAGCCTGCGTCGATTCCGAGATACGCCTTTCCCTTGTAGGTTTTCAGGTTTCCGGTCCCGACGCGGTACTGATCATGTCTTTGCAGGAATTCGTCGTATTCCGCCTTTGAAGCGAACAGGGGCTCCATCCGGCTGACCTCGAATTCCATATGAATAGCGCGGGAGAGCTTATCCAGCATATCCTCCATCATAAAGGAGGGCGTGCCGGCGCCTGCCTCCTGCGCGTGGGCGGCGTCTTTCCCTGTCTGCGATGACAGAACCCTGTCCCTTGCACTGAGCGCCGAGCCGATTGCAGGGAAAAGATGAGAGTTCTCCACATCAATGATGTGCTCGTCGTCGAGGTTTAATGTGCGCACAAAGGCAGCCTTCAGCTCGGTGAGAAAGTGGAGGGGGCCTCCCAGAAAGGCGACGTGTCCGCGAATCGGCTTGCCGCAGGCAAGGCCGGAGATTGTCTGGATAACGACTGCCTGGAAAATAGACGCGGCCAGGTCCTCCCTTGTCGCACCTTCGTTGATCAGGGGCTGGATGTCCGACTTTGCGAAAACGCCGCAGCGCGCCGCGATCGTATAAAGAGAGTGATACTCCCGCGCGTACTCATTGAGTCCCTTTGCGTCCGTCTGCAGAAGGGAGGCCATCTGGTCGATAAAAGAACCGGTGCCGCCGGCACAGGTTCCGTTCATACGCTGCTCTACATTGCCGTTTTCAAAATAGATTATCTTGGCGTCCTCACCGCCAAGTTCAATTGCAACGTCAGTTTTCGGCGCCAGTGTCTCGATTGCCTGCGCTTCAGCTACGACCTCCTGCACAAAAGGGATGCCCAGATGATTAGCGAGCGAAAGCCCCCCGGAGCCCGTGATGACAGGATAGAGCAGTATGTTGCCCAGCCTGTGATGAGCGTCCGTAAGGAGCTTTTGCAGAGTCTGCCGGATTTCCGCGTGATGTCTTTTATAATCGCCGAAGAGAAGATTCCCGTCAGCGTCAAGTATTGCTATTTTTACCGTGGTCGAACCCACGTCTATTCCGAGAGTGTAAAATTTCATAAGTTGAATTTTACGTCCTGGCCGGCCTTTTTTCAACAAAGCGTGATGGGGCAAAAAGATGAAAGTGTCTAAAGAGTCTGCTATACTACAGGGAAGAAACGGGGTAAACGGATTATGATGAAGTGGCTTGAAAAGCATTTAAGAAAATATGCCGTGCGGAATCTTTCACTGATGATTATCATCTGCTACGGCTTCGGATACATACTGCAGTCGGTGAATCCTGCATTTCTCGGTTACCTGACACTGAATCCGTATGCGATTCTTCACGGCCAGGTCTGGAGACTTGTCACGTGGATACTGATCCCGCCGGGGAGCAGCAGTTTCATATTTGTCCTCATTGCAATGATGTTCTACTATTCGCTGGGGACGTCGCTGGAAAATGTCTGGGGCACCTGGCGGTATAATGTATATATCTTTTCGGGACTGATCTTTACGATCATCGGCGCGTTCGTCACCATGCTCCTGATGTATGTCCTGTACGGCAGCGAGCTTAACAGCGTAACTGCGCCGATTGTGTTCTCGAATCTCGCATGGAGCTTCAGCACCTACTACATCATGCTGTCGATTTTCCTTGCCTATGCGGCGACCTTCCCGGATGCGGTCGTGCTGCTGATGTTCCTTCTGCCGGTAAAGGTTAAGTGGCTGGGCATTGTCGACGCGCTCATCATCGCGTATGACTTTGTCCGGAATGCAGCCTCGGGCAGGTGGTTCGTATGCATCGCCATCGGATGCTCGCTGCTGAATTTTGTCCTGTTTTTCCTTGGCTCAAGGGATCTGAGGAGGCTCCGCCCCTCGGAAATCAAGAGAAGAAACGATTTCAAAAGAGCGATGAATGGGAGCGGCGCCGGCGCAGGGGCGTCCGGTTCGGGCAGCCAGGGCGCGGCCCGGAGGATCCGTCCGAACCTTTCTTCTTCCGGCGTCGTGCACCGCTGCGCAATCTGCGGGAAGACTCAGGCGGACGATCCCACGCTGGAATTCCGCTATTGTTCAAAGTGTGAGGGAACTTATGAGTTCTGCCAGGACCATCTGTTTTCCCACATCCACGCAAAGAACGGAAGCGCTCCCGCGCCGGGAAACTGGACGGGACCGGAGGTATGACTTAAATTATGGAAAACATGAATCAAAACGACCGCACACAGTTCCTTGCCGTGCTGCAGGCACTGGTGAGGGCGGCAAAAAAGAATAACAACGTAATCACACAGCAGCAGCTCGATAAGGCGCTGCAGGACTTCAGCCTTGATGCAGCGCAGAAGCAGATGGTGGAGGATTACCTTTCTTCCAATAACATCGGCATCGATGTCCCTCCGGACATGGACGAAGTGCTGACAAAAGAGGAGCA
>CADBPC010000204.1 GCA_902796425.1 uncultured Lachnospiraceae bacterium
ATGGAGGCTGATCAGGATGAAGCGTTAGCCGGATAACTGCCGGCTACCGGGTGGAAACTGAATTTGCGAAAGATTCTTGACACAATCTTTTACTGAGATCTTCCGGGACTTGACGAAGCATGCGTTTGTGTTTAGTATAGGGAACTGTATTATTTGCACTAATACACTTAAGCTTAAAGAGGTTCAGATCATGAGAGGAAATGGTAACAGAGATTACCTTACAGGAAGAAAGAAGAGCCGCGTAAAGCCGGTGATCATCATACTTCTTGTGCTTGCGGCTGCAGCCGCGGCGGGTTTTTTCATATGGAAGAAGTTTTTTGACAGGCCGCAGGAGATGCCGATGGATCCGGGGCCGCGCTACGATTCTGTCATAAGGACGGACGTCGAGAGAATCTATAACGCGGGAGGAAAGATCATCAGTGCAGCGGAAGGCCACGTCGGCGCCGGTACCTCGGGGGAAACAAAATATCTCGTGGATGAGGTCATGGTGAAGGTCGGCGATGTCGTTCACGAGGGAGACATCCTGTACACACTGGATATGACATCTCTTGAGGAAGACATAGAAATCCAGAAGAAGAAGCTGGCGCTCCAGCAGCAGGCGCAGGCCATCGATTCGGGAGCCTCGCAGAGGGCGCTTGCCCTGGCGCAGGCGGCATCGGGAGACCAGTACACCGAAGCGACAAGGAACCTCATACGCAAGGCGCAGAACATTAACCGCAGCATTATCGAGCAGATTAGGTCTTACGATGATGTGCAGGTTTACATCGACAAGGAAGACAGGGCAAAGCAGACCTATGAAACCATGAAAGGCGACTATGAGTGGCTCGACGTGCAGGAGAGGGAGTACTCGAAGACCATCAGTGATCTGGCGGCGCAGGTTTCTCTTATGCAGGCACAGCAGAGTGCCGCCGCTGCCCACAGCCCGGATGGCGTAGATTCCGACGAGTACAAGGATCTTGACAGAAACATCAAGGACCTGCAGTATACGCTGGCCCAGGCGCAGTACCAAAAGGACCTGATCACGGCTGAGATGGCGAAGATCGACGATGCCAGGCAGGCCTATGAGAAGGCAAAATCCGACAGGCGGGACGCGCAGACGGCGCTCGAACTGATCGAGGCCGGCGTGTATGACCTGGAGGATATCGGAACTGCCACGGATAAGGGGAACCGCACCGTCCTGGAGGCGGAGCAGGCAGCCAGGGACAGCATTGTAAAGCAGGGAATCAACAATCAGATCAGCGCGATCGATACGGAAAAGGAAATCCGCAGGAACCTGGAGATGCTCGAGCACGGAATCGTCCGGGCGACGATGGACGGGACCGTTACCGGCGTCAATATTTCCCCCGGGCAGACGTCGACGGACAAGAACGCGATTATCCTTAACAACCTTGAGAAGATGAAGGTCATCGCGGACATCGATGAAGGACATATCGCGGATATCAGCGTCGGAATGCCGGTCCGCGTCCGCACGGATTCCACAAAGGAAGAGAGAATTACCGGAAGGGTAATATTTACCGCGCCCATCCCGAACGAGCAGATCACCACGACACAGACAAGGACAGAGACTGCGGCGGCGCCTGCCCAGACATCGGCGTCCGCATCCTCAAAGCCGGTCTACAGGGTCGAGATTGAGCTGGACGACATCAATGACAGGCTCCGGGTCGGCATGACGGCAAAGATTGAATTCATACTGGAAGGGAGCACCGACTGCCTTGCAGTGCCCTCGGATTTCATTATGACCGATCCGGAGGGCAACAGCTTTGTACGCGTTGTCAGCGACACGGGGAATCCGGAGGATCCTTCGGGGCAGCAGGCGGCAGACGAGGGAGCCGGGGAAACATCTCCGGGAGCTTCGGAAGGAGAGGGCGAAGGCCTTACCGGCGAGTCACTCGGAATGCCTGTCCGCGAGGTTAAGATAACAACCGGCGTCTCCGATGATTATTATACGGAAATTACCTCCGGCAACATTCAGGAGGGCGACATGATAGAGGGCGAATCTGCCGGCCCGGTGACGGGCGGCTTTGGCATGCTGGACGGGATCTATTGATTATGGAAGATTCGGGAAACAGTATTATCCGCCTCAGGGGAATCACGAGGCGCTTCTATATCGGGTCCGAGAACGAGCTTGAGGTCCTGCACGGCATAGATATGGACATGGAAAAGGGCGAGTTTACCGCGATTGTCGGTGAGTCGGGCTCGGGAAAGTCTACCCTTATGAACATCATAGGGCTCCTTGACCATCCCACGCAGGGAACCTACCATCTGATGGGGATGGACACTGCCGGGATGAACGACAATGAGCTCTCCATGGTCCGCGGCAGGAGGATCGGCTTTGTTTTCCAGACCTACAACCTGATCCCCAGGACTTCGGCGCTCAAAAACGTTGAGATGCCGATGATGTACGCGCACGTTGAGCCGAAGCTCCGGACGCAGAGAGCCGAGGAGCTCCTGGGGCTGGTGGGGATGAAGGACAGAATGCAGCACAGGCCGGATGAGCTCTCCGGCGGCCAGAAGCAGCGTGTCGCAATCGCAAGGGCGCTGGCAAACGATCCCGCGATCATACTCGCGGATGAGCCCACCGGTGCGCTGGACTCTGCCACGGGCAGGATTGTGATGGATATTTTCCATAAGCTTCATGAAGAGCAGGGCAGGACGATCCTTTTGATCACCCATTCCCAGCCCCTCGCGGACGAGACACAGAGAATCCTGACCCTCGTGGACGGGAGAATTGTTAATTCACAAAGAAGGCCGGGGTAATATGCTGACTGAAAATATAACGCTCGCCTTCTCATCGCTGGCGGCCAATAAGCTCAGGACGTTTCTGACAATGCTGGGCATCATCATAGGCATTGCGTCGGTTATTGCCATCATGACGGTCGGCAATTCGCAGACGGAGGAAAACGCCCGGCAGATGTCGATGTTCGGCGTCAATAATGTCGAATGCTATATCTGGATGAAGGATGACTTTGTCTACGAGCCGGGTATGGATTCCTCCGCCATGAATCCGGAGTTTACAAAAGAAATGCTGGAGCAGATGGCGCAGACCTACGAAGACAGCATTGAAGGAATTGCCGTCCAGACCTGGTCGGGCGGCGGGAAGGCCGGGCTTGAAAATGAGGATATCAGCAAGGTTTACGCCAACTGCGACATACAGGGCGTAAATAATGGCTTTTTTACCGTAAACCGCGCCCAGGTCTCGCTGATTGACGGAAAGCTGTTTGACAGTAAGGATCCCGAAAATGACTATTCCGCGATTGTATCGGACCTGTTCGTCGGCAATCTTTTCGGCGGGGACGTGCAGCGCGCGCTCGGCAGCAAATTCAATGTCGAGACCAACGGGGAATCCGTCAGGACCTATACGATCATCGGCGTATACGCCTACCAGAGCTTCGGAGGGTTTGACGCTTCCTCCCAGAAGGATATCTCGACGACGGTTTATATTCCCTACCGGAACGCTCTTTCGCAGTCCTCGGATCCGTCCTCGAACCGCATCAATTCCTTTACGATCGGATGCCGCACCGGCGTCGATGTGATTGCCTTTACCGAAGAACTGACGGCGTATCTTAACTCACTCCTTCCGCAGGATACGAATTATCAGATATACTGCTATAATAATGCGGAATGGATCGAGGATGTGAACAAAAACATGCGGGCGCAGACAAGGTCCATCACGCTGATCGGAGCGATTGCCCTGCTGGTCGGCGGCATCGGGGTTATGAACATCATGACTGTCACCATCACCGAGAGGACGCGGGAGATCGGGACCAGGAAGGCGCTCGGCGCTCCCAACGGCGCAATCCGCCTGCAGTTTATCACAGAGGCGGTCATTATCTGCCTGATGGGAGGGATCCTCGGTATGCTGCTGGGCGTGGGAGCTGGCTTCCTCGTATGCAGGTTTGTCCAGCACATCCCGGTTGTCATGTCCGCCTCCAGCGTACTGTTTTCCTTTGCAACCTCCATGGCAATCGGCGTTTTCTTCGGCTATTACCCCGCGGACAAGGCGGCGCGGATGGATCCGATCGAAGCGCTCCGCTATGAATAACAGAGTTTAATATGCGGCCTTCAGAGAAAAGTCTTGGATAAAATACTCGAATACACCCTCCGCGAGGAAGATCTTGAGTCCACGGCGGGAGGGCTTGTCAACCTGATATTGAAGAACTGCGTCCGGGTCACCGGGCATGAGATCAGCGCGGCAAAATATACGCCGGACGGCATTACCGCGGACGGAAGAAAGGTATTCGTCAGCGAACGAATCCTGCCCGGACAGACGCTCCGCGTTGTCCTCTCCGAGGATAAAGAGGCCGCGGGCCGCATCCTGCCGGTAAGGCCTCCGTTTGACCTTCAGGTTCTGTATGAGGATGAGGACCTGATTATCATCAATAAGCCGGCGGGCGTCGTCGTCCACCCCTCGCCCGGCCACTATGCGGATACGCTTGCCAATTATTGCGCGTGGTATCTGCAGGAAAACGGGCAGGGCAGTGCCTGCAGAATCATAGGAAGGCTCGACAAGGAGACCTCGGGAGCGATGCTGTTCGCAAAAAACAGGGCGTCCGCGGCGAGGCTGACAGGCGAGCGGGCAAAAAATACATTGAAAAGAACCTACATCGCGCTGGTCCGCGGCTGGTTTGAGGACAGTGAAGGGACGGTTGATACGCCGCTAGAAAAGGCGCCGAACGTCCTGATGCTGCGGCAGGTGGCGCAGGGCGGGAGCGGGATGAAGGCCCTGACCGCATACAGGGTTCTTTTAAGAACACAGATCGAAGAAACGGATGATACCGGCAGAGCGGCGACGGTAAATGTTTCACTTCTGGAAGTCCATATCGATACCGGAAGGACACATCAGATCCGGGTTCACATGGCCAGCATCGGACATCCCCTTGTCGGTGACACGCTTTACGACGGAAGCTTTGATCCCTCGGAAAGCCGCGTTGTCACGCC
>CADBPC010000205.1 GCA_902796425.1 uncultured Lachnospiraceae bacterium
AAGCTGGATGACGTCGACTACACGGAGAAACTGACAGCCATCATTAGAAGCAACAACATCCAGAGCGTGACGATCGTGCGCATGGAAGTGCCGTGCTGCGGCGGGCTGCAGAGAGCGGCTGAGAACGCGCTGCAGGCAAGCGGCAAATTCATCCCGTGGCAGGTCGTCACGATTTCAAGAGACGGCAGAGTGCTGGATTAGGAGACAATAGTGGGATGAGGATTCACCCCTAATTCACCCCTAAATGAGACTTTTGCAAATACAGGGCTATCAAAATCAGGTGTGGAGTCATCCCAATTTCGGCAATTCGCAGATTTGGGTGTAATTACAACCGCGTGGAGTCATCCTAATTTCTACTATTCGAGCATTTGGGGTGGCACTTTTGTCTGAATTGCCTACGTAGCCTTTGCAATAATCACCCTTTATTCCAAGAATAATAAAAAAAGGGCAATCAGCGTGGGATAATCGTGAACCCAAATATGTATCATTCTAAAAACGGGTTGATGCGGACTGCCGCCGTGCACTCCACCAAGTCCCCCCTAAGCCTTAACGGCTTAGGGGGTTTATATTTAGTCAGATATATTGCATTCAGCGAGCGAAAAGTGTTAATGTTAAGGCAGACATAATAGTATTATCAGAAAGAAGACACATCGAACGACGAGGAGTCACAACTGAAAATGAAGACAAGAAATCATAAAATACTGGACCATCCGATTTTAGGATACTTTCTGCTGTTGGTGTTCGCCATGGTCGTCTCCGAACTGGGAGGTATGATCGACGGCGTCATCAATCACAGCGCGCTGGGAATTGCAAGTGGAGATACAGCGGTGCTTGGCAGCGGAATCGGTACCGCGATCGGAGCCCTTGTGGCTGTGGGACTGTTCAAGCTCTGGTTCAGACCGGATTTCAAAGGGTGTGTGCAGGCAAAGGGACTGCTGACAGGGATTCTCCTGCTTTTGCCGGTTCTGGTCATTCACTATATCGGAAGTGTTGTCAGTTGGACCACTTTCGGAACGGGGAGCGTCCTTTTGGCGTTTCTGGCAGCCTTTGCCCCGGGATTCGGCGAGGAAGTCGCCTTCCGTGGGCTGGGCGTCGCCAACTACATGCGGACGATCAAATCCGAGAAGCAGATCAAAGTCATATTCTGGCTCTCCTCTCTCGTGTTCGGTCTGATTCATGTAACCAATATCTTCGCAGGCGGAGATCCGCTCTCCTGCGCAGTTCAGGGATTGTATGCGACTGGGATCGGCATGGCCCTGGGCGCCGTATATCTGCGTACCGGTAATCTCCTGCCGTGCATCCTGGGACACATGAGCCTGGACTTCATGGAATTCATCCGCGGAGACTTGTCACATAGCGGAGGACTCATGACAGGCATGGGCGTCGGTGATTGGATCACCTGTTTCGCGGCTGTAGTTGGAGCTGCATGGGGATTGTGGCTGATCCGGTCGAAATACCATCCTGAAATCATCGCACTCTGGAATGACAAGTGGAGCAAAGGGTCAAATACAGTGAGGTAATAAAAGATGAATGCTATTGCAACAAAGAACCATATGATTCGTATATGCAGACTGTTCAGTCTGTTGCTGTCCTTGATTTTTGTTATATCGTTAATCCCGGCGCCTGCAAGTGCCGAAGAAAATGATGTTGATGTGGTCAAGGTCGGATATTACGAAAATGAAGTATTTGAAGAGGGCGCCCAGGAAGGTGCCATCAAAAGAGGGTATGCGTATGAGTATTACCTGAAGCTGTCCGAGTATACAGGCTGGAAGTATGAATATGTCTATGGTGACTACGGCGACCTGTATCAGATGCTGCTGGATGGTGAAATCGACCTTCTTGCCGGATTGGCCTGGAAAGAAGAACGCCAGGATCTGATCGGCTATCCGGACGCAGCGATGGGTAATGAGACATATTCTCTCGTAAAGCATGATACGGATAAAGATGTCACCACAGACCCTGCAGACCTTTCCGGTAAAACCATCGGCGTGCTTGACAGCGCGATGAAGGATGTCCTGCAGAATTATCTAAAAGAGCATCAGGTCACTGCGACCGTCAAACCGTATCAGGATTATGAGGCTTTGTTCGAGGAGTTCGATTCCGGGGAAATAGATATTCTTGCTGCAGAGGGTGACGGAGCTTATGGCAGGGAACATGCAGAAGTGCTGTTTCCTTTTGGTGAATCAGACTATTTCTTATGTGTAAATAAAAAACGTCCGGACATATTGGAGGAACTGAACACCGCCCAGACGATGCTGGCGGCGGAGGAACCGAACTATCTCTATTCTCTTAAAACGAAGTACTATCCGGTAACCTTTTCGGCCAGAGCGTTCTCAGATGCTGAGAAGGAATGGTTGAAGGAGCATGACAGCCTTTGCATTGGCTACCTGGAGAATTATTTGCCTTACAGCGATACGGATGAGCAAGGCAATGCGATGGGCATTGTGAAGGATCTTTCGACAGAAATCATGAAGGATCTGGGCATCACCGATGTAAGTCTTACATATAGCGGATATGAGAACTATGATGAAATGATCAAAGCCATTTCTTCAGGGGATATCGATGTCGCGTTCCCTGTAGGAGGCGGCCTGTATTTCTCCGAAGAAAACGGAATTTATCAATCCACGCCGGTTGCGTCATCATCGACAGAACTCATTTTCAAGGGAGAATATGATGAGAGCAAGGTTGAAGATTTTGCGGTAAATGAAAAAAACAGGATGCAGTTTTACTATGTCAGAACGAATTTCCCGGACGCAAAGATCACGATGTATCCGACGATCGATGCTTGTCTGGATGCCGTGAAAGAGGGAAAGGCGGGATGCACGACACTGAATGGACTGAGGGCAAACGATATCCTGAAGAACAGCAAGTATAATACCTTGTCCATGACGCAGCTTTCTCGCAATGACGACCGCTGCTACGGTGTTGAAATCGGCAATGAGGGGCTGCTGAAGATCCTGAATCGCGGTATTAGTGTCGTCGGTGATGATTACGCCCAGAGCATTGCATATCGTTACACCGGGGAATTATATTCTTATACCATTGGTGATATGATCCGCGATCACATTGCGGCTTTTATTCTGGCGCTGCTTGCTGTCATGGCACTCATATTCGTGTTCCTGTTCCGGGACATCAAACGAACAAGAAAAGAAGTGCTTGAAAAAGAAGCAGCAAGAATAGAGCTGGAGGAGAAGAACCGCGCGCTGGCAGACAGCAAAGAAGCTCTGGCAGAAGCACTGGAAGAGGCAGAGCTGGCGAATCATGCGAAAACGGCGTTCTTAAATAAC
>CADBPC010000206.1 GCA_902796425.1 uncultured Lachnospiraceae bacterium
ACCACATGTGCTATACCATTCTCCATGAAAGCGGATTGGTGACCGAATCAGAAGGATTCCGTCCCTTTCCCGAAGAGGCGCTCGGTGCCGTTCGGATCGGCGATCATGTTATAGCCGTATGCGGGAATACCATTTACTGGTTCGACACCATCTCGGATCCCTTGTGTCTTGGCAAAATAGAGACCGGTTTGTCGGCTTACTCCATCGAAACCGCTGATATCGGCGATGACCTGGCGGCTGTCCTTGCAGATGACATTCTCCTTATTATCGATATCAAAAGTCAGGAGATCGTCCGGAAGATCTCCCTTCGTGATTCCCTCGTCCCCGGATTGGCCGATGTTTGGAAAATCGCGGGAGTATTGGAAGATCACAGTACCCTGATCCTGGCCGGAATGGATTTTTCGACCCATACCCTGTATCTGGCTTCCTATAACAATCAGCAGGAGGAGCCGGAACTGCTCCATTCGTTTTTATATTTTGAGCACAACGATCTGACCGAAAACTGGTTTGATTCGTTTGTCTTCCATGAGGGAACGATCTACGCGGTCTCTACCAGAAAGAACAACACCGTACTCTACTACAATGCCGCTACCGGCCAGAGCGGAGAGATCCCCGTGAAAGGAATCGAGACGCAGATGGTCCTTGCGAGCGCTTTTACGGACTTTGTGAGAGGCATTCAGCTTTCTGTGCCTGTCATTGCGATCTCCCCGGACGGGGACTGCCTGTTTTCCTCCCTGTATGATCCTTCCGCCGAAAAGGGATGCGGCGCCGTCATCGATCTGGAAACAGGTGAAGCAGCGATCATTGATTCCATTGATTCGTATTCCTCCAGGTCCTGCGATGCGGTATTTAACGACGACCACAGCCTGCTTGCCTGCAGTACGGATTATGAGATCGCGATCTTTAAAGACCAATACACAAATGAGATTCGTATTCCGATCAGGGGAATTCGAGCGATATCCATGACATGGCACCATAACGAGCTGTTTGTGGTTTGTTCCAATCAGTCGGTCCGCCGTTATTCGGCACAAGGCGAGCTTTTGTCCGAAATCAAGTTGGAACACAATTATCGGAACTCAAATGTGTCATCGGATGTCAGCTGGACCCCGCTGGATGAAACATACAGTCCCAATGGCGCGCTTATGCTGACCCTGAACGGCAGTATGAGTGTTCTTGATCTGAACGAAGACGCGGGCATGCCGCTCATGTACATTCCCGGCTTCCTTGCATGGAGCAATGAGAGCGATACTTTTATGACTTTGTCTTCAGAGGATACTTCCGACGCAGAGCATGAGGATGCATCAGCTATGTCCATCTACCTGTATCGGCATCTGACCCCTTACGAACTGCTTGATAAAGGGAAACAGCAGTTGGAGGAAATGTCACAGGATTAAGCAGCATGGATCCCCGGCTGTTCGAAGATTCAAAAAGGCTATTAAAATGAACGAAAAAGCAAGAGTTCTCAATTGACCAAAAAGCCCGCTACAAGAACGCATCCCCCGAAAGAAGACTGATCATGGATGTGGAGATGATCCAAAAAAACATCCGCAGGCAGTGTGCGGATGCGTTTAATGACAGGGGGCTCATGTCCGATTATGTGAATATGGCGCCCGAGGAACTGCAGCCAGACCTTGAGCAAGTGTTCGGCGTCTATTACAGAATTTTGTATGGAGGCGGCGCTGACACAGCAGTAACTCCTGACGAAAAAAGCAGCACCCCTTCTGTCAGTGCAGAGGAAAGTGTACTCGCCCAAAGAATAAGGGAGCAGCTGCAGAAAATGCAGCGCTCCCATAAGAGGTAACATTAGATATGCTGTAAAGCATCTTGAACTTTTGAGGGCAAGACTATGAAAGAGATCACAGAAGAACTTTTTAAACTCCAGGATACAGCATACCGTGACTTTCAGAGTAAACTGATCCCGACGGTGGATCCGGAGAATGCGATCGGCGTCAGAACACCGGCCCTGCGCAAATTTGCCAAGCAGCTGGTGAAGGAGAAAGCGTACGGGGATTTCCTGAAAGACCTGCCGCATCGATATTTTGACGAGAATCAACTGCATGCGTTTATCATCTCTGAGATCAAGGATTTTGATACCTGCCTGGAAGAGGTGGACAAGTTCCTTCCTTATGTGGACAACTGGGCGACCTGTGACCAGATGTCGCCCAAAGTGTTTAAGAAGAATCGCAAAGCGCTGCTCGCAAATATCCGCCGGTGGCTGGCATCTGACCATACCTATACAGTCCGCTTCGCACTCGGGATGCTCATGCAACATTTTCTGGATGAAGACTTTGATCCTGCTTATCCGGAGATGGCGGCAGCGGTCCGGTCGGAGGAATACTACATCAAAATGATGGTCGCGTGGTACTTCGCAACAGCACTTGCAAAGCAGTATGAGACGGCGCTTCCCTATTTGGAATCCCGAAAGCTCGACCCATGGACACACAACAAGACCATACAAAAGGCTGTGGAGAGTTATCGAATCACCCCGGAACAGAAACAATACCTGAAGGGGCTTAAGATGGTGTCACGGGGACGGTTCTCTTGACAACTTTCGTTTTATCATATTTGAGTTGTATTGATATTTCACAGCCTTCTTACAGCTGCCGGAGCATCCGGGCCGGGACTCCCCCGACAACAGTATTAGCAGGGACATCACCGGTTACTACAGCTCCTGCGGCAACGACAGCGCCATCGCCTACTGTCACGCCCTGCAGGATAGTGGCGTTTGCACCGATCCATGCATTTTTACCGATCACGATCGGCTTTGGGATCAGGTCATGCCTTCTGGCAGGATCCAGAACGTGGTTCAGTGTCGCCAGGACGGCGTGATGCCCGATCAATGCGCCTTCTTTAATCAGGATCCCGCCCTGGTCCTGCATGGAGACGCCGGCATTGACATATACGCCGTCCTCAAAGATGATGTTGGCGCCAAAGTCGGTACTG
>CADBPC010000207.1 GCA_902796425.1 uncultured Lachnospiraceae bacterium
GACTTCCTCCGGCTTCAGGCCCCATTCCTGTTCGAGGAGCTGCTCGATGCGCATCTGGCAGTAGCCGCCCTGGCAGCGGCCCATCATGGCCCGGGTCCTGTACTTGATCCCGACCATGGTCCTGACGCCCAGGGGATTGTGGATCGCTTCGAGGATCTCGGCCTTCGTCACCTTCTGGCAGCGGCAGATAAACTCGCCGCAGTCCGGGTTTTCCCTGATGGCGGCCTGCTGCTCCTCAAGGGAGAGCTGGGTAAACCGCCGGATTCCTTTCCTCTTCGGGTCGAAATCCGGATTCGGGGCGAGCTCTTCGCGCTCCCCGATGAGGCCGATGACATGGAGGGCGATTGCCTTGCAGGCCGTAAGGCCCGGGGATTCGATACCGATCAGGTTGACGGCTCTCGGTGCGATGTCGTCGCGCACTTCAATCCGGAAATCCTGGATCACGCCGTTCTCATCCGTCCACTTGGGGAGGATGCCGGAGTAGGTGCGAATATAGTCGGCGCGGCGGACGTGAGGCCATATGCGCATGGCTTCCTCGTAGAGAGCGTCGATGTTCTTTTTTTCCACGCCGTACCAGTGGTTGTTGTCTGTATCCTCCGCTGTGGGACCGAGAAGAACGTTTCCGTCCGTCGTAATCGTCACATGGATTCCCATATAGGTGTTGGAAGGAACCGTATAGATCGGCATCGGCACCAGGCCGCCCAGCCGGGAGTCGAGAATGATGTAGTCGTCCTTGGAGTAGATCATCCTGTAGCCAGTGATCCCCAGCATGCGGGAGATGCTCTCGCAGTTAAGGCCTGCGCTGTTGACAACCCACCTTGTGCGGAAGACCTCGCCGCCCGCGGTGATGCTGTAGATCTCCTCCCAGCGCTCAATGGCCGTCACTTCATGCATCAGAAAATACCGGGCGCCGTTCTGCACCGCGTTTTCCGCCAGTGCAATGGTCAGAAGGAACGGATCGATGATCCCGCTGTTTTCCGAGAGCATGGCAAAGGAGCCGAGCACCGACGGGACAAGGCGTTTGAGTTCCTGCCCGTCAATCATCCGAAGGCCCGATGCGCCGTTCTTTTCTCCCTGGGCGATCACTTCCAGAAGGCGGCTGTACTCCTCCTCGGTATTGCCAACAAGGACCTTGCCGGTCCGCCTGAAGGGCACGTCCAGTTCCTCGCACAGGTCCCCCATCATCCGGTTGCCCTCGACGCAGAGCCTGGCCTTCAGGCTTCCCGGGTCATAGGCAAAGCCGCCGTGGCAGACGCCGGTGTTGCGCCCGCTCGTCTCGAGACAGACGTCGGGATTTTTCTCCAGGACGGCAACCTTCAGCCGGTACCTGGTCAGCTCTCTTGCGATGGCAGAGCCGACGACGCCTCCGCCGATGACGATCACATCATATATTCCGGTATTCTTCGTGTTCATCCGTATCCTTTTTGCCGCTCAGCCTTAACTTCTCAGTTCATCGAAGATCTCCTCGTCGAGCCCGGAGGCGGACAGCGAAGGGGCCAGAAGATACCAGGAAAGCGCCTCTTCGTCCTTTTCGGGATCCATTGCGGCAGCGGCTTCGCCCGCTCTCTGGAATACGACCTGCAGATCCTGGTAATGCTCTTTTTCGTGAACCGTAGTATGAAAGGCCTGCATCGGCAGGTCTTTCATACTTTACTCTTTACTTCTCTCACTCCTGCAGTGCTCTTCATATTCGCGCTCATAGGCTGCCCAGTCGAAGGGGAAGCTCACCGGCTGCCCCGTCCATGCGGAATAATATGCGGCGTTGCATAGCTCCAGCGCATGGATACCTTCCGCACCCGGCGCGAAAAGGGGCGTCCCATTCTCCGCCGCCTGCGCAAAGTTTTCCAGCATCTCCGGATAAGGCTCCTCCGTCACCGGGTACTCCTCCTGCGTCACTTCGGACACGATCCCTTCCCGGGAATTCGTATCGGACGTTTTGGAATAGTCCGTAAGGTCCTCCGAAAAGCGGGTGATGGTCAGCCGGTCACGGTCCATGAGGATTTCTCCCTTGCTGCCCGCGATTACCATGCGCTCTTTCCAGACGCCCTCGCCCGTTGTCAGAAGGAAAACAGCCGTCATGCCGTCTTTGAAGTCCATAAAGAGCGAAGCCTCGTCATCGACCTCAAAGTTATTGTATTTACCGAAGGGGATGTTCGCTGAGAGCTTTTCCGGCATGCCGAAGAGCCACTGCCAGATGTCGAGGATGTGCTGTCCCTGGTTGATCAGGGCACCGCCCCCCTCTCCGTTCCAGCTGCTGCGCCAGGGGCTGGAGTGGTGATAATGCTTTGTCCTGTAATATCTCGAGTTCTCCAGAAGGACGCGCCGGACGGTGCCGATTTCGCCGCTCTCCAGGATCTCCTTTATCCGCATGAATTTCCGATAGCGCCGCTGGTGGTACATGACCGCAAAGACTTTCCCGGTGGCGGCCGCCATGTCCAGCATCTTCCGGCACTGGTCCACGGAGATTCCAAGAGGCTTGTCGGTAAAGACATGTTTCCCCAGTTCAAAGGCCCGGACGGCCAGCTCCGGATGGAGTTTGTGAGGCGTTACGATGAGGACGGCGTCATAGAGGTCCGGCGCTTCAAACAGGGCATCCGCGCTGCCAAACAGCTGCACGCCGGCGCCTAATTTTTCCCTTGCCCAGGCGCGTGCTCCGTCATTTCTTGCCACGACGGCCGTGAGGCTCATGGAAGGAATCCTGCCTTCCGAAATCATCTGTGCGTATTTCCGGCCCATTCCGCCGGCTCCTATCAGTGCCATTCTGACCATATCGGTTCCTCCACTCTGTACTGAAATCCTGTTCTTTTCTGCTGCCCGAAGGCAGATCAGACCATCTGGTGCATCTTGCGGGACTGTCTGGGCGTCACGCCCTTGAA
>CADBPC010000208.1 GCA_902796425.1 uncultured Lachnospiraceae bacterium
CCGGAAAGCGTTGATTTCTCAAGCTTTCCGGGCTCCCATAGTCCGTGGAGCATACGGGATTCGAACCCGTGACCTCTTCCATGCCATGGAAACGCGCTCCCAACTGCGCTAATGCCCCGTACTCGTTCTATTTTAGCAGAACATATCATTTTGACAACTGTTTTTTTCATAAAGAGCAGGGTCGTGAACACGATATTTGCAGCACGGCCCCGCTCGTATTTGAGCTAAAAGGTTTAATTATTCTGCAGAAAGTCCCCATTCATCCCAAAGCTCGGGTATGAGCGTTTCAAGAGAATCAATGACTACCACGCAGTCCGGACGGACGTTTTTCATTACCGTAATCATCTGGTCCCTGGGAATGGCAACGCAGCCGCCGGTATAAGGTTTCTGCGGGCCGAGGCAGTGAAGGAAGATTGCAGAGCCGAGGCCTGGTGTGCACTCTTCGTTATAGCTGATGTTCAGACAGTACTGATATTGGTATGTGTAATCGAGGATGTGCTCACTGTCGTCCGTATTCAGATCCGGAAGGTCCTTTATACTGACCATCCGGTTGTAGCCATATCCATCTCTCGTATCTCCCGACCAGTAGTCATTCTCTCCCACCTTCTTATATGAGATGGCGCAGCCGGGATCCTTTGCAATGCCAAAAGCGGCATTGAAATGGAATGTACCGACCGGTGTCTTGGCGTCGCCTTCTTTCGTCTTGCCAAGGCCGAGCTTTCCGATATAGCCGGGTGTTGTCATGATCTGCTTCCAGGATCCGTCCTTCTGCTTCTCATGCATGGATATATATGCCGTAGTCCTTCCGATACCGGCAACCACGAACAGCTGCTGCGCCTCGGCCGCCTCGGGGAGTTTGCTTACCCACTCGGGAGAATCTTCGAGTGATCCCTTCCCGGATTTTCCCGAACCGCATGCTGTCAGCGACAGCGCCAGGCAGGTTATCAGTGCCAGACTTGATACTGTTTTCAGAACTCTTTTCAATACTCTTTTCATAATATCTGATCCCCACTAAACTATATTATTCACAGGACATTCCCTGCTTCAGCAGCTCGAGAATTCTCTTTTCCCGGCCTCCGAGATAAAGCCATCCGCACAGGGCTTCAAGGGCGGTCGCCCTCCGGTATTCCTCCCAAGAAGCGTTCTTGGCATGGTGATATGGATTCGCGTTCAGGCCCCGTTTATAGACTGCCGCTTCCTCTTTGGACAGGAGCGGAAGGATGGCATCGGCAATCTTTGCCTGTCCATGAGCGGACACATAATTCTTTGTTTCCTCATGCAGCTTATGTGCCTGCCGGTTTCCTTTTGATACGGTGATTGTCCTGATGATCAGCGAGAACACCGCGTCTCCGAGAAAGGCCAGCGTCAGGGGAGAATAGCTTCTTATATCCGTATCCCCACAGGGAAAATACCGAAGGATCTGCTCTCGCATTCCTTCGGCATTTTCAGAATCCTCATTGAGCACTGCGTTTTCCGGCAGCGCTTTGGAATCAATGATCTCTTCCATTTCGATCCGTTCCGGTAAAAGGCACCTTGTTTTATGCCTTATGCCACTTCACGCCTTCCTTTGTGTCCTCAAGAACGATTCCCTTTGCCTTCAGCTCATCTCTGATCGCATCCGCCGCCGCAAAATCTCTTGCCTTTCTTGCAGCCTGTCTTTCTGCGATTTTGGCCTCGATATAGCTTGCTTCGTCGTCCTCGATCTCCGACTTTCTCTCTGTGATAAGTCCCATGACATCGCAGAGCTCTGTCAGCAGGGCCTTGGACGCATTCAGGAATTCGGACGATGAAGCCTCATCCGTATTGCTGTTAATCCATTTGACAAGGTCAAAGATCGCAGCAATTCCGTCGGCCGTGTTAAAGTCATCATCCATCGCCTTCTCAAACTCGCCGCGGAATTGTTCCAGTGCGGGAAGCTTATCTTTTTCGGCATCGGTAAGTCCGGCGTCTTCTTTCTTCCCGGCGTTTCCGATCAGATAATCCAGATTCTCCGCGCAGGATACAATTCTCTCATAGGATGCTTTCGCCTGCTCCATCTGGTCCGCAGAGAAATTCAAAGGACTTCTGTAATGAGCGGACAGCATCAGGAAGCGCAGAACCTGCGGATCATACTTTTCGTCGATCTCTCTGACGGTAAAGAAGTTGCCGAGGGATTTGCTCATCTTTCTGTTATCGATATTCAGGAAGGCATTGTGCATCCAGTAATGGACGAACTCTTTGCCGTTGGCAGCCTCTGACTGTGCGATCTCATTCTCATGGTGAGGGAAAATAAGATCCTCACCGCCTGCATGGATATCGATCGTCTCACCGAGATACCGTTTGCTCATGACCGAGCACTCGATATGCCAGCCGGGTCTTCCCTGGCACCAGGGGCTGTCCCAGTAAGGTTCCCCTTCTTTCTTGGGCTTCCAGAGAACGAAATCCAGCGGATCCTCCTTCTGCTCCTCACCCGCAACCTGAATACCGCGCATGTTGAACTGCAGGTCATCCAGGTTCTTATGGGAAAGCTTTCCATACGACCTGTCATTTCTCGTGCGGAAATAAACCGTCCCGTCCGGAGCAACATACGCAAAGTCCTTCTCGATCAGCGTGCTGATCATTTCGATCATTCCATCGATTTCCTGTGTCGCCTTGGGATGAACAGTTGCCGGCTTTACATTAAGCGCCGCCATATCCTTCTTGCATTCCTCGATGTACCGCTCGGATATAACGGAACTGTCAACGCCCTCTTCATTTGCCTTTTTGATGATTTTGTCATCGACATCCGTAAAGTTCGAGACGTAATTGACCTTATAGCCTTTGTACTCAAAGTAGCGCCGTACAGTATCGAAGACAATCATGGGGCGCGCGTTGCCGATGTGAATCAGGTTGTAAACTGTGGGGCCGCACACATACATGCTGACCTCTCCTTCACGGATCGGTTTAAACTCTTCAAGGCGTTTATTCTGTGTATTATAGATTTGCATTTTAATCCAACTCTCCGTTGCTGCCGACAGAATCAAGCTGTTGTTTCAGTTTTTCTATCTCCTGCCGCTGTTCTTCATTTTCGTTGCTCAGCTGCTCGATTACCTTCCGAAGCCTTGCCCTCTCTTCCCTCATTCCGTCTTCAACCTGCAAAAGACGGTTCGTAAGAGCTGACTGCCCGCGATTCAGGCACTCAATATCCGTGCGCACCGGATCCGGGAAATGTATCTGGTCAAGATCATTCGGATCCATTGAGTTGCTTCCCGGCTGAAGCATTTTGACCACGCGGCCGGGAACGCCGACTACCGTACAGTTATCCGGTATATCCTTCAGGATAACAGCTCCTGCCGCAACCTTGACATTATTGCCGATTGTAATGGAACCCAGGATCTTGGCTCCTGCACCGATCATTACATTGCTGCCGATCGTCGGATGTCTCTTTCCCTGCTCCTTGCCTGTGCCTCCCAGCGTCACGCCCTGATAGAGTGTAACATTGTCTCCGATGATGGTCGTTTCACCGATAACCACACCGGTTCCGTGATCGATAAAGAATCCATTTCCGATCTGTGCTCCCGGATGAATTTCAATCCCGGTTTTCCTTGCGCTTCTCTGGGAAATCATTCTTGCCAGTATATAATGGCCGGCAAGATAATGTCTGTGCGCCCTTTTGTAAGCGATCAGCGCGTGAAAACAGGGATAAAGGAAAACCTCCAGATCCGAATGAACAGCAGGATCCCTTTCTCTTATCACGCGTATCTGCTCTTTAATATCACTGATAAAGCCCATCACTCTTATTGTCCGTCAGGCTCTGCTGCGAACCTGCAGGCGGCGCAGCCATTGCCTGCAGGCATTCCCGGCCGCCCGTCGTAAAGTGTATTCCCGTACATGTCCATGGGGGTGGTAAGGAGTGCTGCCGCCTGTGCGCTTATACCCTCACCTCTTCCCGTAAAGCCCAGATGCTCTTCTGTCGTGGCCTTAACCGACACCTGCGAGATATCCAGGTGAAGCGCCCCGGCAATATTGCTGCGCATCTGTTCGATATACGGCCTCATTTTCGGAGCCTGTGCTATTATCGTCGAGTCAATGTTTTCTATAAGAAAACGGTTTTCGGAAAGGATCTCTCCTACTCTGGCAAGAAGCTTCAAAGAATCCGCCCCTTCCCATTCCGGATCTGTATCAGGAAACCATTTGCCGATATCGCCGAGTGCTGCCGCGCCAAGGAGAGCATCACTGATTGCATGCAGCAGCACATCCGCGTCTGAATGCCCGTCAAGCCCTTTCTCGTACGGAATATCCACTCCTCCGATTATACACTTTCGTCCGGAAACGAGTCTGTGGACATCGTACCCTGTTCCAATCCTCATTTCGATGATCTCCGATAAAACTGACGGCTTAAACGCATCAGTGATGGAAAAGCCTCATTCCGGTAAAGCACATCACCATATCGTGGCTGTCCGCTGCGGCAATTACATTGTCATCACGGACAGATCCGCCCGGCTCTGCCACATATTTGACACCGCTTCTGAACGCGCGCTCGATATTATCTCCGAACGGGAAGAAGGCATCCGAGCCGAGTGCAACACCGGTGTTGCCGTCGAGCCATGCGCGCTTTTCTTCCGCTGTAAATACAGGAGGCTTCTCGCTGAAGATGGCTTCCCATTTTCCGTCCGCAAGAACGTCCATGTAATCCTCGCCGATATACAGGTCGATCGCGTTGTCACGGTCCGCACGCCTGATTCCTTCCTTAAAAGGAAGATTCAGGACCTGGGGTGCCTGGCGCAGATACCAGTTGTCGGCCTTTGAACCGGCAAGACGTGTGCAGTGGATTCTTGACTGCTGGCCGGCGCCGATTCCGATTGCCTGGCCGCCCTTGACATAGCAGACCGAGTTGGACTGTGTATATTTCAGTGTAATCATGGCAATGGCAAGATCATCCACTGCTTCTTTGGGAAGATCCTTGTTCGCCGTTACGATATTCCCGAACATGTCAGGCCCGATTTCCAGATCGTTTCTTCCCTGTTCGAACGTGATCCCGAATACATTCTTGCGCTCAATTTTGGCGGGGACATAGGAGGGGTCGATCTGCAGCACGCAGTAATTGCCCTTCTTCTTTCCCTTCAGAATCTCGAGAGCCTCGGGCTCGTAAGAAGGAGCAATAACGCCGTCGGAAACCTCTCTGGCGATGAGCTTTGCCGTGCATACGTCGCAGGTGTCGGAAAGCGAAATAAAATCACCAAAGGAGCTCATTCTGTCAGCGCCGCGGGCTCTGGCATAAGCATTGGCCATCGGAGTCAGTTCGCCGAGATCGTCCACCCAATAGATCTTTGCCTCAACCTCTGTCAAAGGAAGGCCGATCGCCGCTCCTGCGGGCGATACATGCTTAAAGGAAGTTGCTGCAACCTTGCCGGTAGCTTTTTTGAGTTCGGAAACAAGCTGCCATCCGTTCAGGGCATCCAGCAGATTGATATATCCGGGGCGGCCGTTCAGAACGGTGATCGGAAGGTCGGATCCGTCTTCCATAAAGATTCTGGCAGGCTTCTGGTTGGGATTGCATCCGTATTTCAGTTCAAGTGAATTCATTCTCTCCATCCTTTCCTGTACTATACATTTTTGTTCACGATGCGGCTCTCACAGGCGCCTGTACTGCAGTCGATAAAGCGTGTAAAGAGCGATACCTTGTTATCATTGTCCAGCGCGTTCCAGATACGGGATGTGAATGTATCGATATCGGCTGTGAAGCTCTCGTCAAAAGCGGTCCTGAAGGGTTCTCCCTCAAAGGAAGGCAGCGGATTCCCGTCACCCTGGTAAGTGGAAATGAACCTGCCCTCACCCTTCTTCGGGTTCTCATAATCAAATGTATAACGCAGTACGGATTCCGGATCGCCGCAGGCGCTCTTAAGAATGGAGATGGAATAGGACATGGCGCCGTCCTTTACATCTACGATTCCGGAAATCCTGGGAGTGAAGTTGGGCCCATCGGGCTCAAAAGTCCTGCACCGGAGCGACTGTTCAAATGTCAGCCCTTTCTCCATTCCGTCGAAAATTGTGTCTGTCTGGTCGCCGTTTGTAACAATGGTTGTGCTGCCAAGGACACGCACGGGTGCGTAAATAATCAGGCTCGGGTCTTCCATTTTGGCAGGATCAAATGCCTGTGTGCGGATCCCCTCCCCGTCTTCAACGAATATTCTGTTGCGGCTGTTGGCGCTGCGGCCCATGATAAAGTATGCGATTACAGCCTTGCCTGCGTCTGCACTGCGGCCAAGAAGAATACCTCTTCCCGGGTAGGATGTTGTCTGCAGCTTCTTTTCAATGTCCGTCATTAAAGCTCCTTCTGATGGATAAGCCATCCCTGTTTCTGTTGCTTTCCTATATAAACTGCGTCTTTAGTAAAAAAATATTCTACTATAGTTATACTCAAATTTCACCCATATTTTCACATCCGGAAGACTTTCCATATGATCGTCAGCCGGCTGCTTTCATCAGCCGCCTCTGCCTGGCAGTCCGCTTAAGGCCTGCTGCCTTCCCTTGTCTGCCTGATGATATCCTCCATAATATCCTTTGTCAAACTACCCGGAACATAACCGTAGATATTTCCGTCCGGATCAATCATAAATGTTGTCGGATATGCGGTGATATAGTACGCAGCCAGGAGGGATGCGTCATAATCCATTAAAACCGGATAAGTATAGCCGTTATCATCCAGAAATGTCCGAATTCCGTCTTCACTTGTCTCGTTTCCATAATTGGGAAAAGCTACGCCGAGAATGACAAGATCCGACTTCTCATCCTGCAGTGTTTCTTCATAAATTGCCTGAATATCCGGCATTTCCGCACGGCACGGAGGACACCAGGTCGCCCAGAAGTTAAGAAACACAATTTTCCCTCTGTAATCTGACAGAGTATGTGTCATGCCATTCTGATCTGTAAGCGTAAAATCCGGCGCGGCGATCTTCTCGTCCTTCTCAGTATCCGGGGCTTCGGCTTCTTCACTTACGATATCTTCTTCACTTACAATGTCCTCTTCGCTTGCGGTATCCTCTTCGCTTACGGTGTCCTCTTCACTTACAATGTCCTCTTCGCTTGCAGATATCCGCGAAAGGTATCCTGTGACGCTGTTCATATAACCGGTTATCATCAGAACGCCCATCAGAACCAGCAGTGCTCCGCTGATTCTGACAGAGTATCGGACGATATTCCGGTGTTTCCTGAAGAAATTTAATATAGAGGTTGTGAATAATCCTGCCAGAAGGAAAGGTACGACAAAGCCCAGTGTATATACACCGATCAGCGCAAAACCGGCAGTACTGCTGCCTGCGGAAGCAGCCATGAGAAGAACGCTCGAAAGAGTCGGCCCGACACAGGGTGTCCATGCGAAACTGAAGGCAAATCCCATGATCAGGGCCGTCAGCGGTTACATCGCCATTTTATCGAACCGGATGGGTAGTCTCTTCTCCTTCATTAATACGGAAGATGTCCCGAAAATCCCGAGATGATACAGGCCGAACAGGATAACGACAATTCCTCCCATCCGGGAGAACAAAAGCGCGTTCCCGCTGAAAAAGCGTCCTATTGCCCGCATGCCAAGTCCCAGGACAAAGAATGAAAAGCTTATCCCGATTACGAAGAAGATGGTATTAAGCAGCACCTTTTTCCGGTCGGGAACAAGTTCTCCATCAGACGATAAAGTTCCCGTTCCCCCGGACAGGTACCCGATATAAAGCGGCAGAAGCGGCAGTACACAGGGAGAGAAAAAGCTTAAAAACCCTTGTAACAGTACAGTAATGACAGGCATGCTGCCGGCTATTGTCAAATTCATATTATTCCCTGCGTCTCAGTCCAAAAAAACCTTTTACTTCTCCGGCCCGCTTTTCTTCCTCGCCATACCAGTATTCTATCATGGTATCAACCTGAGGGACAGGATCCGGCACAGAGTAGTTATCCGTTGACCAGAAGACGTTATAGATCGTTCGCGGCGAGTAATGCTGCTTATAGAATTCCAGCAGAGCCCTGTAATGCGCCTCCGGATCCTCGCCCCCCGGCGTCCACCGCTCAGGCGGACAGGCAAGCTTCATCATCCGAAGGGACCGGGTTGCCAGCATGATCATGATCCAGTCCTTCACTGAGATCAGCCTGCAGATCCATTTTGGATACGGATACGGCGTGATGCCGGCATCGATGATGGCCTTCTTCACCGGAATGTCCTCTGCGGAAGCTTTGAATACCCACCAGGGCTCGACCGCGCATTGGAACATGGCGAAAATTTTTGTATGCTCTTCCCCAAACTCATATACTTTCATCTTGTCTCTGCACCTCTTTCTCCCGGAAGGTCTGCATAGCAGGTATGGCGGTCGACAGCAGTTAGCTTGCTCTAACTAATTTATTCTATTCCACGTGCAGAAGTATATCAAGAGGAATGGTCTTTACGTTGTCGGTCCACGACCGTCTTCTTCAGACGCCTTAATGCACCGAAGTTCTCCTTAATCCGTAATTAGAGATCACCTTTTTTGTTCGCAATAATGGCAGTATTACCGAACCACTTTCAGGGATTTCAAATACAGCTTTTGTTCCTCTGTAATTCTTCTGCTTTCCAGGCTTTTCTGTATAGCTTTGTTATGCGTCCAGTCATCAAG
>CADBPC010000209.1 GCA_902796425.1 uncultured Lachnospiraceae bacterium
CAGCTCGACGTCGAACTCAGTCTTCTCTTCCTCAGCTGCTGCTGCAGGGCCTGCTGCCGCAACGACAACACCTGCTGCTGCAGATACACCAAACTCCTCTTCGCAAGCCTTAACCAGCTCGTTCAGCTCGAGAACGGACAGCTCTTTGATCGCATCAATAATTTCAGCGTTTGTTAACTTAGCCATTATATTTTCCTCCTGATATACTATTTTCTGATTACGCCTCTGCCGGCGCTTCTTCTGCTGCCGCTTCCGCTGCGGGAGCTGCGGCTTCTGTGCCCTCTGCCTTCTTCTCGGCGATCTGCTTGATCACGCGTGCGAAGTTAGCAACAGGTGACTGCATGCTGCCAAAGAGTCTTGCAAGGAGCTCATCTCTGGAAGGAATCTGGGAAACTTCCTGCAGCGCAGCTGCATCCATTACCTTTCCTTCTACAACGCCGCCCTTGATCTCAAGCGCCTTTGCCTTCTCGGCAAACTTGCAAAGGATCCTGGCCGGAGCTGTAGCATCATTTTTTGACACCGCCATTGCGGAAGGACCTTCAAGATATCCGCTCAGACCTTCGAACTCGGTTCCCTTAAATGCAAAGTTCATCATTGTGTTCTTATAAACTTTGTAAGTTACACCGGCTTCACGAAGCTGTTTGCGAAGCTCTGTATCCTGAGCTACGGTCAGTCCTCTGTGGTCAACAAGGACAACAGACTGTGCACCGTCGATCTTTTCTGCGATCTCTTTCACGACCGGCTGCTTCAATTCAACTTTAGCCATCTTTTACCTCCTGTCAGATTTGTTATGCCGAATCAGGATTTCGAAAACCGGATGGGCAGGCTTTGCCGCCCATCCTGCGCGATGCCGTCAAATAGCCGCTTGTGCAAGCACAGCGGCCGCTCTCCGGCCTTATCGCACAAATAAAAATCCTCTGCCACAAGACAGAGGACATCAAATTACGAAGTAATTTCCTTCATCCTCGGCAGGTGATCTTCTTTGTGCCATTGGCACCTGCTGTCTTCGGCTGCGGTTTAAAACCTGTAGTATAGTAGCAGATTCATTCTATGTCGTCAAGTACTGTTTTTCTAAACTGCAAAGCTCCCGAGGCCCATCTTGGAAATCCGGACCTCTCTGATAATGATGCCTCTTCTCTCCTTTTCCTCCGCGGGAATCCCCGCGAGTTCGCCGATCTTCATTTCCTTCTCGGCATAGCGGACGTGACCGCCGTGGAGCTCCGGCTCAAGGATGATGACCTTTGTTTTCAGCCTTGTGTAAATATCGCAGCTCTCATCTTCCGGCTTCATATAATAAAGATGGCTCTCCAGAGTTGTCTCCGGATCCACCTCGGCCGTAAAGCAGCGTCTGCAGATTGTCCTGTATTTCAGGCTGATGTTCTCCTCCCTGATCAGTTCGCGGTAGCTGTACTTTGCACCGATGGAAATGACCGTCAGAGAATCCAGATAGTATTTAAAGTCCTGTTCGCTCATACTGTTTCCCGTCCCGTGCGGATTTCAGCGCCTTGCCCCAAGTTCAGATTTCGGATTTCCGCACAAGATTCTCGATATTGTCGCCCGTAATCCGGATTGCCTCGTAAATATCCTCCTCCGGGATATCCTTAAGCGATGAAAGCTCCTCCACCGTAACCTTCCGCCCGATCTCGTCCGCAAGCGCGTCAGCGGCTTCAAGGATCCGGTTCGCCCGGCTCACCGCCGCGTTGTCCGTCGCCTTTTCGTCGAGGTTCGCGGCAATCATATCCTCCATCGCATCCATGATATATTTGCCGATGGTGCCTTCCACCTCTTCCGGACCTTCCAGAGGGGCAAGGAGCGTAACGCTCCGGACCAGCGCCTCATTCCCGGCGCCGACAAGATCCTCAAGATAGACCCCCTGGCCGGCGTAGAGCCTTGCTATGTCGATAACCTTGGGGAGCATGTATTCGGTCAGCGCCGCCTGTGCGTCCTTCTCGCCCGCCATGGAGGCGATCTTCAAAGCCTCCAGCTCGCCGCCGGAAGGATGTGGAAGGGAGCGGACCATTTCCGCGTATTCCTTCAGGTAA
>CADBPC010000210.1 GCA_902796425.1 uncultured Lachnospiraceae bacterium
ATTACGACTCCGAGAAGGCCGTACATCAGCTTCGGATACTTCAGCAGGTAGAACCACCTTCGCGCCAGCGGGATCACGACCGCAAGGACGAGGCCGCCAAGCGCAATGATATACTGCCGCCACGACCGGTCGAATGACAGGCGTGAGAGAATAACCAGGCCGATGGAAAGCATCATGCACATGTTATTGAACAGCGGCATGTGCGCCTGCGAATACAGCGTCTCGTAGATGATGATCGCCCCGCCGAACGTCACCACCTGGGCAAGGCAGAAAAAGATGAAGCGCCGGTCCTCCATCGCCGTATACAGCGTGAAATAGGAAATAACCTGGAATACGAGAATCAGGCCGCTCTGCACCCTGCAGAGGACCTTCTCGGGGGTTTTATGAAAATCAAGCAGCAGAACAAAGGCCAGTATCGTATAGACTGCCACTGTTGCCACAAGGCCGTATTTTGTTAATGCCAGTATATATGTTCGCATGTATGAATTATAACGCGCCTTTATTAAAGTGACCCGCCGTATATCCCGCAGACTGTGAACTGGTGTCTGTTCTCAAAAGCTCGTCAATTCTGTCTTTCACAGCCGCGGCTGTAGAACCGCCGGGCGTTTCCGTGATGTTTTCCAGCTGCAGATATGCATCCAGGATCTCTCCCGCCTTTCTTCCGTCTTCATCCGTAAAAGAAAGGAGGTGGACAGGGGCTCCCTGAAATGCCGGGTCCCTGGTCTGCCTGTGGAGCGATGTCGGTACGCTGTTGAATATTACGTTATGACAGAACGCACAGTCCGTCCTGACCGGAAACCGTGCATTTTTTCTGTCCGTCAGATACAAAAAACCATTGTCCGCCTTAGTGCACCTGCCGGCAGTTTTGCGAAGGCACCCGGCAGTCACCATAAGGGGCGTTTTTCCGTATACTTCGAGGATCGCCCTCTCCTTTAAGGCAGGGCCGAATACGGATGCCGCCTCCTTTCCGGAGAGTTCCGGCGGCAGGGTAAAGTAATCGCAGGTTTCAAAAAGCCATTCCGCGCTCTCTGTATTCCATGCATATAATGAAAATGCCGCCGCAATTTCTCTATAATAATATTTTTTCTTCAGAATGTCCAACTCTTCCATCGTCCGGACATAGAATCCCGAAAAACTTCCGTTTTCCAGCGCCGCTTCGAGTGCGCTGTACTCCGGCCGGCGGACCATGTGCGGAAGGGACAGCATGAGCGGAATGTTGGAAGAAAGAACCTTCCCTGCCTCGGTTCCAAGCTCGGGAGGGACGATAACGGCGCCGACATTTACCCGGGCGCTTCCGGAAGGAGAAGGCCAGGGGGAGGACTCTTTGTTAATGACAGACGCGATGCTTTGAAGCTGCTGCTTCGTGGACGCCAGAACCCAGACAGACCTGCCTTGAGAGGCCGTATTCCTGCTTTTTCTGCGGGCAGCCTGCCATGCATCCCCGATATCTTCCTGCCTGCTGCCTTCCAAAGAGGGAGTCCTTACACCGCTGTACTTTAAGGTCAGCTCGCTGATGGCTCTCCTTCGCAGATCCTTTAGCGCGCTGACCGGGACAAAGGAGGCTCCGTCTGTTTCCACATCCAGCCTTTCAAAAACGAAGGCGGTATCCTTCGTCTGCGTGAGCTTCTGCCGGATATCTTCTTCTGTAAGCGGCCTTGATTTTGCAGGCTGCGCGGCGTCGCCGCTCACACTGGCGGATATCCCGTCCGCGCTGAAAACCTCAAGCCGGATATTGTCCGGAGCTGCGACAAATGCCTTTCCCCGTACCGGCTTTAATACAGGATGATCGATGTACTTCTCCCGGATCTTATTAAGAAGAATGTCATCGGCACCCGCATAGCCCGGCGAATCCAGGGTCAGAAGGTCTTTGGAATTCCGAATATTGTAATAACCTCCGGAGAGCTGCGACCGGATATAAAGGGATGTCAGGCTGTGCAGATCCTCCTTTTCGACCTTCCAGGCATCTTTGGCTCCTTCGCTTCGAAGCTTAAAGTAGAGATCGATGTATTTCCTGTAGACTGCCGTGACGCCTGCCGCGTACTCCGCCTTCTTCATCCGGCCTTCGATTTTAAAGGAATCGATCCCTGCCTCTATAAGGGAGGGAAGCTTTTCCAGTGCGCACATATCCCGCATGGACAGCGGGTAGAAATCCTTTCTGCCCCCGGGGAACTCTTCGGCTTTTCCGGATTCCGGGAAAGAAATCCTGTACGGGAGACGACAGGTCCCGGCACAGCGCCCCCTGTTGCCGCTCCTTCCGCCCAGAAAGCTGCTCATCAGGCATCTTCCGGAGTAAGAATAGCACATGGCGCCGTGAATAAATGCCTCAATCTCAACGCCGGTCTCCTCCTTGATGGCGCGCATTTCCGCAAGAGACAGCTCTCTTGCGGGAACAACGCGGGATACGCCGAGGTTTTGAAGGAGCCGTACGCTTCCCGGCCCGGTGATGGACATCTGCGTGCTCGCGTGAAGCCTGAGGTCGGGGCAGCGCCTGCCCAGGCGCTTTAATACGCCGATATCCTGGACGATCACTCCGTCCAGGCCCGCCCGGTACAGGCGTTCCACATAATCTGTCAGATCATCCAGCTCACTCTGCCTGGTCAATGTGTTGACGGTCAGATAGACTCTGGCGCCGAAGATATGCGCGAAGGCTATGGCTTCAATAATTTCTTCTTCCGTGAAGTTTTGTGCATAGGCTCTTGCGCCGAACCGCTCCCCGCCGAGATACACGGCGTCTGCACCGGCAGCGACTGCGCCGCGGAAGGCCTCAAAGCTCCCCGCCGGTGCCAGAAGCTCTGGTTTTCGTATAGTACTGTGTTTTGTATCGTCAGTTGTCATAAACGCGGAAATTTACCTATATGCTGCATACGCCATGAAGGCGCAGACAGCGGTCCTGGGCTGTCATTGCCGTCATGGCGTATTAATTCCATCATACGGGTGTCCGGACTATTTCTCGGTACGTGTCTTTAACTCCGTCTCAAGCCGGATGATCTTCTTTGTGTTCTCCTCATTCTCGGCCTTTGCGGCTTTCAGATTCTTCTCTGTGGATTCCAGCTTCATCTGGGTGGCAATCAGCTCATGTTTGAGATCATAGAGATCCTTTTCCCTTACGGTCATTTCTTCGCGAAGCTGCGCGAGCTCCCTCTGCGCCTGGAAAAGATCATCCGCAATATTGATCTGCATAAGGATATTCTTATAGTCTGTGTTCAGCTTGATATATCCTTCGTTTCTGGAAAACTCGTTTGTTTTGCTGTTGAGATAGGAAGCGACCTTCTGGAGGTACTCCTCACTCTCATAACCGCTCAGTGTATAAACCTTGCCGTTGATAATCACTTCGGCATTTGTCTTGGAAGCCATTGGAATCTCCTTTTCATGCTGGTTTTTTCAGTATAGTTGACATCCTTTTACTGTGCAAGAAGGCAGCTGTTTAATTATCCGCCTTCCGGCATCGTGCGCCCGAGATGTTCGTAGGCGGCTCTGGTTGCGACTCTTCCGCGCGGTGTCCGGTTGATCAGGCCGTTCTGGAGAAGATACGGCTCTACTACATCCTCTATCGTCCCGGCGTCCTCTCCGATCGCTGCTGCCAGTGTATCCAGTCCTGCAGGTCCTCCGCCGAACATATCGATCAGCGCGCCCAGGATTCTGCGATCGTTCCTGTCAAGGCCCATGCGGTCGACTTCCATCATATCAAGCGCCGTGGATGCGATCTCTTTCGTGATTTTCCCGTCGTACCGGACCTGCGCGAAATCGCGCACCCGCTTCAGTATCCGGTTTGCAAGCCTCGGCGTTCCGCGGCTCCTTTTCGCCATCTCGAGGGCGCCGTCTTTGTCGACCTCCACGCCCAGCACAAGCGCGGAAGCCTCGATGATCCGCTGAAGCTCGGCGACGCTGTAGAATTCAAGGCGCTGGATCATTCCGAATCTGTCCCTTAAGGGAGCAGACAAAAGTCCCGCCCTTGTGGTAGCGCCGATCAAAGTGAATTTGGGAAGATCCAACCGGATCGATTTTGCGGCACTCCCCTTTCCGATCATGATATCGATCGCAAAGTCTTCCATTGCAGGATACAGGACTTCTTCCACGGGTTTGTTGAGCCGGTGGATTTCATCCACGAACAGGATATCTCCCTCTTTGAGTCCGTTCAGGATTGCAGCCATCTCTCCCGGCTTTTCAATGGCCGGTCCGCTTGTTACGCGGATATTTACGCCCATTTCATTTGCAATTATCTGTGAAATAGTGGTTTTGCCAAGCCCGGGGGGACCGTAGAACATGAGATGGTCAAGCGGCTCTTTGCGCTGTTTTGCCGCCTCTATGGCGATCTTCAGGCTTTCTTTCATTTTCTCCTGCCCGATATAGGCAGCGAGTGTACGCGGCCGAAGAGAACTCTCGATTTTCTCGTCCTCTTTCGTGAAGCCGGTTTCGATCATACGTCGTTCCATGAAACTCCTCAGTGGTTATCGTCATCCTCATCGGGCTCTTCCGGGTAACTGTCGTGGAAGGTATCCACGTCCCCCGGATCATCGCCCGCATGCATTTGGGCACCGAGCGACTCTCTGGCATACACCCGGTTCTCCTTGCGTGCCTTTTCGATGTATTCCGAAAGGAGCTCCTTCACCTGCTGGGCGCTCCGGATATTCTTGATGTCAAAATTGCGCATGGTCATGTCGGATGTGTCACAGTGGATTGTCCCGGTCCCGGTAACCTTCTGCCACAGGCTCCGTGTGAGCGTAAGATCCGTAAACCGGTAGAGTCTGACCTCATCCTCTCTCGAATTCAGGAATCCGGTGTTGATAAACAGCCGGGTATCCGTAACCTCATAGACGGTAAAGGTCCAAGGAAGGCCGAGAAAGTTTCTTTTTCTGTCATGCCAGACAGCGTTTTTGTGTATCATAGTCTTCTCCTTTCACATCAGGCAAGATGCCGGAGCGCCGCCTTCAGGAGTGCCTCCGTATCTTCATTCCCCTCTGACTGTGCCTTCTTTACTGCTGCCGCAGCATCTGCACGCGGATATCCCAGAGCCGTAAGGGCTGCCACGGCATCGCCCGCAGCGCTTCCCTCGGCTTCTGCAGCGCTCTGTGACAGATCCATGTGCACTCCGCGCAGATCATCGGAACCGATTGTCTGCTGAAGCCTGTCCTTCAGATCGATCACAAGACGCTCCGCAGTGCGCTTCCCGATCCCCTGTGCGCGGGAAATTGCTTTCGCATCGCCCGATATGATCGCAAAACGAAGATCGTCCGCGCTCATGGCAGACAGGAGCGAAAGTCCTCCCTTGGGACCGATCCCGCTGACAGTAATCAGCATCTTAAAGAGCGAGAGCTCATCCGCCGACAGGAATCCGTACAGATTCATGGCATCCTCGCGGATGTACATATATGTGTGTAGACGCACAACTCTGTCCGCAGGAGCGGAAGAAAGTTCGGATACCGCATACGAAGGCACCTGGACATAAAAGCCTACTCCGCCGACATTCAGGATGACGCCGCTCTCATCAAAACCCGCGACCGTTCCCTCCACAAAAGAAATCATACTGCATCCTCTTTTCGAAATCTCTTTGGTATTTTATCATTAAATGAAGTTTCTTAACAGTATAAACCGACAAGGAGGATAATATGCGGCTGATATTTATTCGTCACGCGGAGCCGGACTATGACCGCAGAACACTGACAGAGAAGGGATTTCGCGAGGCGCAGTGCCTCAAAGACAGAATTCTGCGCCTGGACCCGTATGTCGCAGGATACTATTCATCACCGCTTGAGAGGGCGCTCCTTACGGCTGCGCCGGCTATGGAAGCCTTAAACAAAAAGCCTGTCGTATGCGACTGGCTGAAGGAATTTTCCTATATGATCAAAGACCCGGTGACCGGCAGGTACCCCCAGGTCCCGTGGGATTTCATGCCTCAGTACTGGACCCGTCAGGAGCTTTTCTATGACAGGGACAAATGGTATGAGCATGAAATCTTCCGCTCCAATCCGGATTACGAGCCCGCGGTTTTTGCCCTGCGCAAAGGACTGGATGATATTCTTGAGAAATTCGGCTATACCCGGTGCGGCGGCTATTATGCGAGAAATGATGAAAAAACGGAAAATGACGACGACGTGACGCTGGTGTTTTTCGCCCATCTCGGGGCCGGATTCGAAGCCCTGGGATATTTGACCGGCATTTCACCCATCGTACTGAAGCAGACCTTCTTTATGGCTCCCTCTTCCGTAACGGTTCTGAACGCGGAAAAAAGGATGCCGGGCGCCGCGATGTTCCGGATCCAGGTTCTCGGCGACACGGGACACCTCGCCCGCTGCGGCGAGCCCGTCTCCGGAGCCGGTGCCTTCAGCTCGGTAATTAAGGACCTGTAACAAAGAAGCAGTGCGCCGCCCAAACGGTGCACTGCCTTTTGTTTAATATTGAAATCAGCTGAAAATTCAGCAGAATCAGTTGTTGATCAGAAGGTCGTTTTCGTTGTTCCAGCTGTAAAGCTTTCTGATCTCCTTGCCGATCTTCTCTGCCGGATGCTCTGCCGCGCGCTTTCTCATAGCCTGGAAATGGACCTGGCCGCCCGCATCGGACATATCGAGAAGGAATTCCTTTGCAAAGGTTCCGTCCTGGATGTCGGACAGGATCTTCTTCATGGTCTTCTTTGTCTCGTCCGTGATCAGCTTCGGTCCGGTTACATAATCGCCGTACTCTGCAGTGTTGGAGATGGAATATCTCATTCCTGCAAATCCGGACTGATAGATCAGGTCGACAATGAGCTTCATCTCATGGATACACTCAAAGTAAGCGTTTCTCGGATCATAGCCTGCCTCGACAAGGGTCTCGAAACCGGCCTGCATCAGAGCGCATACGCCGCCGCAAAGAACCGCCTGCTCACCGAACAGATCTGTCTCGGTCTCGGTGCGGAAGGTTGTCTCAAGAAGTCCTGCTCTTGCGCCGCCGATACCTGCGCCGTATGCAAGTGCAAGATCCAGGGCGTGACCGGTCGCATCCTGGTGTACAGCTACAAGGCACGGAGTTCCCTTGCCCGCCTGATACTCGGAGCGGACGGTGTGTCC
>CADBPC010000211.1 GCA_902796425.1 uncultured Lachnospiraceae bacterium
CACAATAAAGGGTCTGACAAACAATGTCAAACCCTTAAAAAGCTGAAATTAGTCTTCAGTATGGAATTTACTTTTACAAGCGGAATTTAACTATTCATTCAACGGCGAAAACAATAATGGTAAATAGAAACAGGGCCTGAATATTATGAAGTTCGAAGATATTTATCCACAACGAAGAAGTGCTTGAATATTATAAGCGGGGCTGCGCGATTTTAGACGTGCTGGGATATACAGATCATTCACCGGCTCATACCAGGCTGGTTGCAGAGAAGGCGGCCGATATCCTGAAGGCCTTCGGCTATGATGAGCATGTGATCGAACTGGCAAAGATCGCAGGCTTTATGCATGATATCGGAAACGCGGTCAACCGGCACCATCATGCAGAATACGGAGCGCTCCTTGCAAATGAAATCCTAAAGGAAACCGATCTGGAGCTTTCAGACCGCGTAAGAATTGTCTCCGCCATCGCCAACCATGACGAATCAGACGGCGTCGTCGCGGATCCGATTGCCGCTGCGCTGATTATCGCGGATAAGACAGACGTGCGAAGAAGCCGGGTAAACGAAAAGGATCCCATCCACTTTGACATCCACGACCGGGTAAATTACGCGGTTACGACGACGAGATTAAAATGCTCGCAGGAAGAAAAGCGCATTACGCTTTACCTCACGATTGATGAGGAAATCTGCACGCTGTACGAGTACTTCGATATTTTCCTCACCCGCATGACCATGTGCTCGCATGCGGCAAGATTCCTGGATGCGCAGTTCTCACTGAAAGTAAACGGGCAGAAGGTTCTGTAACCTGCTGCCCCGTAAACCACACATATGAAGAGGCTGCGCTCACGCGCAGGGATATTTTCACGCCTCCGGCGTATAGGTCCAGCCATGATCGTCATGATAGATCATGAGCTTTGTCATGCCCCCGTCGATGCAGATATTCTCTCCGGTGATGAATCCCGTCTTGTCGGAGCAAAGGAACAGAACCATATTCGCGATGTCCATCGGGTTCCCGACGCGGCCAACAGGCTGCTGCAGAGCATCCGGCCCCTCGTATACCGTCCACGCGGTATCAATCCAGCCCGGGGAAATAGAATTCACGCGGACCTTTCCAGCAAAGCTGGCTGCCATAGCATGTGTCAGCGAAGCGATCCCGCCCTTTGCGGCCGTATAGCTCTCCGTCTGCGGCTGGCTCATCCGGTCACGCGAGGATGAGATGTTGACGATGCATGCGCCCTCGCGGAAATACGGTGCAAACAATTTGGACAGGTAGAACGGTGCGGTGACTCCGACAGCCAGGGCGTACTGAAACTCCTCATAGCTGCACTCGTCAATGCCCTTCGTCATCGGCTTGGCATTATTGATTAGATAATCAATGCCTCCGCACTCGCTGATCACCTTCTGCGCGAACGCCTCCAGCACTGCCTTATCAGAGATATCGCCCACATAGTGGCCTCCGGGCGCACTGTCGATCACATAGACCTTTACGCCCTGTCTGCGGAATTCCTCCGCGATACATTTCCCGATCCCCGCGGCTCCGCCGGTGACCACAGCCACCTTCTGCCCGACGGAAGGATTACTGCTGTTAATATCGCTGTCCTTTTTCGGAATTGTCAGCTTCATATAAAGACCGTTCTCGTCCTTCTCCGGCTCTTCCGGAATGGTTTCACACATGCCCTGCGCCGAGAGCGCCGCCGTCACTGCAAGGCACACTGCATCCAGAAGGTCGTCCGGATTGCATCGAAGCTCTTTAGCCGTCTCCCGCATAACGGATTCTGACTTGTCCTGCATACCGGAAAAAGATTCTACCGGCAGGTATTTTTTCAGGATTTCCACCCTCTTGCAAAAGCCCTCAGACTCTTTCTTGCGACTTGTTACAGCGGAGCCCTTGAGCCTTGTGAAATCAATTTCCGGATGGCTTTCCAGAATCCGGTTTTTGTACTCCGAATGGTTCGTGAGGAACTCATCTACCTCCCGGATCTTCGGAAGGATGTTGATAGTCTGCTTCGCCAGGCTCTTGCCGAGCACCCGGATATTGGCCTGCTTCTGCTCCTCTTCTGTCTCTGCATACACAGCCTGACGGCAGGGAATGGGAAATATTGAAGAAGCCCTGGTGCCCAGTTCCTTCCTCGCCGGCTCATCCGGCCTTTTCTGGTCCTTACGGGTTCGAAGGCCGACCGCCATATCGATCAAAAAGACGTCGAACTTCGGATATGCCTTGACCAGCATATCAATAGAATCATGTCTCTCCAGGCGAAGCTCGCCGTGGTCAAGGATGCAGGCGATCCAGCCGCCCCTGCAGCCGTCAACGCCGATGTAAAGACCGTTGTTTATCTTCATAATGTTTGTCAATAAGTGCTGTCTAGAAACCTGCCGATCAATCTGACAATCAGCTGCTCATCACCGAATCCGCCGGATTTCGTAAGAGCCGTATATTCATCCGTGCCTGTTTTCATCCTAATGCAGGCAACGCCCCGCTCCGGCTCAGAGATCAGCTGCAGTCCCAGACACGATAATTCATCTGTTATATGATACAGCGTATCCCCGCCGATGATCATAATAACAGGGTGCATACCCCCTGCCAGTGTCGCTCTCAATATTTTCCCGAGATTTCCCGCAATTATGTCCGGATCAAAATCATTGCTGATGCCTGCATGACCATTCAGATTATCAGTATTATTTCCCGTGTCAACTAAGCAGACCTTATGCTCGGCCAGCGTCGTATTGATCTCAGCTATATAGTCATTAAAAGCATCCGATTCAGCGAACGCGGTGTCGTTTATTTCTTCTCCTGGAATATTCAGACGCATAAAGCCCTGCTGCGCCGCATACTGTATCTGACGCTGAGATATCGGATTGATGCTGCCACAAACTGCAAGAAAACAATCGGCTCTTTCCGGTGTTGTATCAGGCGCCTCGCCGCTTCCCATTTCCTCAGCCAGTACATCTGCAAGTCCTGCGCATCCTGCGTATAACCTGTTGCATCCGTTCTGCTCGAGGACATCGATAATAGCCCGGATATCACTTCTTGCCGCAGAATCGAAGACCGCAATCTGCTCCTCGGTCTGATGCGTTAGAAAGTCATCCGGATCAGAATACTCCCTTACTGTATGCTTCTGATTTGAAAAGAGATCCGCAACTCTCTCTATTTTCACAGGATTGAACGGGTCTGTTCCAAATACGCTTTTGTTGATCGGTATCCCGTCAATATAACTGATCCCGCCAACGACTACGCGGTTCATCTGCGGAAACGCAGGTATAAATGCCGCAACTTTAATGCCTGACGCATCCATGACCGCTGTTATTTCAGAAGAGATATTCCCCCTCAGTCCGGAATCCGTCTTTTTCAGGAAGTGAGAGATACCGAAGCTGCACGCCCTTTTTGTTATTTCATACAATGTATGCATCTTCGCCGAATAAATGCCTTGTTTCTGTATCAATCACGAAGACATCTGTGTCCGGATAGCTGCTGAAGTCACATTCGCTGCCAACTATTACGCTCGTCCTCAGGCCTCTCTTTACAAACTGAACACCAGTGTCCATTGCACCGGTAAGATCATCTGCCAGAACCAGCATCTGTTTGTCTCTGTTTTTATCTAAACTAGTCATCGTTAATCGTCCGCCAGAGATTTGATCTGCCGATGGCAAGGTGTCATGCGGCTACTGACTGATTGCTATCTTCTTCTGTTAATACAATCTTCTCTGTCTGCTTTATAATCTCTTCGAGCGTATCTTTCAAGTTTATTCTTAATATCGATTACGATTCTATTCGTTACAAAGTAAGCCCTTAATAATCCGCCGGTATGACAAAGTCTACCGTTGATTCCATAATAATCGGTAGGAGTAGTTTTTTACTCCCATACAA
>CADBPC010000212.1 GCA_902796425.1 uncultured Lachnospiraceae bacterium
GTCTCGCAGGCGGTGACCTCCGCACCGGAGGTGCATTATTCGCTGAGCTATATTCTGCAGGAGCCCGCGGGATTTGTCGCAATGCTTTTCAGGACCTTCGTCGTCTTTGCGGATTTTTACCTGAAGTCCGTCATAGGGAGCGATATCGGCTGGTTCCAGGTTTCCATCCATCCGCTGCTGCAGGCAATATTCCTCATAGCTGTGATATTTTCTCTGCTTAAGGAGAAGGGTGCAGGCAGGACGCTCCCTTCATCCTTCAGGATCTTTTCGGTCATCCTCTGCATCCTGTCGGCTGTGATGATCGCGGTATCCATGTTCCTGGCCTACACGCCGTACGGCAGCGATGTCATCAGGGGAATCCAGGGAAGATACTTTATTCCTTTCCTGCCGCTGCTTCTGACGGCGGTGAGCCCGCAGGGCGAAAGGGCCGCGCTGAAGGCCAAGCCGTATAACGAGATGCTGCTGGTTCTTCTGATGGCTGCAGAATTCGCGGCGCTCAGCATTATTTTCAGGATGTGAGTCATCGGCTTCCTGTACGGGGAAACACGCCGCAGGGAATACAGCTCATTTTCAGGCTGCTGATCGATTGAGACAATTGATAGAGATGCAAAAATGCAACGCAAATGCAACGAAAAAAATATCGTTGCATATACATCGCATTTTGAAAACAGATGAGTCAGAATATATTATTTAAGAAAACAGGTAAAACATTATTTTATCTCGCGTGGACGGCAGAACTGCTGCTGATGCTGGCGGACGCAAGCGACCTCTCGGTGCCTTACGACGGGTGGTGCTTTCGGGGTACGCTTCTTTTGTTCGGACTGAGCATTCTGGCGGTGAAACACTCCCGCAGGGAGTGGGGCGTGATTGCCGCGGGCTGGCTGTTCGGGCTTATCTGCTGGCGCTTCTCCGGAAGGCTGGAGATGCTGCGGCTGATCACGATTCTGTTTGCATGCCGTGATCTGGACCTGAAAAAGGCGCTGAAGTATACGCTGGCCGTGACGGCTGCGGGCGCGGGACTGATCATTTTCCTGTCGGCGGCGGGCATCTTTGGCACGGTGTCGATCACGCAGGAATTCGGGGGAACAAAGGGCTACAGGATGCTGCCGGCCCTTGGCTTCGGACATCCGAACACGCTGGAATGGGCGGGGCTTATGGTGACCGCAATGACGGTGTATCTCTTCCACAGAAGGCTGCGACTTGTGGGGCATACCGTCCTTTTTGCCGCCTTCGTGCTTTTCAGCCTGTACACAAGAAGCCGGTCGGGGCTTATCTGCGGTGGCTGGATGATCCTGGCTTCGGCAGTGCTGCAGATGATTTCTGCAAAGGATCAGGGAAAAAAGGAAACACAGCTTCACACGGGAAGTCTTATCGGAGTTGTTCTTTCGCTTCTTACTCTTGCCGGCTCGATCGGTATGAGTCTTTTCGGTGCGGCGGTTTCGCACCACACAGGCACGGAGGGATGGGAGTGGCTCGACCGGCTGGACCGGTATTTCAGCGGCAGGATCACTAACCTCTACTGGAGCACGCAGACGCACAGGGGAGCGCTGGATTCCTGGAAGCTCTTTTCCGACAGGGTCTATGACAACTATTTTGACATGGGATGGGTCAGAGTCTTTTTCTGGTACGGGATCATCCCCGGAATCCTGATCCTCGCTCTTGTTTTGCTTGTTATCTACGGTATTTACAGGAAAGGGGAGCCCTCGGAGCAGGCCGTCCTGTCGGCGCTTGTTTTGTACACGCTGTTTGAGGCTCTTCTTGTTACGAAATATCTTGGCAGGAATTTCATGATCCTGCCGGCGGGATATTATCTTTGGAGCCTTTCCGGTTCACTGACAAGGCCCCATCGGGTATAATCTTGTAAGACTGCGCTGAAGGAGAAAATATAAAACTGAAAAGCGTAAACTGAAAAGTGTAAAACTGCGCTTTAGGAGAATCGTGTTTGTATGAATAAGAAGCAGAATTTCGCGGACAGATTTCTATACTATATCATTGACAATTATTTATACTGGATCTGTATTGCGCTGATCCTTATTGTTTCGCTGGTGATCCGCATCGGTTTTGCGCCGGATGTCGCGCATACGAGCGACTATCACGACTACCTTGTCCCGTGGGTGGAGGCGTACCGCTGGCTCGGGGCAAGGGCCGGGCTTGCGCAGAACAATATCACGACCTATTACATTCCGTACAATACTTTCCTCGCGCTGGTATCGAACTTTAACTGCGAGCCGTGGCTTCCGATCGCGGCGGTTTCCA
>CADBPC010000213.1 GCA_902796425.1 uncultured Lachnospiraceae bacterium
ATCAGTTTGCGAATTTCGCGCGGAGCTCTTTGATCTCGTCAGTATCGTACAGGTCTGTAGAACCGAAATCTTCAAAGTGGTTCGCAAGTGTGGACATATCATCCTCTGCCGTGAGGTCTTCGCCGGAAACCTTGACTGCTTCCAGGACGACGGTCTCGGGAGTCTCGACGCCGAGGCTGTTGAGAACTGCGAGGCGGACATCGACAACACCGATTACGTAAGGGTCAACCGCTGCGCAGCAGCAATACTCGGGATGCTCAACCAGTCTCTGGATCTCAGTATTGGAAATATCAACTGCGGATACGGCGATTTCTGTGCGGTTCGCTTCCTCAATGGCGTCAATTGCGCCGTCAAGGAAACCGGAGGATGCTGCCCAAAGGCCGCCGATCTGGCCTTCCGGATACTGCTTGAGCAGGGAGGAAACCGCTGTGTTGATCTGGCTGTAAGTGTCGCTTGCAAGGTTCGGGCTGATGAGCTGGATGGTCTTGATCTTTCCTGCAGCTTCATATTCTTCGATAACTGCGTGACGGGTATCAAACGGGACGATCAGTCCGAGAATGTTGATCTCAACAAAAGGAACGGGCTCCTGAATGCCGGCAGCCTTTGCGGTCTCGATCATCGCGTCAAGGGAGATCTCGGAAAGAGATCTGTCGTTCTGGGATGTATAGGAAACGCCCGGCACATGCTCGCCGCCGCAGTCAAAGCAGGCAACCTTGATGCCCTTTTCCACTGCCTTGGAAACCAGCTCGTTCTGGTAGCCTTCATTTGCATGGGAAACAACCCAGATGTCATAGTCCTTGTTCAGGCACTGGTTCATCAGATCCTGCATCTTGGTGTCGTCCTGATCGGACATGAAGGTGTCAACGGTGTAGCCTAGAGCCTTGCCTTCATCGATGCAGCCCTGGAAAAACTGTGTGGTATGGTCGGATGCGCTCATGTTGCGGATAACTGCGATCTTTCCCGTGGGTTCTGCCGCCGGAGCCGCTTCTTCCTGAGCTGCCTCTGCCGCCGGAGCCGTGCTGCCTGCCGCAGGGGCCGCCGTGCTGCCGCACGCCGCAAGTGTAATCGCCATCGTTGCCGCAAGAGCTGCCGCCAATAATCTCTTCATCACTAATCCTCCTTGATTTTTACAGAAATCGTTTTGATCTTCACGTGTTCAGTTAACACATAGTTATCTGTTAAGCCAATCATACTTAACATGTTTACTCCAGTCAACACCAAAATTGGCAAAAACGCTAAGTTTGTCAGTGTTTAACAAATTTGAACTGTTAATTTTGTTGAACTGTGACAAATCCCCGCTTCTACGCATCTTAAATATTGAACTAAGGCAGCCGAATCCGTATAATAGCTTTGTCACTTAACAGTTAAGTTATCGATTGGAAATCTGCCTATGAATATCTCTGTAAGGAAGCTTGCTTCCATTGCCAATGTTTCTACTGCCACTGTTTCCATGGTGCTCAATAACAAACCCGGAATCGGAGCCGACACCAGAAAGCGAGTGCTTGACATCGCAAAGCAGTACGGCTTTGAACCCGCTGCTGAGTCCTCTGTCGTCACCAGAGAAGGAAAATCCATCCAGCTGATCATGTGGAATAATCACGGGCTTATTATTGCGGATAATCCCTTCTTCACTTCCATAACAGAGGGCGTTATCGAAACGTGCACGCAGCATGGCTGCTCGCTCAATATTGTCTATGTGTACGCCAGCCAGGACATCGCCTCCCAGCTGGAGAGCATCAAGGAAAAGCAAAGTGATGGATTTCTGGTAATGGCCACGGAAATGTCAGGGGAGGATCTGCATTATCTGAAGATTCTGGACGCCCCCGTCGTTCTTCTGGACGGATATTTTCCAGGCTGCGGGTACGACTGTGTGTGCATCAACAATTTTCAGGCCGCTGCAGACGCGGTGGATTACCTTTTCAGCTGCGGACACCGCAAAATCGGTTATTTTCAGTCAGATATCTTCTCCACAAACTTTAAGGAGCGCGAGGCCGGCTACTGGGCTTCCCTCCACAGGCACGGAGAAATGCAGATTTTCAAAGAGCACCTGCATCCCATGAAATCGCTGCAGGATGTTTCGGCTGTAGTAAATGCGCCGGGATTTGTGCCCGCCGACGCGTATCTCGTAGATGCGGACCTCCTGGCTGTCTCCGTGATCAAAGTCCTGCACGACTCCGGCTACCGGATCCCCAGGGACATCTCCCTTATTTCCATCGACGACATGCCCTTCTCGGAAGCTCTGATGCCGTCCCTCACCACCATGCGGGTGGACAAAAAGGAACTCGGAATTGCTGCCGTGCAGCGCCTGATTTACAGAATCGCCAATCCGAAGGAAAAAGTGTCCGTGCTGCTGCAGAGTACCTCACTGATTATTCGCGACAGCGTTGCGCGCCGCGCGTGAAACTTCTGTGAACAGAAGGAAAAATCACGCAGAATATCGGAAAGTGTCGTATAATGCTCTTTGGTGCCCTGTGAAACAGGGGCAAACTCAAAATCTGTATATTGAGGTGATTTACAAATGGCAAACGAAAATGAAACCATGTCCAAGTCCATGCAGAAGCGCCTGGAGCAGAAAAAGAGAACCGAGGATTCCCGGAAGGCCAGAAAAAGAGATGCCATCCTGAGCGTCCTTGCCATCGTGCTCATCATCGGCGCGCTTGCCGGCCTGATCGGCTATTCCGCATACAGCCAGCACATGAAAAAGGTCAACACGATTGAGCCCTCGGAGGATTTCAGCGCGTTCCTTAATGACGACGGCACGATCAAGGACGTCAATGTGAACGACTATGTCGCTTCCTATGATCCCACCACCATCGAGGTAGAAAAGGATTCCGTGACCTACACTGATGCACAGGCGGACTCCTCCATCCAGTCGACCCTCCGCAGCAACCGCACACTCAACGAGGACGCGGCAGCCGAGATCGCTGACGGAGATACCATCAGCCTCGATTACGTTGGAACCGTAGACGGCGAGGAGTTTGACGGCGGCAATACCAACGGAAACGGCGCAGAGCTTGTCATCGGCTCCGGCTCCTATGTCGACGATTTCGAGCAGCAGCTCATCGGCCATCATCCCGGAGAGGATGTGACTGTGGACGTTACCTTCCCCGAGGATTACAGCTCGGAGGACCTGCAGGGCAAGGATGCGCAGTTCGCGGTCCATATCAACGGCATCTATGTGACGCCCGAGTTTGACGATGCCTTCGTCAAGGAGCACTTCCCGGAATATTCCACCGTGGAGGAATACAGGGCCCACCTGATCGAGGACAACCAGAACAGCCTCATGGACAGCGCGATCGCAAGCTATCTCGGCCAGAATGCCGTGCTGGATTCCTATCCGGACAAGTACCTCCGCCACATGAAGGAAATCACGGTTACCCAGCAGATTTCCCAGTTCAACCAGCAGGCTCAGATGTATCAGTATTTCGGGGTTGATTTCCCGTATTCGGATTACAAGCAGTTCTTCACACAGGAAGGCAAGGATTACAACACCGTCCTTACCGAGGCCGCACAGCACCAGACCGCGGCGAACATGATCATCCAGAAGATCGCATCCGACAGGGGCATTTCCGTATCCGAGGATGACTATACAGCCTATGTCGAAGACAATTCCCTTGTCGATGACGTGATCGAGTATTACGGCAAGCCTTACATCAAGCAGACCATCTTAAGGGACAAGGTTCTGGAATCCATCCGCGGCGAGGTTACCATTGTCGATACACCTGACGAAGAGCCTGCAGAGGAACCGGCAGATACCGCTGAGGAAAGCACAGAAGAGACAGCGGAAGGAAGCACCGAGGAAGCAGCGGAGGATTCCGCGCAGGCCGAAGAAGAGACTTCAAAGTAACGCTTCGACAGACATGTCACAGCGCTTCATCTGAACCACAATAACACAGGCCGGAACCGGTGAGCAGATCACCGGTTCCGGCCTGTTGTTTTTCATGTGTCTTTGTCGTTTCGCGCCCTCGTATTGAGGACAGGGCCGTGACATCAGCCGACGGTAAGGGTACCGTTTACAATCCTTCGTCCGCTCTTGCGGTCGAAGAGCATGACGCTGCTGCCGCCGAACGCGATCCGGATCCTTGAACCGATCTTAAAGATATCGCTTCCGAAAACAACTCCTGTCAGCAGGTATTCACCCACGCGGATCTTGACGGTTGTTTCCATGCCGGTAGGCATGACGCCGTAAACCTCGCCCTCGATGCCGCCTTCTTCCACGATATCGATGAACTCGGGGCGGACGCCGATCAGAAGATCCTCATTGGTCATCCTGGAGGGATCAAACGGCGTATCCTCTTCGTCTACACGGGCGATGTTGTACTTGAACACTTCGTCCTTATTGCCCTTCTCCACATAGCCCTTTTCGGACGCCTTTTTCTTTTGCTCCTCGGCGGCCGCCAGGATGGAAGCGTCTCTTTGCCTGAACCACTCGTCCAGCCGGAAGCCTTCTTCAGCGGGCTTGAAGGTCATCTTCAGGCCGTCCAGCATAGTCAGCGGAATACTGCCGTCCGCCTGCTGGGAGCCCTTTGCCTCAATAAAGTTGATCGAAGGATTGCCTACGAAGTCGGCGACAAAGGTATTCTCCGGCTTGTTGTAAACAGTCAGCGGCACTTCATACTGCTGCAGGACGCCGTTGTTTAGCAGGCAGATCTGCGTGGCCAGCGTCATGGCCTCCATCTGGTCATGTGTGACATAGACGAAGGTAGATCCGGTCTCGACATGGAGTCTCTGCAGCTCGTAGCGCATCTCTAGACGCAGCTTTGCATCCAGGTTGGACAGCGGCTCATCCATGAACAGTACGGACGGCTCCGGAGCAAGGGTGCGGGCGATGGCAACACGCTGCTGCTGTCCGCCGGAGAGCTCTGCGGGATACCGGTCCATGAACATGCCGATCTTGACGATCCTGGAGACGCGGCGCACCGCCAGGTCGATCTCCTCTTTTGTGAGCTTTCTCTCTTCCTTTACGACCTCGCCGTTCTGGACATATTCAAAGTTTTCATTGAGGCCCTTTGCCTTCCTGGCATCCTCTGCCGCAGAAAGGAGCTTTGCGGCCTCACCGGAAAGGTCCCTGCCGTCCTCCGCATGGTAGGCGTACAGCTTTTTGGCCGTCGGCATGGAGATCGTAAAGCCGTCGATCAGCTTGATCAGCGCTCTCTTTTCATCAATTTTTCCATCCTTGTCGCGGCAGTCCTCCAGGATTTTTCTGAGCTCGCCCGTTCTCTGCAGGGCGTCTCCGAGCTGTGCCGTCGTTTTTGCCTCAAAGTCGATCTTCGGAAGGACATCCTTAACGTTGGAAAGACCGAAAGCGATGTTGTCGTGAACCGTCATGTTCGGCCAGAGAGCGTAGTTCTGGAACAGGAAGCCGACCTTTCTTTTATTTGCCGGGATATTAATTCCCATATCCGAATCAAAGACAACTCTGTCCCCGATCGTAATCTTGCCGGTCGTAGGCGTCTCCAGGCCCGCGATCATACGCAGGATCGTTGTTTTGCCGCAGCCGGAGGGGCCAAGGAGCGTTACAAACGCATTGTCTTCGATCACCATGCTGACGTCGTCCGTCGCATAGAATTTATTCCATCTCTTATTGATATGTTCCAATGTAATGCGCGGCATATGATCAACCTCCTATACCCTTATCCAG
>CADBPC010000214.1 GCA_902796425.1 uncultured Lachnospiraceae bacterium
CAAGTCCCCACTCGTCCACCATGCAGGGGCCGAAGCAGCGGAAATGTTTGATGTTCATGGTGTCCATTGCGCAGCCGTCGGAATCCACGCACACGCATAAGTCTTTTCTCTTTTGGAAATCGTCCAGTGCCGACATGATAAGTCCTCCTTTTCCCGGATTGGGAATGGTTTTACGTTTTTTGTTACACCAGAATGGTCTTCAGGTAGGCAAAGTGCGCGATCGGATAAGTGCAGTCCGGATGTTCGGACGCTTCGCCGATGCCCGCGCTCTTAAAACCGCCGGCGGAAGCCGCCTCGATGCCGGCTTTCGCGTCCTCGACCACCAGGCACTCGGCAGGCGGCAGGTGCAGCATGTCGGCCGCCATCAGAAAGACTTCCGGGTGGGGCTTGGAGTGCGTGATGTTGGTGCCGTCGGAGATGGCGTCAAAGAAATCGCCGAGGCCCAGTCGGGAGAGGATGAGTTTGGTATTCTTGCTGCTCGAACCGATGGCCAGGAGATACCCGGCGGCGCGCAGTTCATCCAGTGTGCTTTTTACTTCATCGCTCAGATCTGCCGGGCTCATCTGCTGCAGGAGCTCTACGTAGAGCGCGTTCTTTTCCGCCGCGAAGGCGTCTTTTTCCTCCTGCGAATATTCCTTTTCGGATCGCTCAAGGATAATATCGAGGCTGGCCATGCGGCTTACGCCGCGCAGGCGGTTGTTGATCTGCTCGTCAAAGTAGATGCCCAGCCGGTCGGCCAGCGCCTTCCAGGCCTGATAATGATACTTGTCCGTAAAGCAGATCACGCCGTCCAGGTCAAAGATAACTGCTTTCATAATTGTCCTCCTGTTATTTATAACCGAGTGTCCCAGCGGCCGCAGAAGACTGTCTCGTCCGCCGTCCCCGTAAATTTGCTTTCTCCGACGATCTTGCGCACGGCGGCGCGGATGTTCTCGCGGCCCGGGCCGTAAGCGTTGATAAAGGTGTGGATGCGCGCCAGGTCGATCAGGTGATTGGTGTAGTTGAGGCTGACGCCGATCGCCGGCACTTCTTCCGTGTACCAGGGCATTTCCATGGAATGTCCGCTCGACCAGGAGAGCCGTTCCATGTTCCTCTGCGCGTACCCCTTGACGTTGACGAAAACGAAGATGACGTCGTACTTCTTCCGGAAATCCTCCCGTTTTTCCATCATCATCATGCGCACAAAGTTCATGGGGTTGACGCCGTCCGTGTTTTCACGGTCGTAGAAGCTCGGGCACTGGGTGACTGCAAAGCCGGCGGCTTCCAGCTCCTGCGTGATGAGCTCGCGTACGCCGTCGCCGGTATCCCCTTTTGAGTTGGGTGTGGAGCGGACATAGATCAGCAGGGCCCGGTTCTTTTCCTTCACGTCGATGGGCAGCACGCCCCGCGTGTCTTTGACCAGCGTGACGGATGCCTCGGCTGCTTCCTCCGTAAGCCTATGGAACCGATCACAGCCGACTTCCTCCAGAAGCGCCGGATCCGGATAGCGCATGGCCTCATCATAGAGCTTCAGGTGCGCCTTCAGGCCAAGGACGCGGTGCAGGGCGTCATCCAGACGCTCCTTTGTGACGATCCCCTGCTCATAGCCCGCGCGCAGGTACCCGAGGTCTTCCTCGAAATCGTTGGCAAACAGGAACATGTCGCACCCGGCTGCGATGCAGCGCGGGACAGCGTCCCGGCGGGCCATCACGCCCGACATGCCGATCATGTGGGATGCATCGGAGATGATAACGCCGTTGAAGCCCAGTTCTTCCCTCAGCAGACTCTGCAGCAGCTCCGGCGCAAGCGAAGCGGGCATGATCTCCTCGTCCTTAATACCGGGACATACCTGCCGGCTCCAGGCGGGAAGGCTGATCTGGCCGGTCATGACGGCTTCCAGTCCTTCGTCGATCATGGTCCTGTAAACCAGGCCGTAGCTGGACATCCAGTCGTCCACGGACGCCTCATTGTGCGCCGGGGAGAGGTGCGGATCCAGCTCGTCCCAGCCGTCGCCCGGGAAATGCTTGCAGGTGCAGGCCATATTGGGATTGGCGTCTTTGATGCCTTTGATGTAGGCGCGCACGCACTCTGTCACACGCGCCGGATCGGAGCCAAAGCTCCGGGTGTTGACGATGGTGTTGCGCCAGTTGCGGTAAACGTCGGCCACGGGATTGAACATCCAGTTGACGCCGATGGCGCTGGCTTCGCGTCCGGACACATATCCGATGTGATAGGCGGTTTCCGTGCCGGGGGCCGCGGCGGCTTCCGCCGCGGTGGCCACAAATGTGCCTTCCTTCGGCAGCACGCCCACGCCGCCGTCATCGCAGTTGCCTGCGATGAAGACGGGCACTTTACTGTACTGCTGGAAATAGCGGTTCTGACGGGCGACAGTCTCCTTGTCACCGCCCTGCCAGCGCATGCCGCCGGGTTTCGCCGTCTCCATGAGAGCCTTGATGGCCTCTTCGTTGGCGCCGGGGACGGGTTTCAGGAGGACGAAGAGCTGGGAAAGCTTTTCATCCAGGCTCAGGGAGGCGATGGTATCCTCCACCCAGCAGATCTCCTGTTCATTCAGATAAAATGGTTTGGCTTTCAGGTCGACCATGTTTTCTCCTGTTTAAAAGTTGTTTTCAACTTAACATGCTTTACTTCTTAGAATTTCAGATAATCTTTTCCGCAGTAAGGATCGATGGGGCTGATGCCCTTAAACTCACTGCGCCCCGTGATCTTTTCCATGACCGCTGCCTTGAACTGCGGTTCATTGCTGTAGGTGTTGATGAACGTGTCGATCATCGGCGCATCAAAGAGGTGGTACGGATACCCGGTAGCGATCATCATGACCGGAACCTCTTTGGTCAGCCAGGGAGCGTCGTCGCCCAGACCGAAGACTACGTTCCAGTTGAGGCGAAGCGTCGTGTTGTTGGAAGCGTTCTGCATGTTGGCGATGTAGACGTACAGATCGTAACTTGCGCGTGTGGCTTCCACGCCGCGGTACAGCTCACCCATCAGGGCAGCCTTTTCGGGCGAGAGGCTCGGCGCTGCGAAATCCGCCGGCTCGATGCTCACGCGGCGGTCGCGCACGGTCACTTCGAACCCTTCTTTTTCGAACAGTGCTTTCCAGGCGAGCACTTCCGGATCTTCCGGATCATTCGATTTCTGGATCACGTTAAGATAGACACGGCGGAATTTCTTCGGGGAGATGGGCAGCAGATCCTGACGGTCGTGCACCAGCGTGACGGCGCGGTCCGCGACGCTCGCGCTCCATGCGCGGAACTCCGGCTTGCCGACTTCTTCAAGCGCTTCCGGCCCGGGGACCAGCGTGCCGTTCTTCTGCTTTTCGGGCAGGCCCAGGGAAGCTTTGGTGGCCAGGATGCGTGTGACGGCTTCATCGAGGCGCTCTTTCGTCAGGATGCCGTTTTCGATGCCATTCAGCAGATACCGGTAGTCTTCCTGCATGTCTTTATTGAAGAGGAACATATCCGCACCTGCGGCGATGGCCGTGGGAACAGCCTGCGCGCGCGGCATGGCGGATGTGAGGCCGACCATGCAGGTGGAATCCGTGGAAATCAGGCCGTTGAAGCCGAGTTCGCCGCGCAGCAGGCCTGTCAGCAGCTCTTTACTGATGCTGGCGGGACGCAGCAGCTCCTCGCGTGTGGCGCCGGGGTTGAGTTTTTTCACCCAGGCGGGCTGTGCGATGTGGCCGACCATGACGGTCTTGGCTCCCTTGTCGATCAGTGTCTTGTAGACGCGCCCGTAGGTCTGCATCCACTCGTCCGCGGAAAGGGAGTTGACGCTGGTGAGGATATGCTGGTCACGCTCGTCCACGCCGTCGCCGGGGAAATGCTTGATGGACACGGCCACGCCGCAGTCATCCGCGGCATCAAGATACCGGGAGGCGCAGGCGATGACGCGGTCCGGGTCGGAACCGAACGTCCGGGTGTTGGTGATGGGATTGTGGAAATCCCGGTCAATGTCGACGATGGGCGCGAAGGACCAGTTGAGGCCCATGGCGGCACCTTCCCTGCATGCGACGTATCCCATGCGGTAGGCATCTTCCGGATCGCCTGTGGCGGCGACGGCCATCGGAGATCCGAAGCCGGTGCCCTCAAAGGATAATCCGCTGCCGCCTGCTTCGGTGTTGGCTGCCAGCAGGAGCGGAATCTTCGCCATGTTCTGGATGCGGCGGTGCGTTTCCTGAACGTAGGCCTTGGGACCCGGACGATACATGATGCCGCCGATTCCGATGCCGCGTACCATGCCGAGCAGCATGTCTTCGTTGTCGCTGAGACCTAGAGCGCAGAATACCTGTCCGGCTTTCTCTTCCAGCGTCATGGAGGCAAGAGTTTCGTTGACCCAGCGGATTCCTTCGTCATCGAGGAAAAAGGGACTGGCTTTCAGATTGATCATAGTTTTGCGTTCTCCTTTTCTATTAGAATGCTTTCAGTCCAAACAGGCGTTTTGTTCCGGCTGCCACCATGGGCGGATTGAACCCGCGGAAGAAGAGGAACTGCAGCTCGGCAAGGCGCATGCTGTAAAACTCGGCGCCGCTTGCGGAGTCATATGAGACGGTCAGCTCCTGCGGAAAGATTAACTGAAATCATTATAGCCTGAGAGATGATCCGGATCTCAATATCCGTATTACTCCTGTTTTAGCACAATTTTATCCTGTTTGTTGACATAGATGCCAAAAGCGATATATCATCCAAGAGTCACGGCAGATAAGTGGTTTTTCCCGGAAAATCATACTGCCTGCCGAGCTTTAGAGGGGAAAACAGAGAAAAACAGGGGGGCTCTTTATGATCGTGATGGATGTGAGGGATGTCCTGCGGGATGTCTTAGGGTCACTGAGAGTACAGTTTCTGCTGCTGGAGGAGGGGTGCAGTTCCCTGGAAGCGTCCATGCTGGACTTTCAGTTCCGGTCCAGGATCTACGAGAAATTTGATTATGCTGCCTTTGCCGCTTCGATCATGGAGCTGGTGCCGGATGATGATGTGATCGACTACAAAGACGATTTCGGCATGCACTATCTGGTCTTTCGCGGCCAGCAAATCGAAGCGGGATCATTTTATTTTCTGGGCCCGTATCTCTACCGGACCTATACGGAAGAGGATCTTCGCGGGCTGGTAAAGAGCCATGCCCTCTCAGACCATGCACTGGACGCCATTCGATGGTATTTCAAGCGTATACCGGTCGTTTTTGATGTGATCTCCTGGCATTCGCTGTTTTCGGCGCTCATTTCCCGCTATATGGCCAACCCGAACGTAGAGATCCACTTCGAGCAATGCAGCAGACCGGCGCCTGAGAAGGAAAAACCTTCCGCCTCACTGGAATCGCTTCCTTATCTATTTATCGAAGAACGCTATGAAGTGGAGAACAAAATGCTGAACGCTATCCGGCGGGGCTCCATCTCCGAAGCCATGTACTATCAGAATATGTTCATGGGCTTTACTATCGATCAGCGGGTCGATAATCATCTGCGCAACAGCAAAGACATGGTCATTTCGGCCAGCACGGTCATGCGCAAGGCCGTCGAACAGGCTGAAGTACATCCGCTGTATATCGACCGCCTGAGCAATCAGATCCTGCGCGACATCGAAGAGGCGGAGAACGAAGTGCAGTTAAGGGCACTGATCCCCCGCATGATCCGGCAGTACTGCCGGCTGGTGCAGACGTACTCACGTGAGCGGTATTCCAGTGTGGTTCGCGACGTGATCAACTACGTGGATTTCAATTATATGGAAGCGATGAGCCTGGACAGCCTGGCCGGCCGGTATGCTGTCAGCAAGAACTATCTGTCCTCCCGCTTTCACAAAGAGGTGGGGATGACCGTCACGAATTTCATCAATCACACCCGTGTACAGCAGTCCCTGAAACTATTGGGCGGGACCACCTTAAGCATGCCGGAGATTGCCGAGCGCTGCGGCTTTGCGGACGCAAACTATTTCAGCCGTATCTTCAAGAAAATGCGCGGCATAACGCCGAACGAATACCGCAAGTCGCTCCAGAACAGCCGCCCGGCAAAAAGCGACTCCTGAGCGGCTGTCAGGATATGACGGCACCTTTCCGAATTTCTGCTGCAGCGAAACGCTGCTTTCGATGGAGTTACGATAACGATACTTTGCATTGGAGATTCCAATACGTACGGATATGATCCGCGCTCCTATTATGGTTCCAGATATTCTGAAAATATTCGCTGGACCGGACTACTCGAATCCCCTGATCGTAAGATCATTAATTGCGGAATGAATGGTTTATCTGTTCCCACTGGGCAGACCTGTGCCTTTTTTGATGATCTGATTCAGAAATACAAACCTGACCTGATAACGATCATGCTGGGTACGAATGATCTATTAAATGGATCTTCTGCGGAGAAAACCGCTGCAGGGATGAGCAGTTTTTTGACTTATCTCCTCAGTCAGAACAATAATCCGAAAATTCTGCTGCTTTCCCCTCCGCATCTTCAGGCAGGTGAGTGGGTCCAAAGCCAGGATATAATCAGGGAATCCCTTTTACTGGGCGATTTGTACAAATCTATTGCTGAGAAAAACGGGCATCTTTTTGCTGATACAGCGGACTGGAATATAGACGTCCTGTTTGACGGAGTGCATTTTTCTCCTGAAGGGCATCGGAAATTTGCAGAAAAGCTGTCACAGCTTCCGGCAGTTCATCGGAACACGGCATCATCGATCAGTGCAGCTTATACTGCCCGGTCCTGATCGTGTTGATCCTGGCCCTGCGCTCTTTCCAGGTCGTGGCCGCAGCCTTCTGTGCCTGCAGATGATTCACGCGTTTTGCTATCATATAAGCTATACCGGACCGCTGCAGGGCAGTCTCTTTGATAAACGGAAGACTTCTGACAATCGCTGTCCCCATGCTGCCTGCGCCGAGAAGTGCGATCACTTCCCTGTTTTCATTTCTGTCAAAAATCATAATCCATTCCTCCGTTAAAATCCCAATTTCATGAGCCAGTCATTTACTGATTTTCTGACACTGTCCTGATCGTTCTGGCAATCATTTCCCCGTGCTGCCAGTCCCTTCAGGACCGTACTTCCTGAAACAGCAGAAGAGAGCTTTTTGTCAAAACCCGAAAGGCCGGAGCCCTCGTGGGTAGAGAACGGGACCAGTGTTTTCCCGGAAAGAGCCTCCGCGTTTTCCTCGAAGAAGGTATACATGATCATCGGCCAGTCTCCCCACCACACCGGAGCGCCGATGAAAACCGTGTCGTACTGCGAAAGGTCCGGAACATCGCCGGCGTAAGCAGGTCTCGCCTTTTCATTCTGTTCTTTCTTTGCCACGTCGGTGAGTTCAGCATAGGTCATCGGATAATGATCATCCTCCGGAAGCACCTCAAAGAGATCCGCGCCGGTTTCGTCCGCGATCATTTCAGCAACGATTGCCGTGTTGCCGTGGTCGATCACACCGACTGTGTACTGCTCACCGGTACGGGAGAAGTACACGACCAGGATACGGGAGCCTTCGGACTCTCTTCCATCCTCATTGTCTGCGGGCTCATTTGTCTGCTCCGAAGTCGTTTTGTCGTCTGCAGCTGCAGCCTGACTGCCGGGTTCCTCAGAAGGCGCTGCAGAAGAGTTATTCTCAGTACGGCTCCCGGCGCTGCCGCAAGCCGCCAGTGAGAGGATCAGCCCTAAAGAGAGCACCCGGCAGATCAGGCTTTTGATGTTCTTTCTCATTTTAAAATCCCCCAAGTCCTCTGTGACCGTAAACCGTGAGGCCGTTCGGTGCATCTTCCAGAGCTGTAAACTCTTCGTCTGTCAATTTCAAATATGCTCATTTCTCTTCGAAGGCAGGTCTCCAGCCTGCGAACTGCACAAGCTGCTCGTCCGTCCGGTGGTAGTAGCGAACGCCCTTGTCGAGCTTTGCGATCTCGGCCATTTCTTCATCTGAGAGCATAAAGTCCAGGATATCCAGATTGTCTTTGATATGATCTACGTTCTTGCTGCCGGGGATAACAGCGAAGCCCATCTGGGTATGCCAGCGCAGGATCACCTGCGCCGGAGTCTTACCGTACTTCCTGCCCAGTTCTATAAATACGGGTTCCTTCAGGAGGGACTTGTCTCCGTGACCCAGCGGATACCAGCTCATCAGTCTGATTCCATATTTGTCCAGAGTTTTGCGAAGCTCCTTCTGAGTAAAGTAAGGATGCGCTTCCACCTGGATGAACTGCGGAACAACCTCCCATTTGGTTTCCAGTTCTTCGATGAATTTACCTTCAAAGTTGGAGATACCGATAGCCTTTGCTTTACCCTCTTTGTACGCCTTTTCCAGCTGGCGGTAACCGGCCAGCCAGTTTCCCGCAGGCTGGTGGATATAGAGAAGATCTACATAATCCGTGCCCAGACGCTCCAGTGTCTCGTCCACCGCATTCTCATTTTCGTATTCGCTGGGCCAGAGCTTGGTGGAGAGGAAGATGTCCTCACGCTTCACGCCGCTGTCTTTCATGCCGCGTCCGACGGCGCGTTCATTGACATAGGCGTTAGCGGTATCCACCAGGGAATAGCCCATCTTCAGAGCTTCCCGGACGCTGTTCCCGGCTTCCGCGGGAGAAAGCATAAAGGTTCCGATTCCGATTACAGGGCATTTTACTCCATTGTTTAAAACGATGTATTCCATGATGATCCCCTTTCTGATTTTTCGTCTGATTACAGAAGGCCGTTTGCTGAAAGCCACTTCTGTACGCCTGTCTTTGAATTCGCGGCTTCGCTGCCGGTGACGGACAGGCCATTCTTTACATCCGCGCCGGGGCAGGTCTTTTTAATATCCCGCTCGCTGCCGCCCATGCCGCTTCCTTCATTCGTGCAGAGAGGCAGGATGGTCTTGCCGGTGAAATCA
>CADBPC010000215.1 GCA_902796425.1 uncultured Lachnospiraceae bacterium
AAAAGGGAGGTCAATGCTCTTTTTATTTGAATCTCCCGTAAATACAAGGTTTATGAACTATAAACAGGTAGTGAACTTGACACTACCGGTTATATATTGGAGGCTAAAAGATGAAGTATGTTCGGATAAATCAGGAAAACAGCGGCAAACCGGAGAACGGCGGCGAACCTGGAGTCAGGTTCAGGGCGCTGCTCAGCGATATCGCACAGGACCCGAAGAAGCTGGGATATTGGAATCTTATCTCGGGCACAATAGCGGGCGCCTCCTTTGCGGTGCTGGAGCAGATTTCCGCTTTCTGGGGATTCATGAGAGATTTTCGGCCGGCTGCATTCGTACTCTTCCTCGCAGCGCTTGCGATGTATCTGTTTACCTTATACAGGCTGGCAAAAACGGGGGACGGGACGGTTAAGCGGATCGACAGGATTCCCTTTGAGCTGCTGATTGTCCTGTATTTTATCGCGATTGCAGTCGTCCTGGCAGTATTCGGCGGCGGCCTGCTTTATTCTGTAAACACGAGAGGAGCCATGCGCATGGTGCTGCTCCTTGGCGGCGTAATGATCCTGATTCTCAATCAGGGGCTGGCGCGCAGCATTGCAAGGCGCGCCGGGAGCGGTCGGTTTGCAGAATATTCGCTGATCGGACGGCTTGCAGGAAAAGTGAATTCGAAAAGGCAGCGGACGAAGGGTAATGGCGTCAGACACAAGAGCCTTGTGGATATCTTCTATGAAAAGACAACTTTTATTGGAAGGATAAACCTGCTTCTTGCCCTGATTTTCGTGGCGCAGATGCTCGTGCTGCAGGGCTTTAGGATAAACAGGAAGCTTGTTCTGCTCTATCTGATTTACAAATTCATCGAAACGGCGTTTATTTACGCCGGCCTCCTTCAGCTGGACCGCATCCGGAGGGGGACGCTGAGAATTGCGGAAGGCAATTACGCGGAGCCCATACCGACAAGGCATATGTACCGGGGCCTTCGCGAATATACAGGGACCCTGAACAGCATAGGGGAGGGGTTTTCCGCGGCGGTGGAGGAGCGCCTGAAAAGCGAGCGGATGCGGACGGAGCTGATTACGAACGTATCCCACGACATCAAAACACCGCTGACAAGTATCATCAGCTACGTGGACCTGATGGATAAAGAGGAGATTCAGAGCGAAAAGGCTAGGGAATATCTCGAGGTTCTGAAAAGACAGTCGGGAAAACTGAAGAAGCTGGTCGAGGATCTTGTGGAAGCATCCAGGGCGTCGACGGGAAATATCGAGATGCACCCCGAGGACTGCGACCTGCGGATCATCCTTGACCAGGCCGTCGGAGAATTTGCCGACAGAATGCAGGCGAGGAACCTGACTCTCTGCTATGCCGCGCCGGACGAACCGGTCTGTGTCCATACCGACGGCAGGTATCTGTGGCGCGTGTTTGACAACCTTCTCGGGAACGTGTGCAAATATGCCATGCCGGGCTCAAGAGTCTACATGAATCAGAGCTCTTACGGCGACAGAGTGATTGTGGAGATCAAAAACATGTCCGAGCAGAGTCTTAATATCAGCGCCGATGAGCTGATGGAAAGATTTGTCAGGGGAGACGCCTCCAGAAATACGGAGGGGAGCGGCCTCGGACTGTCCATAGCTGATTCCCTGATGCGGCTCATGGGAGGGAAGCTCACGATCACCGTCGACGGCGATCTCTTCAAGGCGGCCGTGGAAATACCTTCCGCCGGGCCCGCCGCCTGATACTTCGCAGTCAGAGCGTCTTGAAGAGGCTCAGCAGCCGCTCCTTAAACTGCTCCGGCATGAAGTTATCCCGCACCCTCGCGGCAGCGTTTGCTCCGAGGGTGCTTCGCAGTTCTTTATCTTCTCCCAGCGTCTGGATCGCGCCTGCAAGAGCCTGCGCAGTCTGGAGGATCTTTTTCATTTGGAAAGGATGGTAAAGAGCTTTTCGCTGTCGGTCATGGTATCCGGCAGGGCGTTGTATTCCGCTGTCAGATCCATGTACTGTTCGGACAGATAATCGGGACCTGCCCACTCGACAGATTCAACCGCCGTATTTGCAAGGATCAGGGTTACATGCGGCTTGCCGCCGACCTTGTCGATGATAGCAATGCTCTTACCGTCTGCAATCACCTTGCCGAGCGCGTCAATAAAGGCGCCGGGGTAGGAGTTGACAACCTTGGAATAAATGAAGTGCACCTTCTCTTTATTCGTGTCGGCAGCGATCTGCTCAAGCTGCTTCCAGATATCATCCATCTCGATTGCTTCCGGGCTTCTTACAGGCTTAACCGGCTCGTGAGGAACCTCTTCCACATAGGTGCTGACAGAGGAGGAATACGGCGCTGAAGCTTTTAAAGTGGGAACTGCGATATTCGAACCGCCGCCGCTGGTATTTCCGCCATTGCCGCCGGAGGAGCTGCCTCCGGCGGCAATGGTGGAATTGCCGCCTGCAGGGACCGCCTGCTGGTTCTGCTGGTCCTGCTGGCTTTTCTGTTCTTCATACTCCTCTTTTGACATTGTCCTGTTGGAGGTTCCGTCCGAAACGACGACGTTTCCGTCTCCGTAATCATGAACGATCTGCAGATCGCCTGCCGCGAGGGCTTTGTACACCTGCCTGCCGTTTCCTCCGAAAACGGTAAGGAAAGCAATGCCGGTCACTGCGGCTGCGGTCAGAGCTATTTTTGTTATTGCTTTCATTGCGTGGTAAACATCCTTTCTATCGAAATATCGGAATTAGGCAGAATCAATAAGTGATTCTGTTCATATTATAGAAGATACCTGTCCTCCTGAGAAGTATTGATATGACTGATATCCCAAAAAGACAGATCAGTTTTAGATCAGGTTTTCGATATTAGAGCGGCGTTTATGCGTACTCCATCCATAGCCGAAGGCTTGGGTGGAGGTAATGCCGCAATTAGTCTTTTCCCTGGTT
>CADBPC010000216.1 GCA_902796425.1 uncultured Lachnospiraceae bacterium
ATGAGCTTTTCCGGGAACTGGTAAGGGCCGTAGTTGTTGGAGCAGTTGGTGATGTTCGCCGGGAAATGGTAGGTGTCCATGTATGCCTTTACAAGCATATCGGAGCCTGCCTTCGAGGCGCTGTAGGGGCTGTGCGGCGCATAGGGCGTCGTCTCATAGAAATAGCCGCCGTCCTCGGGAAGCGAGCCGTACACCTCATCCGTGGAAACATGAAGGAACTTTTTGCCCTCTTTATAGGAGCCGTCCGGATTTTCCCATGCCGCTCTTGCGCAGTTGAGCATGTTGGCGGTTCCGAGAACGTTTGTCTGGACGAACAGCTCCGGCGTCAGGATGCTGCGGTCCACATGGCTTTCCGCGGCGAAATGGATGACGCGGTCGATGTCATTTTCCGCAAAAATTCTGCTGATCGCTTCCTTGTCGCAGATATCCGCGCGGACAAAGGTGTAGTTTGGCAGGTTCTCTACATCCTTGAGGTTCTCGAGATTGCCCGCATAGGTCAGCTTGTCCACGTTGATGATGCGGATGTCTTCGCCGTAGCGGCCGAGCATGTAGTGAATGAAGTTGGAGCCGATGAAGCCGGCGCCGCCGGTTACAAGAAATGTTTTCATACTGTGCAATTATCCTTTCCGTTTATCAATATGCCCTGTAGCTGATATTCATATCAACGCTTCCGCTGATGCCGTTGACCTTGCCCTTGTTGCTGTACTGCCAGATGTCGTATCTGGAGCGTGTGTAAGTAGGCGCGGCGGAGTACTGTGCCAGCCAGATGTGGTAGCTGGTCAGCTGCGACACGTCGATCTTTTCCGAGAACCAGTTGGTGTTCGCATAAATACCTGCGCTGTAGCCGGAGGCCTGTACGGTCTTGCAGAAGGCGATGATGTTGGCTGTGCGCTGCGCCACGCTGATCGCGTCACCACGCCCGCCGCTGCTCTCCACGTCGATGAAGATCGGCATGCTGACGCCGTATTTTCTCGCAAAGTCCACTGCCATCGAGGCCTCGTAAACTGCCTCCGCCTCATTGACGGCCTGGGAGAAGATGTAAATACCAACCTTCAGGCCGGCAGCCCTCGCGTTCTGGATGTTGTAGGCCGCCTTGGAGTCCTCGACCAGTGCGCCCACGGAGGAGCCGCGGTAGCCGGCTCTTACAATCGCAAAGTTGATGCCGGATCCGGCGACGACCGGCCAGTTGATGTTGCCGTTCCAGCCGGATACATCGATGCCGACCTGTGTATTGCCCGAAGCCAGTACGCCCTCGGAGTTGAAGTTGTAGGTCGCGCCCTGGATGACCTGCTGGCCGGTTACGGGCACGCCGTTCTTGTCAAAGTAGTAGGTCAGGCCGTTGATGTTCTGCCAGCCGGTGTAGCGGTAGGAGGTGTTGCTCGCGGTGACCGCGTTGCTCTTCTTCCTGTAGAACTTGTCGAACTTGTTGTAGTCCGCGATGATGGCCTCACGCAGCTGTCCGTTTTCCTGTACGTACAGCTGGTTGCCGTAGTTGTCGCGGAGCTTTGCGTTCTCATCAAAGGCCGCCGCATCTTCCGACTTCTCGACCTTTACGGTCACGATTTTTTCGATGGACGGGTCTGCCTCGGTATAAACGAAGATCCTGGTCTCGCCGATGGAAATGCCTTCCACCGTCGCCCTGGTGTCCTCTGTCTGCGTAAAGCGGGCAATCAGTTCGTTCTCGGACTGGAAGGTGACCTTCTTGTTGTCCGAGTTTTCAACGATCGCCTCAATTGTCTGCGTCTTGTCGGGAGCAAGGGTGATGCTCTCGGGCGAAACCTTGAGGGTTACCGCCGCCTGCTCCTGGGTCTGGCCCTGTCCCTGCTGATTCTGGGTCGTGCCCTGCTGGGTCTGGCCGGTGCCCGTTCCCTGGCCGGTCTGTCCTGACTGCCCGGTTCCGGTCTGATCGCCAGTGCCCTGCTGGGTCTGGCCCGTCTGTCCTGACTGCTCTGTACCCGTCTGCTGGCCGGTCTGTTCGCCTGTGGATGTTCCGGTGCCCTGGTTCTGGTCTGTACCTGTGCTGCCTGTATCGCCGAAATCGCCGGTGTTCCCGCTGTTCCCGGTGTCTCCGAAATCGCCGGTCGTTATTTCATGGCTCGCGCCGCCGCCGATGTCGCCGAAGCCTTCGCTGCTGAGGCCGCCGGTGCCGGTATTCTGGCCTTCCGAGCTCTGGCCTTCTGAGCCCTGGCTTTCGTCCGTCGCGGGTTTGGAGACTTTCTCTCCGGTCTCGGGATCGGTGATTTCGTCGTTAATCTCGAGGCTGCCGTTCAGAGTATTGCCTACACTCTGCACGCCGTCGTCGGTGTTTTCGGAGGCCGAAGTGATCTCCGCCAGAAGACGGAAGTTTCCGGTGATAACGTTCGCCCTTGCCTGAACGTTCCTGTAGGGATCGGTGATCTCGTCCTTACTGACCTCTTCGTAGTCATCCGAGATCTCGCCGCCGGCAGCGGCCTCCTCCGTCTTGGTGGAATCCACCCATTCGACGGTATCCTGGATCACGCTCTCAACTACGGTATCGTTGCGCGCGGTGTCCTCCTGCGCGACGTTGATCTGGGATTCCTGCTTGATCTCGTCCGCGACCTCGACCTTCTTATATTCAATTTTGTCTTTTACAGTGACCCGCTGCGCTTCCGAGGGAAGGAGATATTTTGCATATTTCCTGAATTCTTCGGACCGCACGTCCTTTTTCATCTCCTCGGTAAGCAGAGGCTGCATGGCGACCTGATACTCGCCGGCGGTCATGTCGGTCTCATAGATCATTCCGTCCATGTCGGTGTCGGTATAGGTCTCGACCGAGCCCGAGGGCGAGGTTACGAGCGCAGTAAACGGAACACCTGTCAGAAGTGTCCCGGAATCGCCCATATGGAATTTGATCTTCAGGTCTTTCTGCACACTGGAAAGATCCAGCGTCACGGGAATCGTGCCCGCAAGGCTGATGATCTGCTCTTCTTCCTTTTTCAGCTCCTCCGCCTGGGCCGCGGCGATGTCGCGCTGCTGCTTTGCATCCGCGATCGCCTGTATTTTCCCGGTTTCAATAAAGTCAATTTCGGAAAGCTGCGCGCCGATGCTGCGGAAATCCGCTCTCTGCTCATCGGTGTGGCGGATCTGCATGTAGCGGGAAGCAAACAGGATTACGGCCGCTGCGACTGCGATGGCGCCGATGCCGATGGCATAGTCAATAAAGGTAAGACCCCTGATCCACCCAATAAAGCCGCCGGCGCCTCTGTCGTCGTATTCGTCGTCATCGTCGTCTTCGTCTTCGTCAGCGTCGTAGGGATAGCGGTCTTCCCTGTCGTCTGCATCTATGTCGTCGATATCGTCTAAATCGTCTGCCTCGTAGCCGTAGCGTGCGTGCGGACCTGCATGCCTGTCCTCATCGTCGATATCCGGCTCGTCCTCATCGACCTCATCGTCTTCATCATCGATGTCGGATCTGTCTCCTGCTTCTGATCCAAATGCGTCAGAGTCGTCCTCGTCGTCTTCGTCGTCCGCGTCTTCATGCGCGCCGGCTGCCGGCCTGGGTGAATCGGTGAAGACGATCTTTCCCGTCTCGCCTGTTTCGCCCGGCTCTTCTGCCCCGCCGTCCATGTCATCGCTGTCGTCGCTGCTATCGCTTTCATCGCTTCCGGACAGAGCGGCAGCCATTCCCGGCTCAAGGAAGGTGATCTTGCCGGTTCTGCCGTCACTGGCTTCACCGGGGCCTTGCGCCTCGGCGGCTTCCAGGACCGCCTTCGCGTCGATCGCGTCGGTTTCGTCAAAGAAGGCTGCGGCGGCGTTAATCGCCTGCGCACTCATGGACGCCGTCTCGTCAAAAAAGGATGCGTCTTCCAGCGCAGCAATCGGAGCGGATGACTTATCATCCGCCTGTGTCTTGCCGTCAGGCTCCTCGGTATCAGCCCGAAAGCTGTCAGCCATATTGGTAACGGCATCATGAACTGCCACGGCTACCGTGGCGGCATCTATGGTATCTGATTCGTCAAATAAAATCTGATCTTTGTCCAAGGCGGTCAATGTCTCCTTGTTATTACAGAACCTGTCAGGTGCGAATCGCACAGTTAATCAAAGTATACCCTCTTGAGGGATTTCTTACAAGTTTAGATGGGGAAGTGACGGTGAGACGGCGCCGGGTAAAAATTGAAATTCGAAATTCCACCTTCACAGGCCAGGGCATGGAATTCACTCCTGCATACTGTAGTGTGGATTTTAGTCCCGCAT
>CADBPC010000217.1 GCA_902796425.1 uncultured Lachnospiraceae bacterium
CCCAGAGGCGATTTCGTCTACTACTTGATGCGCAGGAAGCCTCCCGGCGGCCCAATAAACAAGCAAGACGATGGTCAAAAACCCCTCCAGAGGCGATTTCGTCCACTGCTTGATACGCAGGAAGCCTCCCGGCGGTCCAATAAACAAGCAAGACGATGGTCAAAAACCCACCCAGAGGCGATTTCGTCCACCGCTTGATGCGCAGGAAGCCTCCCAGCGGTCCAATAAACAAGCAATATGATGGTCAAAAACCCACCCAAAGGCGATTTCGTCCACCGCTTGATGCGCAGGAAGCCTCCCGGCGGTCTAATAAACAAGCAAGATGATGGTCAAAAACCCACCCAGAGGCGATTTCGTCCACTACTTGATGCGCAGGAAGCCTCCCTGCCGGCGCGGGGAAATGCAAGGCGAACATACCGGCAGGTCTGCGAAGAAGGCGCGAGCATAGCGCCGCCGGCGAAAGATTGTCCGAAGCGCACTTTGCCACATACACTTCTGATCAGGCTCCGCCTGTTGCAAAGTGCGCAAGTTTCTGCAGCCGGCGGCGAATAGGCGGCGCAGCGCCGACGAGCAGACCCGGGTGAGCCGGCATCCCCCGCGTCCGGCCGATGTTTCCTGTTTGTGTATGCACCTTTCACAAAAATCCCTTCCCAAAAATGTGCAAGATTACGATTGACGTGTTCACGTGCACACTGCTAGACTTAATAGTGGTGTTCACGTGAACAGAGCAGACAGCCGACAGGCAGGTACAGCAATGGTTACATCCGCAGAAATAGCTTTAAGGGCAGGAGTCTCGCGAGGAACCGTGGATCGTGTCCTTCATAATCGCGGAAAGGTCTCTCCGGAAAAGGAAGCCCTTGTCAGGCAGATTGCGAGCGAACTTGGTTATGTTCCCAATCTGGCGGGCAGAGGGCTTGCTGTGCGCAAGAAGAGTCTCCGGATTGGTATGCTGTACCCGAAGGACGACAGGATGACCCCGTTTTTCAAAAAGGTGGTCGCGGGCGCGCAGGAATATGCCGAGTCTCTTTCGGCATACAATGCCGCAGCGGTGTTCCTGCCGAGAAACGGGGCAGTCCCCGCAAAGGAAGAGGAGATCCGCTCCATAATAGAGGAAGCGGGACTCGACGCGATAGCCTTTGACGGCGAGACGGCGATGAACTGCAGGCAGCTTCTAAAGGAGTTGAAGGAAAAGGGAGTTCCCTTTGTCCTGTACAACAGTGACCTGCAGATCGACGGCCAGCTTGCCTACATCGGCTGCGACTACGAAAAGGCCGGCAGGATCGCCTGCGGACTCGCGGCGATGGGCAGGAAGGACAAGATCTGCGTCGGCATTGCTTCCCACGATTTCGGGAATGTCGTCAGCTCCAGCGCCAGGATCCGCGGCTTCGAGGACGAGATGAGACGGTTCCCCGACATGTCGGTTTCCTTCCGGCAGTTCATGAGCGCGGACCTTAACCAGGACGAGTTCTTTGAACATGTCAGGAGCCGGGTGCAGGAACATCCGGAGGTCAACGTCATGTACGTCGTCAATCCCGGCGACTACAGCATCTGCAGGCTGATCCATGACATCCGCAGGGATATCGCGATCATCACCAATGACCTGATCGACGAACACCAGAGGCAGATGATCCAGAGCGGCGAGATTGCCGCGACGATCTGCCAGCAGCCCGAAGTCCAGGGCGCAAAGTCATTGGAAATCCTGTTCCGTCACCTGGCGTTCGGCGAGAAACCACAGTCAGACTGGTTCAGGACAAGGCTCAGTATCATCATCGCCCAGAATGCGGACGAGGAAATATAATGCAAGGCAAGTGAAGGAGGAAAATATGCTGTATATCGGAATTGATCTTGGAACCTCGGCGGTCAAGCTTCTTTTGATGGATGAGAGCGGAAAGATCCACAACATCGTATCCAAGGAGTATCCGCTGTATTTTCCGCAGCCCGGCTGGTCAGAGCAGAATCCTTACGACTGGTATGACAAGACCATCGAGGGAATGAAGGAACTGATCGAAGGCGCCGACAAGTCGCAGATCCGCGGCATCAGCTTCGGCGGACAGATGCACGGACTTGTCATTCTCGATGAGAACGACGAAGTAATCCGTCCCGCGATCCTGTGGAACGACGGACGCACGACCAAAGAGGTGGAATATCTCAACGGCGCCATCGGCAAGGAGACACTCTCCGCGTATACGGCCAATATCGCCTTCGCGGGCTTTACCGCTCCGAAGATCCTCTGGGTAAAGGCGAACGAGCCCGAGAACTTCAGGAGAATCTGCAAGATCATGCTTCCCAAGGACTATCTGGCCTACAGACTGTCCGGAACCTTCTGCACGGATCTCTCCGATGCGTCCGGCATGCTCCTTCTGGATGTAAAGAACCGCTGCTGGTCAAAGGAAATGTGCGATATCTGCGGAATCACGATGGACCAGCTTCCGAAGCTCTTCGAGAGCTACGAGAAGGTCGGCGTCGTAAAGCCTGAAATCGCAGGAGAGCTCGGACTTCCCGGGGATGTCATCGTGGCAGCCGGCGCAGGCGACAACGCGGCAGCAGCCGTCGGAACAGGCACCGTCGGAAACGGCCGCTGCAATATTTCCCTCGGAACCAGCGGAACCATTTTCATCTCCTCCGACACCTTCGGCGTCGACAGGAACAACGCGCTTCACTCCTTCGACCATGCGGACGGCAAGTACCACCTGATGGGCTGCATGCTCAGCGCTGCGAGCTGCAACAAGTGGTGGATGGAAGATATCCTCGGCACAAAGGATTTCGGAGCGGAGCAGAGCGGGATCGACAAGCTCGGCGAGAACCATGTTTTCTTCCTGCCTTACCTGATGGGCGAGCGCTCACCCTGGAACGATCCCATGGCAAGGGGAACCTTTACGGGCATCACAATGGATACGACCAGACAGGATATGACCCAGGCCGTACTGGAGGGCGTTGCCTTCGCGACAAGGGATATGTATGAGGTCGCAAAGTCCATCGGAATCAAGCCCCTGCGCACAAAGATCTGCGGCGGCGGCGCAAAGAGCCCGCTCTGGAGAAAGATGATCGCCAATATCCTCAACCTGAAGGTCGATATCCCTTCCTGCGAGGAGGGCCCCGGAATGGGCGGCGCGATGCTGGCCATGGTAGCAGCAGGCGCTTATGAGAGTGTCGAGGCGGCGGCGGAGGCGATCGTAAAGGTGTCCGGAACGGAAGAGCCGGATCCCGTACTCGTCGAAAAGTATGAGGCGAGATATCAGCAGTTCAAGACACTGTATCCCGCACTGAAGGATGCATTTCAGGTAATTGCCTGATCGGTTTCAGGTATTTGCCCGATTAAAAGATCATAACAGGAGGTAGGAGCAGATGAAACTCTACAAGGTAACGGACCCCGAATTCAAGGAGTATGGAAGAGTCATTTCCGGCTATGACATGCAGGATCTGATCGACGGGATGCTGAAAACACCCTGCCCGGAGGACGGAACGATCTATGTCGCGTCCGATCCCGCGCTTGAGGCGCTTGCAGCGTATGAAAAGATCGAAAAGGGTCTCTGGGGAGGCCTTCCGGTCCAGATCGGCTACTGCAACGGCCGCAACACAAAGCTGAATGCGCTTGAGTATCACAGAAATTCCGAAATCAATCTCGCGGTAGGCGAGGATCTGATTCTCCTTCTGGGAAAACAGCAGGATCTTTCGGAGGACTACAGGCTTGATACCGCTGCGGTAAAGGCGTTCCTCGTTCCTGCAGGCGTCATGGTAGAGGTCTATGCGACATCGCTTCACTACGCCCCCTGCCAGACCTCGGATAAGGGCTTCCGCTGCGTGGTCGTCCTTCCGAAGGGCACCAATGAAGACCTCACCTTCAGCCCGGAAATCAAGGACGGAGAAGAAAGACTCCTGGCTGCGGCAAACAAGTGGCTTGTCGTCCATCCCGAAGGCGGTCAGGCAGCAGGCACCTATGAAGGCCTTTATGGAAAAAATCTTGACGTGACAGAGGATATAAACTGATAATGATTCACAGCAGCTGTTGTCAGGACAGCGTGTACAATCAGGAGATAGTGCATTCGACCGGCAGGACCGGTCATGTATCATAGAATCAAGGAGGATAATGATGAACAACGTTCCCACAATCAAAATCGGCATCGTCGGCGTATCACGCGACTGCTTCCCGGCATCTCTGACCATCAACCGCAGAAAGGCAGTTGTTGACGCATATGCTGCAAAGTATGACGCTGCCGACATTTATGAGTGCCCCGTAACCATCATCGAGAGCGAGATCGACATGGTCAACGCGCTTGAAGATGTGAAGGCACACGGCTGCAATGCTCTTTGCGTATATCTTGGAAACTTCGGTCCCGAAATTTCCGAGACACTGCTTGCAAAGCACTTTGAAGGCCCCAAGATGTTCTGTGCGGCTGCTGAGGAGAGCCAGAACGACCTGATCGACGGCAGAGGCGATGCTTACTGCGGCATGCTCAATGCCAGCTACAACCTTGCGCTTCGCAACATCCATGCCTACATTCCGGAATATCCGGTCGGAACGGCAGCTGAGTGCGCG
>CADBPC010000218.1 GCA_902796425.1 uncultured Lachnospiraceae bacterium
ATTCGCTGCAATACGTTCAGCAACATATTTACTATTGCCTGTAGCGCTGAAATATAAAATCATTAATACTCCCCCACATACACCGATTTAACGTGATCTCGACATTTCATCGCTGGCAATTGTATCTGACCCGTATTGCAGGCCGGACCCCCATAGAGGAATTGACCCTGTTTCCCATCAGATTCCACGAATTACCCGCGAATACATATATCGCATCGTCTTGCCTCTTTCCGGGGGATCTCAGCCACCAGTCGATACCGCACCGTTTGATATCATCGCTGACGGTCTTCGATTCAGAATAGGTGAACAGATATACTTTGTCATCGGTGTCATTTCCGCAGTCCATTCCATAACGGGAATCGTCTTCAGTGAATGAGTTGTGAGTAGTCACGATCGAGGCTTTTTCTCCTTCAGAGAATTTACTGTTATAGAAATCCTCGTTCAGCCATTTGCGCAGGGAACAGTTTTCCCATGTGATATCCGTTTTGCTGTCATGATACGGCATATACGCAACCGGTCCCTGACACAGCAGAGTGCAGATCCCATCTGTTTTGTCTGTCACATACCAGGTATACCTGCCGAACGCTACCACATCACCGATCTCTGAATCGGAGATCGCCGCCAGTTCAGTTTTCTCCTCCGCAGGAGTTCTGTTTATCGCCGCCGGGACAGTCTGATCCGCCGGTCGGAGATTCAGAGCAGGACGGACGGCACCGTAATAATTACTCACAACATCTCCCGAAGGATCTACAGCGTTTTTCCTGTCGCTGTCGTTGCCGACATATGCTGCATAACTGTCGTTCGCACCCGGTGACCTCAACCACCACCACTGGTTATCCATATCGTACCAGCGGCCGCATTTTCGCACCTTGCTGTCAAGGGCATTCGCCTCATCCACGCTCAGCAGATAGATATGATCATCTGTATCATTTCCTCCGGGAGTGCCGTATTCACTGTTGTCGGGATTGACGTTGTGAGTCTTTTCGATCAGCGCTTTTTCCTCTTCTGTGAATGTGTTGTAGAACTTATCACGCAGCCAGGCTCTCAGAGTGCAGTTTTCCCATGTAGCTCTACCCGGACCCCCAAAGTCTGTAAATGGCAGCTTAATCACAGGCTTTTCAGCCAAAACTGTGCAGCTCGTCTCCGTCCTGGCAATCACATACCACCTGATATCGCCGAATACGACGATATCTCCCACAGACGCCTCCGACAGTTCCACAGCATCCTTACGGACTTCGCGGGGTGAAGCGTTGCAGCCGGTAATAAATAATACAAGGCCAAGAACAGCAGCTGGCAAAACAACAAGCAACTTAATTCTCATATGTGAAATCATTCTCCGTATTGCTCCGCAGAACTACGTATTTCTTCGGACAGGACACCAGGCCGTAGACGATCATGGAATATACGTTGCCGATCCGGAACTCCTCGGGAAAGGGGATCCGGATGAAGGGCTCCTTTTCCCCCGCATGGAACAGAAGGAGCGTGCATCCTGTCGCATCCTTGGAAAAAACAGAAAAATGGATTACGCCATTTCCGATCACCGAGGCACCGAAGGGCAGGACATGACCGCAGCGGTACTGGATACCGTCCAGTTCATTTGTAGGAAATTCATCAATGCGCATAACGCCTCCCGAATGCTGACATCGCCGGCTGTTTCACTTCTCAAGTCTATATAGCCACATTCCAGGCGCAAATTCCATAAAAATATTCTCCACAAAAACTGATCTGTAATCCATTGTGTATAGCAATGCTCGGACAGCTTCTGAATGTGATCATAGAAGGCCTGGATTCCGGGACGGAGTCTCTGGGATGGCTTCTCATGTATCTGGTGTGTGCCATTAAATTTGACACAGGGTGTAACATAGTGGATGCACTCATGGAGGAGAGAACGGTAATGAGAAACAGAATGACTATAGCAGCTGCAGTTCTATGTATAACAATGATATTATCTGCCTGCGGCGGAAGCGGGGAAGATACAGCTCATGTGCCTGAGCCGGCAGTGACGCCGATTGGTATAGGACAGGATATAAATGCTTCGGCTCCGGCGGATGACAATAATGAAGTGAATTCCGATGAGGCCTCGGATAATACAATGGATGTTTTATCCGAGGATCAGGCATATACAGCAGTAATAAACTACTGCAAGGCGACCGAATCTGGTTTTTCAGATGAGAGCAGCGCTGAGGGACATACTGAATACTGGGATGTTTCAACAAACGAAGACGGTGAAATAGTGGTGCTGTATCGTTCTTACACGGCAGCCCAGATCCGCTATTATATTCAGCCGGTTACGGGAGAGGCGTATGTCACCGAACTGGTTCCAGGAATCATTGACGAAGAACAGGAGACAGGGGAAAAGTTTAATGCAAGAGATTACCTGGTGAACTCCGGCAGGAAGAGTGAGGAGACTCCCCCTGTGGACAATGCATCGGTTCCGGTTGAATACGAAACTGCGGATGGCTTTATGAGTTCATTCCTTCTGGCATCTGACAGGGACAAGATCGATACGACAAATGATTACGGTGTCTTTTACAGGGTCGTGTATGAAGCTTCACTGGAAGGAGACGAGCTTATCGCGTACGGCTCAATGGATTACAGAAATTCCAGAGACCAGGATTCAATTACGATATCTTCAGACCTGAAACATATATTCAGAGTCGATGATAACACAGTTTATCTGAAGGGCGGAGAAGAGAGTACGGAGACAGTCTCAAAGGAAGAATTTGCAGAGCTCCTCGATAGTCGGAAGAATACCGGTATGTTTCTTGGAATAGAGACAAAGAATGGTGTAGTTACGACAGCTGAACTTTCCGCACAGTAAATCGTTGTTGAACGCAATCGTGATCTGTCGAGAGGCTCAAAGTATGGAAATATCAAAAGCAGTACCATACTCAAGGCTGTCCAATCTACAGGGTAACCTGAAATCATATGTCCATTATTGTGGGTGCCTAAAATCTTCCGTGTCCAC
>CADBPC010000219.1 GCA_902796425.1 uncultured Lachnospiraceae bacterium
GCACCTCGGGGTGGCGCTCGGCCACGTAGTGCACGAAGTTGGACCCGATGAAGCCGCAGCCGCCGGTGACGACGATGCTCTTGGGCAAAATCACATAAGACATCGCAAGACCTCCTAGCCAAACTGCTTGTCCGAGACGAGGCTGCCCTCAGCCACCGCCCTCAGATGCGACCCGTAGTCGCTCTTGCCGTATCGATCTGCGCAAGCGAGGAGCTGCGCGCGCGTTATCCACCCGTTGGTGTAAGCCACCTCCTCGGGAACGCTCACGAGCACGCCGGCCGCGCGCTGCACCGTTCGAACGAAGTCCGAAGCCTCGTACAGGCTCTCGATGGTTCCGGTGTCTAGCCAAGCAAACCCACGGCCCAGCGTGATCACGTTGAGCAGCCCATTCTCCAGATACATGCGGTTGAGGTCGGTAATCTCGAGCTCACCCCTCGCGGAGGGCCGGACCCGAGCGGCCGCCTCACAGACGCCCTTCGGATAGAAGTACAGTCCCGTCACGGCGTAGTTGCTCCTTGGGTGCTCAGGCTTCTCCTCGATGGAAACGGCATTGAAGTCGGAGTCGAATTCCACCACTCCGAAGCGCTCAGGGTCCCCTACGAGGTAGCCGAACACAGTCGCGTGGCCACCCTCAGCAGCCCTGACCGCGTGCTTGAGGCGCTTCACCAGGCCATTGCCGTGGAAGATGTTGTCACCAAGGACGAGTGCGCACGGCTCGTCCCCCACCCATTCGGCGCCGATGAGGAACGCCTGCGCGAGACCGTCCGGCGAGGGCTGTTCGGCGTAGGAGAACGAGACGCCGAAGTCCGAGCCGTCACCGAGAAGCCGCTCGAAATTGGGCAGGTCCGTAGGGGTCGAGATGACCAGGATATCGCGTATCCCGGCCAGCATGAGTGTGGAAAGCGGGTAGTAGACCATTGGCTTATCGTAAACTGGAAGCAGCTGCTTGCTCGTAACCGTCGTGAGCGGGTAGAGGCGCGTGCCGCTGCCGCCCGCGAGAATGATGCCCTTCATAAGAGGCTTCCTTCCATGAGTATGCTATTAGATAAGCCAAAGGGAGCATCTATTGGCGTACCGAATAGTAGCGAGCATCCCTTCAACTCGAAAACAAACTCAACAAAAGCTGAACTACAACGAATTACAGCATTACAAGAGTCGGAACAGTCTCTTCTCATGAGTTACAAACATATAAGTAGCGGATAAGCAAGAATAGACTACCGCTCCAATTGCAACCTCTGCTGTTAAACCCGCCCATGAGAGTGGGAGCAGAAGCGTAGACATACGTACAAGAAGAAACATTATCATTCCAATTATTACATACGGAATGCTCTCCATCAGGTGTTGTAGCAAAGGTAAATCTTTGACGCAAAGCACAGCTTGCGTCACCGTAACTGTAACCTCCGCCAAAACCGTTGCAATCGCAGCACCAACAGCGCCGTAATGACCAATCAGAAAGAGACTCGCAATAATACTGACGACAGCTCCAGCTAAAACGGACAGAGTATAGTCAGAATCACGACCCGAGGGCAAAAGAAACTGAACGCCCATGACGTTACTCCAGCTCACGGGTGGGATCATCCAGGCAATAATCCTAATCACACCCTCACAGGGTTCAAAACCAGGCCCAAAGAAGATGGCAACGAACTCAGGAGTAACCGCAACAATGCCAAATGAGAAAGCACACGCCATTATAGTTGCCAGCCAGAACGATTCGTTGAGATATTCTCTTCCCCTCCCCACCTCGCCGACGGCGATGAGGTTTGTCATCCTTGGCAGCATTGCAGTCCCAAGAGCCTGGATGACAGCTAGAGGAATCTGTGCAATCTTCTCCGAGTTATCAAAATACGCCACCTGACGCATGTCCGCAAAGTTGCCAAGAAGTACCTTGCCAAATTGTGTGTACGCTGAAATGGCTACAATGGGCGCAAAGAGCATGAGATTAGGCTTAATGTGCGATACTATATCTTGCTTAGTAGGTCGAATCCATTTCACATAACGTAGTACAAATGGGATGAGAACAATATAAGATGTGAAGAAATACAATGCTTGAAGTAGACAGTATAACCACAAATCATTTGAACTATTTACAAACATGAAAATGAGGATCACAGTTGTAATCCGTGTTATGAAATTGCGAATCACTGTAAGGCGAAACTCTTCAAGGCCGAAGAAAAGCCAGTTTAAATCGAATGCTTCGCCAACAATCCATAGGCCCCAAATGCAATAAAGACCCTGTAGGCTACCGTCGCTAACAACAGTAAAGATAAGGTAAAGAAATAGCACGACAGCAACTGTGAATAACTGCATAGCGTAAATTGAAGAAAACACCTTGGATCGAAGCTCGAAATCGGCTTTTACCTTCGCTATCTCGCGATTACCATACTGGTTAAGTCCCAAAATGCACAACAGCGAGAAATAATACGCTACAGAATAAGTATAGGAATAGACACCGAGTGATTCCGCACCTAGAGTTCTCGTAAGATAGGGAGTCAATACGAGGGGGATTGCAATCCGAAGGAGCTGAAAGGAGGCATTCCAAAGAAAACTTGATTTTACAGATGACATACTACTTTAGATTCCTTTATGAACAAGCGTCTCTTTATACCAATTAATGGCTATCCCATTTGGATGAAGAAATATACCGAGACATTGTTGCAATAATACCACTATTACCATGCTTAGTGAATTCAGAAATAGATAGGAATTAGCATGGAATCGACTAGATTGGATACCATATTCGAGACACAACTGCACCAACGTATTATTCGTTCTATTGTTCTAACATCACAAGTACTGGCCATCTAAGCATCGTTATCCACACGAACAGCCAAAACATTGCCGTACTTACTATTGCCGTACAGAATACTTCCCAAGCAAAGCATAATTGGAAAGCAATGAACAACCAATCTTTCCTAGCTAAACCTCTATATATACTATATAGCAACGGGCAGATATATAGAACAACAGAGAATATGCCACCCTGAGCGAGTAGATATGCAGTGCCAACTGAGGTGCCTTGTGCATAGGTGTATGCGTTCACAAAAGTCTGTGAATCACCAAAGCCTACTCCGAGAGGAAATGAATCCCAGAACAGTTTGAAACATGTTGCTAAATGGTCAGAACGTACGCTATATGATCCCGTTTCAACCTTTTCTCCAAGAACAAATTGCACTGCTATCATCATTGAAACAATGATGATAGGAATGCAAGCGAGACGCAGTGCATTTAGGGTCTTTCCCTTTACTGGCGTTGTACTAATAATAGCAAATAGTACGATGCATATCGCAACATAGCCAGTTGTGGAGGTCGTTGTCAAAATGGTTATAGTAAGTACAATACTTTTGAAAGCTTTCTCGCGCAGCAAAAGTGCATTCGTACCGAGTGCAAGACAAAGTATAAAACTGTACATTGGAGCCTCAACGAATACTCCATCATTTCTCCAGTCGGAGAAACTAAATTCAACCCCGCGTTGAGTTTCAAAATATACTCCATGATACGAATTTGCTGTTAGGACGTATTTGTCCCACAAGTATTCCACGTAAGAATCTGGTTTTATCGTCTTGAGCGTTGAGCCAAGGAGCCAAAAAACAATAGATATTGCTGCTAACACTGTTACAAAACTCACAAACCGTCTTAAGAATCTGACTAATGATTCTCTGTTTTCGATGCAAGTAGTGTAGAACAGTGCTGCGAATACTGCAGCAAAATGTAATATTACTGCATTTGGACTACGACTAACTATCAGACTTGCCATGAAGCCCATAAAAACTATTAGAAAGGACCATAGATGTGCTATTCGAGCTTCTCTACGCATTCCAATTAGTCGAATGATACCAAGTGTTATAATCTGCACATCCATAGCGATACATATCACATTCAATTTCCCTGTGAGCGCCCATTGACGTGCGTATACAGTATTGGTTAAGATTACAAACGAAGCTATGGCAGTATAGTCAAGAATAGAATCCAACACATTCATGTCGGACTCTGCGGCATAACGTACTTCGTTATCGTTCATATCATATAAGTTTTCGCACATGAATAGTCTTTCCTTGCATTTTGATCTCTGAGCAGTAGCCTCCTTACGGCACCAGCAATCATCGCGTGCGGTACCGTGAGTAAGCTAGAGATGCTACCGACGGTAGGCTGGGCATAGTACCGCTACAGTCTTCCTTTCCTCTCGACGTTGCACATCCTCGTATTGGGCCCATCTAGGTCGAAATACCTCGCGCCGGTGGTTATGCTGTTCAGAATTGAGTCTGCCATGAGCTCGCCCTCTATCGTCAGGTATCACTCGTTGGGCTTCAACTGGGAGACAATGACCATCGTGCTCCGGCCCTCGCACGCCTCCATCATCACGTAGAGGTCGACAGCGTTCTAGGTCGCTATTGGGATAGTTGTGAATTCGTTGATAATCTGTAGTTGCACTATCTTCAGACGGCCGTTCCATCTTGCGTTGCGTTGGCGTGTAGTCTAGCGGCTTAAAAAACTCTTCCTTCTTCTTAATGTGAGGAGCCGCTCTAGTCGTCCCAAAAGCAACACCGGATGGCGCAGGAGAAATGGCATGACTAGAAACTCCTGCAGGAAGCTCACTTCACAGTCATAACACCGCAGAACGTCTCCTAGTGCACTCGCTTGCAAGCGACTGCCATAATTCATTCCACCAAAGAAGGTGGCTACTATTATGTTCTTCAAAACGGCCTTCGTTCATCTTCAGGAGGAAACTGATCTTTGTATGCGAGTTGCCGCGATTTATCAAAACAAAAATGAAGCATCCTATTCCTCGAGGCATTTTTCTATCGCTGTACGTGTAAAGCGTCCGCATCTGATGCTTCTCGATAGTTCTCGCACGTTTGCGGCCATTGTGCGGTACGTATCATCACACATGTTAGCGACATCTGCCAAATCATTAAGACTGGAAATGGCAACACCTACATGGTTTCTAATGACAAAGTCTGCGAGCGCCGCTCCACTCCAAATGACGATTGGCATCCCCGAGGCTAGGTAAAGCGATGTCTTATGGGGGTTATTGACGGCTAGATAAGTTCCGTAGGGTCCCTCACAGGTCTCAACGCTCGGCCCATCCCACACCAATCCAAAGTCACCTTGGATGATGTTTGGCCCTTCATCTGCCGCGAAAACTCCGCAGTACTCGATGGCATTCCGTTCGTAGCCATCCACAAACCCAGCACCGTAAAGACGAAAAGTGATTCCCGTGGGCAGCCCATACACGTAACCCGCCTTCTCTTGGCTAAGGTTCCCTGCAATGACAAAGCTCTTTGGCGCACCGTCACAAACATCTCTTGCGATGACGCTGCCCGATGACAGGTAATCAAAAAGCTCGAGACGGACAATCCGATCTCTTCTTATCCCAAATTGAACAAGAGCGTCTTCCATCCTCTTATTGTGGGCGATAATTCGATGGGAGCGCGACAAGAGCGAGAGCTCCTCCATTTCGATGCGTTTTCGACCCAAAACACCAGCAAGGCTATGCAATCTCAATAGCTCCAAGTCATGAATGAGGAGCGTTAGTCGCACACCACGTCTATCCAAGTCATCAAATAAGAACCTGAGGAAGATTGAGTGATCTCTCGGCGGGAATTGCACCACCAGGTTATCGCCTCTTTCCAGCTGTTTAAGAGCCTTTTCCCATCGCTTGCGTGGACCAATCTGCGAGGCGAGCTTAACTAAACCCCTTGTGTCATGTCTTTGTGCACCGTCTACGGGTATTGTTATACGGGTAAAACCTTCCTGCTCAAGGATGTTCGCAATATCCTCTCTTGCCTTCCCCCCAGCGTTAGCTTTTCTACAATCAGAGAAGTCGCTTATATCTGGTTCATCAATAAAATAGTTCAACAGTAATCTCCAATCGCCACTTTATGGAATCAGTGGTCTTCCTGCGGTTGGGAGCATGAAAATATCGCTACGCTTACATCAGCGATAGCTGAGATGATAGAGACAATTATATCAACAACCTCAAATATGACATCAACTAATTCAAGATGACTTCCCGCCTGAAACACCATGATGCTTATTCGTCATAACAGTATCCTCAAATAGTGAAATCAGTTCGTTAAGCACAACTTCACGAGAAAACAATGTTCTCGCTCTCCTGCTGATAGACTCTGAATCGTAATTGTTCCTCAAGGCCCTATTTACAACCATAACCATAGATTGAGCGAGACTTCTTACATCATCGCCAGAGTATAGAACACCGTTATCCTCATCGAAATACTGCCTCAAAGGGTTCATGTAAGGCACGAGACACGGAATCCCACACATCCAAGCTTCGACAACTGGTACACAAAAAGTCTCAAAAGCGCTTGCAGAGACATAGCAGCTCGCTCGTCTTAAGACCGCTGCAACTTCCTCAGCAGATTTCCAACCAATAAACTCGCATACATTCATAATCCCAAGCTTTTTTGCAAGGCGCTCAAGCCGCCCTCGTTCGTCTCCATCTCCAACAATTACAAGCTTCATTGGTGTTTCTTGATTCGCTATCGCGAGTGCCTGTATAATATGATCAACCCTTTTACTTTTCACTAATCTCCCGCAAGAAACAAAAGTTGGTGTTCCACCGTAACTCCAAGCTATCGCTCTGTCAGAAGTATTGAACAGAGCCTCATCTACCATGTTGGGCAAAACCTTGAGGTTATCCTCAGATGCACCGATCAGCTCGCTGATGGAATCTCGCAAATGTTCGCTCACACAACAAAACGAGGCCGACGACTCTACGGCATGGGTAAGAAGCTTAAGTGTTGGTCCGTCTATTGCCCGCGCTTGCACGCGCGACCAATGCTCCATACAAACCAGAGGAATGTCAAGTTCGCCAAGAAGATTGATGAAGCTTGGCGTAAGAGTAAGCACGGGAAAGTGCGCATACACTAAGTCCGGGACCCACCCTTCATCAACGAGGGTCTTCAAAATCTTCATAAGAGCATTTGTCTTGATACGATAGTATAATCGTCTGAGTCTATGACCGACTGGAAACGAACGCACAATGCACCGCATGCCATTTTTCTGCTGATCAATGGTGCCGATAGATCGATTAGTTCGAATAGAATCATTAACTGAACAGACATACACGACATCTTGCCCCACCTGATGCAGAGCCACCGCCTGCTCATACTCAAAGAGGCCAGAAGAGCTATTCTTGCACGGAAGCGATCGTCCTATAACCAGTATTCTCATTCCGAGACCCCAATCCGAAGGACGCTACCTCCATGAAACATTGCTCCTCGAGATGAAGCAACTTCTTGAGCATAATCAAGTTCGAATTCCCCTGTACCGGGCAGGATAGCTTCGAATGCCTTGAGGATAAGCGGTGACAACGAGCCGACATCCATATCGGTGATACTGTCGTTAACGCAGACACATTTTCCTGATTGGTGAGTAATGTACCTGCATGCTCTATCTATGTCGTTAGGCATCGAGAACGTAGAACCGAAATGAGGACTCCGGGGAATGAAACTGGACTCACATGTGTTCCAGTATCTCATAAGCCAATGGTTTATGTCACTCGTGGTCCTAAAGCGATTACGCGACGTTCTGTCAAGAACCGCGCTTTCGGATTCCCACACTCTTCTGAAGACACTTTTGAGGTGTGAAGCAGGAAGGTGGTCATTCCTAAACCCCAAGAAAACGGGAGACAGCATACAGGAAAGAGTTCTAACTAAATGCTTTCCATACACCGCATTGAACATGTTCGTCGGTTTCCGTAGCACTACTTTGCGCTTATCGAAATGCCTGTTGATTATCGAGATGTTATTGAAAACCGTATAATCTATGATTCTCTTGCCAGTAGGTATTATCCTCATCTCTACCATTTCATCACGTGGTAAACCATTCATGAAGAAGTCTTCTGGATGCGTCTCTCTTATGAGAAACGTGTCATCATTGAAGAGCACGAACGTCTCCGACAGACCTTCAATTCTGTGAAGGTTTAGTTCAATAGCATTGGAGTTGAATGTCGGAAGGTATTCGGCGGGCATAAACTCCTCGTGTCGTACAACCCTTAGCTTTGGATGCTTTAGATTGAGCCATGTGGGAATATGTCCCCATGTAACAAAATAAACGCTTCTTGCCCAAGGTGCAAAGCGCTCAATTCCGCGGAACCAATAGCGCAAAGTGCCCCAGTCACGAAAGCGACAATTCCCAGTAGCATATTCGCGTAACTCTATATCTGTAAGATATTGATTTCTGAGACGAATCCACTCTGGGTCATCGCCGTTAACCCAGAGTACGACGATATCTATTGGCTGCTGGATATCAACAGTATCTTTATTTCTTATCTGGTAGTTTGTGATGACCGACAGAGACTCTCTATATGCCTTTTGGCTGCTTATCTCACACACCTTACTTGTAAATGCACGCACTGTGCATCTCCTTTACAAGCCCAACAGTCTATTACCAACTGCTTTATCAAACATCGCACAAATGCACATCATTCACTCATTGTGTTCACTCATTGTGGCAGCTCTTGCTCTTATCGAGCTAAGAATCTTGTAGACACTATCTTTGATACTTAGCAGCGGGCTCCACCCCATTGCGTCTGCAAATCTCGAAGAATCTACTGATGAATCAATGGGTGTAATCTCTGTCTCACAATGCCTTGTCGATTCGACGACCTCACATGACCTAACGCTTTCCGAGACAGCTATTGCCACGACGCTCGCCACTTCTGTTGTGGTATACGAGGAAGGTTGGCCGAGGTTGTAGCAGGCATCCCATGCTTCAGCTTTTGAAAGCATGAGCCGCAGCAAGCCCTCGGCCGCGTCTTCCACATCCAAAAAACCGAAACGGCTGCCATTGTCGATAACAGTGACGACGCCAGTTTCGATGGCGCAGCACACCATCTTGTTCACGAAACGCTGATTAAAGTCTGGCCCTATCAAACTGGCCATGCGCACGCTCGTGAAAGGAACACCCTTGTCATGGCACATCTGCCCTACTGAACGCTCCACGCAATACTTCGTTGCCGCATATGTACTGGTTAGCAGCACCGAGTCGCTCTCTTTAGCAGGACTCGTGCGATGTGGATCGTATACACTCTGGGATGATATATTCACCACTGCTTTGCAGCCCTTGTCTAGCATAAGCCCTAGCGCGCCATATACAAAGTCAAGCCCTTCAGCTAAACCCTCAGCTCCCGTTGCCCTGGGGAAAGCGCATGCAAGATAGATATCAGCATCGTTTAGCGCTGAGTCCTCTTCCATCACCCGTAGGTCAGCGGCAACCACCGTTAGCTCGTCCCAATCTTCAAATCGGCTGCGCAGCATTTCGGGATACAGGGTCAACCCAACGACACGATGGCCACCTTCTTGGCGAAGCCGCTCAAGTACATGGCTGCCTAAAAAGCCGTCGGCGCCAGATACGACGATTCTCATACCACTACTCCAGCCCTAGAATCCTGCCGGCAAAGTCAGTTGATTCCATCCCTTGAAGCAAGAGACTATTGCTAGAAGGGTCAACGACGTCGACCAGTGACTGTAGTTTCAGAACCTTGTCTGGAATCTCCTCTGCTCGCTTAGTCGCACCGAGGCCTCTCAGAGCAATCTGCCTCAATTGACCCAGTGCTTCGGGAGGCAAAGTCTCCCCTTCTACATGAGCCTTGTGATAGCAAATCAGCGAGTCGTCACCATCGAGTGCTTCAAGCCCCACGAAATGATCGATGGTTCCAGGTCGCATCAGCCAAGAAATGTTGTAACAAGGCGCGTGAAGCCCCTGCTCAATTCGCTTCTCGATGTCTGGGTCATCCGTCATTCTGCCGGTTATAGCATAATGGATGAGCATGTCAGTGGTGCTATAGCCCGCGACTGCCTTTTGAATGTGATGTTCGAGCGATCCCGTAGTACGGAACCCCACGTCATAGACGTAGGGAAGTCCATCCTGTACGCTGCACTGCATAAACATCATGCCATCATGCACGCCAAGCTCAGCGAAGGCCCTACGCCACTTGGGCGCCACTTCTTGAAGATAGCGAGGAATCACTGATGCGGGGAAGGTGTATCCGGCGGGCAGGGGAATTACACCTTCCTGATTGTGTTTGACATGGCGATTGCCCACCATGTTCACGTAATACTTACCATCTATAAAGACCCAAAAGACTGTGACCTCAGGCCCATCAAGATACTTCTCGAAGAGCACCTCTCCTCTTTTTTGATAGTTCTTGGCGAGCGCATACGATGCAAGCAGCTCCTCCTTGTTGTGCGCAACCGTAGCCCCTCGTGCGCCACTCGCGTCAGATGGTTTCACAAAAATGGGAAAGTCTATCTGTGTGTCCGGAAGTTCAAGCAGCTCTGGCCCATACTCCAACGCCGTTGGTATCTTGTGCACTCGGCACACGTCTTTCCACAGATGCTTATCAGTGAATACTGCAAATTGATTCTTCGTGCCATAGCAAGGCAGACCAGCGGCTTCACAGATATCAGCATAGAAGCCAAGAATAGAATCTGTATAGCCAGTTATCACACCGTCAATATGGTGCTTGTCGAGGTAATCCACAACGGCGTCGATATCCGCCACACTTATGAGCGCATTCTCATCTGAAATCAGCTTTGCAGGCGATTTATCCCAAGAAGGCTGATAGTAGTCAATCACGGTTGTGTGAATACCCATATTCCGCGCGGCTTCTACCAGCTGACAGTTAATCTGCGTGCCGCCCAGGATTGCGATTCGCTTACCTTGCAAATCCATTAGATAATCCCCTCGTCAAACAACATCGACAGGATATGATTCATTTCCTCAGCACCGTAACGCTGATCAATGGGCAGAGGGAGGATGTTCATCGCAAGCTGCTTTGCTGTTTGCGATGCGTTATTGCTCATTGGTACATTCGGCCATAGAATGGGCACGAACACACCATGCTTTGCTAAAGTCTTTCGCGCTTGCGCACCATCACCAACAAGCAGAGGGTATGCAAAGGGCCCATTTGGAATTGACAAGCTTAATGGGTTTATAACGTCGAGCGCATCTGCGAGGACTTCGTAATTCTCAGTCCTTTTTCGCATGGCACTCTCATAATCAATTCCACGCAAGAGATTCTCGGTCAGTGCGGACATTTGACGAGCGCCATGGGTGCTGAAGACGTCATTGTTCTCTTGTGCAATCGGAAGGAACTGGGCTGACCCCTCTTCAAAACGCCCTAAAACGTGCTTCATACGCTTCCATGATACATCTCTATCGAGTTTTCTCTGCAACAAGGTAGGAGTGTACAGGAATCCGCCATCCGGCACTCCAAAGTACTTTCTGCAGGTATAGAGCGTTCTTATACCAGGTCGTGGCAGAGTGAAAAAACCTTGCGTTTCATCCACTACCAAGCGACCCGCTGACACTTCTTTTGCATGCCAAACACAGTCATCGGTTAACTGCCCATAATAGTCATTCAGATATAGCCACTGTCCAGGCTTGACAGAAAAGAGCCAATCAGGCTCAAATACCTCATTTACATGATACGTCTCAACGGCAACGTTGAGACGAGAAAACTCTTGCGAAACAGCATCGCACATGTAATCTGGTAAAAGGGCGCTTTGTATTCCTTCGGCCTCGATGAGATAGGCTATGCAACCTCTTCCACTATTGAGGCGCAGGGCATTCTCGTGAAAGAGCCTGCCACCGAATCGCTCCAGCTCAAGATAGCCGCCTATTTCCCATTTTCGTTCCACCCTAGTGTCATCCCCTTGTCTCGCGGCTCTCATGCTATTCGACTATCACCTTAATGTGGTGCTCAACATCCGCCAAAAAGCCATCGAGAACATCAGTGTTGTCAAACCTAAACATCGCAAGACCGACAATATCCTGCGAATTGCGAAACGGCCTCACCATAGAGCCTTTCGGCACAAACACCTTCTCGTATTCCATTGCGCCGAAGGCAGTATCTGAGTATTCGACGCCCTTAAGCGCTCCATAGGATCGAGAATGAAGGACGTGCATGTACCATCCAAACTTGCTTCTTCCACTATACGTCCCGTGCTCCCATGGATCACCCATTGCACAGCGAAGTGTGCCTTCAACAAGGTCATCGCCGCTAATCCGCGAGAAGAATGCGGGCAGCATGTTGCCGCCATTTCTCGGACCTGCATCAATAATGAAGAGATTGTCGTTTACATCTATCAGCATCTCAACGTTAATTGCCCCAAAACGTATCCCGCCAGCTTCCACCAAATGAGCGATAGTTTGCTTGACCATCTCGAATCGGTAATCGGGCAGATCAAGAGGATGGCGATAACCTGCAGGAAGGAGAGGGTTTGTCATTCCATCACGCAAGCATCTCATCAGGCCCCAAGAAACCACTTCGCCGTCGTATACGAACAGCTCACCTTCGATGACGCCCTCATGATCCGCCCTAATGAACTCTTCGACCTCCAAGATTCCGTTTCTGGAAAACGCCCTCGCTTTTGAGATTGCGTTGGACAGCCCCTCGACCGTCTCTATCACTGAAACGCCTTTGCTGCCTGAAGAGTCCGATGGTTTGATTATCAAAGGCAGACTAAGAGATTCCGTTCGTAGGGCATCAATGATACTCTCTGTGCTTGCGTCGTCGGTACCAATAGCAATATGTTTAGGAACGTTGAAACCGTTGCGCTCAAGAAAGGCCTTGAAACGCTGCTTCTCACAGAAATCACGCGCGGTATTATAAGGAATCCCAGGCAGACCGAGCTCCTCCGCCACATACGCAGCAGTCGGGGCCGCTGGATCCGACCCGTATGCAACAACGCCATTGACACGCTCTTGTTTTGCAATCTCAATCACAGCGTCTTTGTCCGTTGTACTTACACAATAGAACGCATCGGAGTGCATCTGGCCTGGATTGTCACGCAAGTAGTCGCACAGGACCGTCCTGTAACCTAGCTCTCGCGCGCGGTCGATTGCAACAATCTGGGACTCAGATCCTCCGAGCATCAGTAGTGTTCGTCTATTCATTGCAAGCATCATCCACATACTCTTGCGGGACTTGTTCGAGATTAATCGCAGTTCCGTCAAGTGAGTAACCCATAAAGATACCCCGTTGGCTGACCCTCGAACGAGCCTCTGCGCTTTTCCTGTCCAGTGCAAACCTTATTAGATTTACGAACATCATTACATCAGTCGCTAGACTAACATGCTCCACATACCATACGTCATTCTCAAACTGGTCCTGCCATGTCCACACGTGGTCAAGGGGTTGTCTCGGAGGACACTCTAACCCAGGCCTAACGGCTAGGCGGGCCCGGTGTCGAGCGTTGTACCTTCCAAGGTACTCGGGCACTAATGGTCTTGGCCCAATGATGCTCATGTCGCCTTTGAGCACGCTCCAGAAGTTGAGAAACTCGTCCAGTGATGTCCTCCTGACAAAAGCACCAAACTTGGTCACCCTTTGCGCAGCAGGCAGAAGCTCACCACGCTCATCAGTTGCATTACGCATGTTCCGGAACTTTACAATCGTAAAGGATTTTCCGTTCTTTCCAGTGCGCTCCTGTCTAAAGATAATCGGCCTGCCGACATCGAGGAACGTCGCCACGGCAAGTGCCAAGTTCAACGGTGCAGAGACGGCAAGCGCGGTCCCCGCAACAAGAATGTCGATTCCACGTTTTCCATAACGCACATAGAAGCCATCACGTGGCTTCACGGGCTCAAGCATCTCATTGATTGCAGGCAAACGATCACAAGCCAGCCTATTAGCTATCGCCCAACGCTGTGCCTTAGTTAGCTGATTACGTTCCATCGTGCTTACCCAGATACCCTCAGTACGCTTCTGTTCTATGCAAGGTCGATGCGCAGCCACTCGGAAGCGTGAGAAACAATATCGTTCAGTTCCTCACGAGTCTCAAATCTGAGAAACAAGTCTCCGAGCGCCATGTTCGCCCCCGTAAAGGGTTCAACCATATCCCCTGGAAGAGCTGTAATGTCCTCAACCACCAAGTGTTTCTCACGTACCACTGGGTCGATAGTCACAGATTTGAGCAGGCCGCTTCTTCCCGGCTCAGCGTGCACTACCATTTCGCACCAGAAACCATCACATTCTCGAGTCTTAATAGGTTCGATCGGGATACCGACGGCACTCCGAACCTCGGCATCAATCAAATCAATCCCATATGCCAGCCGTTGAAGCTCAGCGATCTTGCAGCCCCCACCTCTTGGCGAGACTTCCATAAGGTAAGGCGTTCCGTCCGTCGCGACACAGGTTTCGATATTGTATATACCGTTGCGCATGCCCAGCAACCGCATCAGCCGCTGCGTCTCTGAGGTTAGTTCACTCTGATGACGAGCGTCCATGGTAGAGGGCCAAATGATGAGGACAGGTGTATACGGATTATCTGCATCCTTATCGAAAAGCTGATCAGAATAAGTGCAAAAGGCGAGATTTCCATCAACGGTGAACGCATCTGCACTGGAATGGAATCCCGTAAACGTTAAGAATTGCTCAACTATGAACGCTCCGCACTGCGAATAGTTGAGCGCGAGGTCTATTGCCCTCCCTAGCCCCTCAGGGCCATCAAGCTTCGTAACTCCTTTACTGCCTGCAGAGTCAACAGGTTTTACTATAACAGGCCACGGAAGGTTATCGGCATCAGCAACGGCTGCTTTAGCGTCCGTGTATCGCCGCGACTTTGGAGATGCAAAACCGTGTTCGCTCAAGAATGCCCTGAACATCCCTTTGTCTTGCAGAGTGCACGCAGCTTCATAAGAGCACTGAAACGGCAGCGCCATCTTCTGTGCTACATATGCTGCGGAGACCACCCCCGGATCGCAAGCAAAAGACATGATCCCATTTGCATTTAGCTCTTTAGCAGCTTTGAGCACTGCTTCGTGATCCGTAACACTAACATTTCTATACTCATCCGAATAGCGATGAGCCACATTATTTGGGAGATAGTCCATGGTCACAACATGCAGGTCGTGTTCATGGGCTGCCTCTATTACTGGAAGCAAATAGTGCGACCCTCCCAAGAGGATCAGAGTCTCTTTGGACATGTTCCCCTCAATCTAGCGAGACCGGAGAGTTAGGAATGCAAAGCGATAATCAAATCGCAAATACTGCCCACGTCTTCAGACGTCAAATCTGCATACATCGGCAGCGTTAACACTCGCTCAGCAGCACGCTTTGCAATCGGTGTATCCGCGCTGTCCCAGCAACCTGCATAGCA
>CADBPC010000220.1 GCA_902796425.1 uncultured Lachnospiraceae bacterium
GTTACGCTCGATAGCGGGAATAACTGGCAGGACAGTACTACCCTTAAAAATCTTCCTCAATGTGATGATGAGGGCAATCCGTATTATTACTATGTTGCTTCTGTCCATGAAACCGGCGTAAGTGAAGGTACCAGCTGCTCGATTGATCTGGATAACGGCAAGCAGTTGCTTGTTGGAAGTGATCTAAATAGTGGAAGCAATCTGAGCGTAACGAACAAGCAGACAGGTTCGTTGAAGATCACGAAAGATGTGACAGTGAATGCTGCTCCGGTGACAGATCATGCGAAGGCATCTCCGGTAGATGGAACATACACCTTTGAGATTACGAAAAACGGTGATGCTTCATTTACCAAGCGGACTGTAGAACTGACTGTGACGAACGGGGTGGCAGCTACAGAAGAAATAGACGAACTTGAACCGGGTATATATACGGTTGAGGAACTCAAACCCGCAAATGGAAGTGAGATCAGCAGTATCAATGGAACACAGACACAGCTGTATTCAGCCGAAATTGAAGTGAGAGCGGGGATGACAGGTACCACTGCTGCTTCCTTGACTTTTGTGAACAATATTGTAGATACCAGACTGAAGGTCATAAAGGTCAAGAAAGGAACCACAGAACCGGTTCCCGGGGCAATTTTCTCCCTGACAAAAGTGGATGAGGAAGGACACATTACAACACAAGAAGATTCTTATTATGAGGAGAAAACGGTAGATGCACAGACAGGAGAACTCGAATTTACCGGATTGACCAAGGGACGCTATAAATTGGAAGAAACACATGTTCCTGATGGCTATGTGAAGAGAGAAGTAGCTTACTATATCACGATTGGCAATGATGGAACGGGTGCTTTGGATCTTACGGTTCCACATGCCCTGATTAGTCCTGATTCAGGAAATGAATTCACTGTTGAAAACGAACCAGGTGTGGCGCTGCCTAATACCGGCGGCCCCGGAACAAATGCGTTATATCTGATCGGTTTCCTGCTGACGCTGATGGCAGGAGCAGGATTGATGATATTAAAATCAGACAGTATGAGAGGAGTGTGGTAAATATCGAATAAAAATATGTCGGACAGGCTCCGTAAAGATAAAACAGCGGAAAGCCCGCTGAAATAACACGAATGATAAGATAAGAATAAATGAAGGCCCGGAGGTGCATCGCGGTATTGCGGCGCATTCTCCGGGCTTTCATTTTTCTGCAGAGTCGGGCTTGGACGTCACGAGGTACTCATCACGTCAGAATAATAATAAAAAGTATATCAAAAATATAAATTGATCGTGTTTATGATTGAAACGCTGATGATATGGATGATAGAATTAGGTTGAGATAAATATGATTTTCTGACGCGCAGCGTTATCTGCTGCTGATTATATAAGAGGGCTGACGAATGAATAATACTAATCTTGGCCGTACAATCAGGGATAAGCTGATTGCATACCGTAGAAGAAGGGTATGGAAAAGAATTGTGGCTTTGATGGCTGCATTCGTTGTTGTTTTCATCTCTTTTGAGATGAGTTATCCGGCGGCCGCGGTTACTGATGATAACTCGCCGGTTATTGAAGAACAGTATGTCGAGGACATCCTCACGGAAACCTCCGGCGAAACGGATCTTCTTCAGACCATTGCTTTTGCAGAACAGGAAGACAGCTGCATTGCTGTGGAGGAACCGGAAGACAGCTATATTGCTCAGGAAGAAACACAAGGAGAAGCATACGAAGAAGAACTCAGAGAAGCACAGGGAGAAGCTCCCGTAGAAGAACTCGAGGATACGCAGAGAGATATATTTAGAGAAGTACAGGAAGAAGAACTCGCAGAAGAACAGGGAGCAGAGTTCGGAGCAGCACAGGAAGAAGTTTTCGCAGATGCACAGGAAGAAATAATCGCAGCAGAACAAGATGAAGTACTTGAAGAAGTACAGAGAAAGATAATCGGAGAAGAACAGGAAGCAGTTCAGCAGGATATGGTTCCTGCAGGCGATCAGGAACGGAATACAGAAATCGATGAAGTAATCGAACTTGTTATCTCAGAGGATGCCGCGGATCTCTCTGGATGGATTAGCAGTGTGGAGCTGGAAACCAGCCTGCCCGTTGAGAAGGATGAGGAAGGTAATATCCTAACCTGGTCCGACTGGGAAAAGGCAGAATCTGTAGACGGAGTCACCCAGGTACGTCAGGATGAGACTCTCCGCTTCACACTGCAGTATTCTATTCTTCCGGATGCGCTTGTACAGTATGAAGAAACTGTTGAAGATACATATGAAGAGCAGCAGAGCAGCGTAACTACAATCACGTCTTATGGTGCGGTTACATATACGCTTCCCGAAAGCCTTGTGGAAGCGGTCTCCGAATTCGGAGAGGTCGAAATCACATTACTTGACTACGAAGTGGAAGCCAACATTCTTGAACACCAGTATGTTGACGGTGTAATTGAATTCGAGGTTACAGCTGGTGACATCCTGCAGCCCGGCGAAGAGAAGGAAATCATCTTCCGGGATGACTTTATTGATGGAATTGAAAATATCGTTTCGCTCACTCTTCGCTGCGCGGAAGAGGCGGTTGCAGGTATCCCGGAGGTCGAGCTTCCGATTGCAACGGTTATGCCGGCGGACGGCTCCCTCCTGCCTGAGGATTTAACAGGCGATGCATATGTTGAGGAAGGGGACGTGGCGGAGCTTGCAGCAGCCGACGTCAAAGCATACAGGGAAAATCTCCTTGCCGGTGATCCGGAAACAGAAACTGATGACATCATCGACGAACACGACGAGATCGAAGAATACACGGTGTTCAGTATTTCCCTTGCGATGAGCGATGAAGAACTGGAAGAGTACACGGAGGGCTTTAGTGTAACCGTTACACTTCCTGAAATGATCACCGGCCGCGACTTCCATCTGTATCAGCTGACTGACATGGACGGCGTTCAGGAAATCACGGAGCTTTCGCTGGAATGCCATACGGCAGAGGATTCTTTTGACGCTGTACAGGAAAACGGAGATCAGACAATATCCGGATTCTCATTTGTAACAGGCAGCTTCGGACAGTTTGGTCTGAGCTATACTGCAGATTTCCACTGGGAAGCGAACGGGAAGATCTATGAGTTCAAACTCCCCGAAAGCGGCTTTGTCAGCTTCGCTGAACTGGCAGAAGTGCTGGGAATTGCGACAGGCGACGAAGAAATAATAGAATTCACGGCTGCCGTTGAAAACGTGGAATTCAGCAGTCCTGAGCTGGTTGATGTCAGCAGGGTGAAAGAAGACACCACGGTCAGACAGATCATTGAAAGCCGTGAGCTGGAGGTTCAGTATCCGGCAGAGATGACGGAAGAACAGATTGAGGAGATCAATAACCGCACTGTCGCGGCCGGAGACTGGGCATTGACCTGCCTGCTTCCGTTCGAAAGCGAAGAGCTGCTGACAGTGACGATGAAGAACGGTGATGTTTTCACGGTTCGTGTCACAGGCGAACAGATTAAGAAGAGCGTGATGAAGGCCGAGAGCGACAGCTGGGAAATCACGGTTACTTATGGGAGTGACGCTCAGATCCCGGACGGGGCAAGGCTCGAGGTCAGGGAGATCCTGGCTGAGAACGAAAGGTACGAAGAATATTATCAGGAGTCTATTGCGAAGGCCGGTGAGGATACCGCGAACGATATCAGCAGGGACGCTGCGATCGGGCAGCACGCCCGTATTTTCGATATTGAAATCTGGGCGGAGGATCAGAAGATTGAGCCTGCTGCGCAGGTTACCGTCAATATCAGAATTCTGGATATTCCGGTACCGACACAGCCGGATTCTCAGGTCGTCCACTTTGCCGAGAAGGGCACCGAGCTGATGGAGCTCAAAGAAAAGGCCGAAAACAGCGAAGCCGAAGGCGTCCAGTTTGTGACGGACGGGTTCTCTGTCTATTCCGTGGTGTATACCGTGGACTTCTCATATGACGGATATGCGTTCAGCATCGGGGGCGGAGACGCCATCAGCTTAAGGGAACTTGCCGGAAAGCTGCATCTTGACGATGACACAGATAAGTTTATTGCAAATGTGGCAAAGATTGAGTTCAGCAATCCGGAGCTTGTCTGGATCGGGAAAACAGAAGAAGATACGACAAATGCAGGACTCCTGGCAAAAAATGACCTTCAGCCGGTTTATCGCGAAGGCATTACTGCCAATGAGTTTGGCGAATGTCTTGCAAAAGAGTTCAGCGCCGGCGAATGGGTGCTGATTTCTCTCCAGCCATTCTCCAGTGAAGAAGTGCTGACAATAACAATGAACAGCGGCGTCAAATATCTTGTCTGCGTCACGGATGATGCGGATGCGGTCCTGATCCCTGACGGCCAGGGCGGCCAGATCGTCCAGACGATTGCGAATCCTTCCGGGACAACCATTGATCTGTTCGATTACTGGATCTCGGACAGCCTTCGCAATGCGACCAGAATGAACGGATGGCCCGGATATAAGGGAAGCGAATGGTCCTTCCAGGATTATAACTACAATGGGAGTTTTATAAACAATAACGATCCGCCGATGTCTCAGGATACCACGAGAAAGGAAAGCCAGTGGTATGTTCAGAACGGCCATCTTAGAGGCAACGGCAATAACCAGGGAATCAACAGCGGTCATGTTTTCAAATTCTATCCCGGCGCAGCGGGTACGGTAGTCGACTATGGAAGAAAAGGCTCCCATACCGACTGGACGAATAACCATGATGAATATTCCTCCATCAACAGCTGGACGGGAACTGCCGATCCGACCACGGGGCTCGTACAGGGGACTTTAAATGCGGAAGGATATCCGCAGCTTACAAACAGCTCTGTCAAAGGAACCGACGGATCATCCCTGTCGTATCTTTTCGATGATTCGGGCCACTCCGGAAAACAGAAATACGGCAATGTCGACAACCTGCTTTACGTTGATTCCGAAGGTTATTACACCTATGACAGCAGATATTATTCGGCAACCTATAGCAACGGCGGATTTGTATTAAGACAGTTTGATGACAGTATCGCAGCTGACAGCCCCGAGAGAGGCTTCTGGCCGTTCGGAGACCGTGTCAACTGGCATGGCATGCATATGACTACAAACTTCTCCATGCCGGCAAACGGACAGGTGCTCAATCCCAACGGCGTATATAAGGATATGCAGTTTGAGTTCTCGGGAGACGATGATACCTGGCTGTATCTCGATGGAATTCTTGTCGGTGACGGCGGAGGAATTCATAACCGTACGGAAATCGATATCAATTTCGCAACAGGTATTGTAACTGTGAAGGGAACTGCTGATCCGAACCATCCGGGCTCCTACGTATGGACGAGCACGCTGAAGGACATCTATACGGCGGCCGGAAGAGCAGGCCTTTACGAGTGGGACGGCAATACCTTTAAATCCGGGACTTATCATAAGTTCGAGATGTTCTATCTGGAGCGGGGCGGCAGTGAGTCCAACCTGTATATCCACTACAACCTTGTTTCCACTACCGATTTTTCGGCACATAAGTCCTATCATTCGGAAGACGGTTCCAGGCTTATGAGAGATCAGTTCCAGTTTGAACTAATCGGATTTGACAACACAGCTTATACCAACGGCTTTGTCCCGGCGATCATGCCGGCAGGCGGCAGCGCAGGCGGTGCTGGCACGGTGGCTTCTCCGAGATTGACTCGCAGCAGTGCGGCTCCGGCCGGCATTGAACTGCCTGCGGACCTTACGACGCATACATCCCTGATCACCGGCGTTACGGAGGACGGCAATGTCAACTTCGGCAACATACAGATTCAGGCATCGCAGGCCGGGTTCGAGTATAAGTATATTGTGCGGGAGGTCGTTCCGAATGACGCTGTCAATGCGGACAATATCCGTTGGGACGAGGCGTCGGACGAAGTGAAGTCGGAAGGAGGCTTCGTAAATGACGGCATCACATATGACGGCAAGGTTTATTACTTTATCGGAAGAGTCCAGGAAGTTTTAAATGACAACGGCACAGGAACAGGCAGCTATGAGCTGAAAAAGTATCGCTATACGGATGCATCCTACAGCGTGCCGGATACACAGACTAAGTTCTTCAGCTTTGTGAACGGCTATGTCAGGCCGATCACGCTCAAGGTGATCAAAAAGAGCAATTCCGGAAAGCTGCTTGGCGGCGCGGAATTTTCCCTGACCAGGGCAATGAAAAGCGCGGATGACAGATGGGTCATCCGGGAATACCTGCATGACGGTCAGATACTGCAGTCGACCCCGAAAACCGGCACTACCGATGAAGGAACCCTGACATTTGATAACCTGACGGAAGGCCATTACATCCTTGAAGAAACAAATCCTCCGGCAGGATATGAGAAGAGCAGCACATACAGATGGCTCCTTACCCTTACGAAGCAGGATGCCGCGGACAGAATCGTCCTGGTGCCGGTGATCCAGGCGCTGGATGAAAACGGATACCCCGCAGGTGAGGCTGCAGAGTTTGTACCGGACGGCAATAACGTCATTGAGCATGAAGTCCTGAACAGCAGGATTCCGCAGGGTGACATCACAGTTGAAAAGATCTGGCTTAAGCTGGACGGAGTTACGCAGTACACCGATGCCGAGCTCGAGGAGCTGGGCGTGGACGGGACTAAGGTCACCGGTGAACTGTGGAGAAGAGGAGAGAGCGCAGCGGCGGCTGTTCCCCCGACCATAGCGATTTTTGCAAAATTAAATAACCAGTCGGATTACCAGCTGAAATGGCAGGGACAGATAGAATACGGCACGGATATTTCCTATTCGATGGCTGTGAACGGCACAGGTTTCCCGATTACAACGATTGTCAGTACAGGTGCTGAGGCAGTGCATGCAGCGGATCAGGATATTACCTATGATAATGGGATTCAGAAAATCTCCGGCCATGTATTTGCCCTGCAGAATGTGACACAGGATACACAGATTTATGCAGAGTTTGACAGCTCGAAGGCAAACAGCAAAGGTATCGGCTTTAAGCTCGTTTCAAAGACAGACCCTGTGACTGCGACAGCTATACAGGCGACAGAAGAGAAGTTTGCCGATTTCACACTCGAAAAGGGCAGCTGGACGAAGATCTGGACCTCAGCAGAGCTTTACGGCGCCGGTCAGGATGAAGAGTGGACCTATTTCTTCAAAAATGTTGCGGAGACTCCGGAATCCGATGATTTCGAATTCACAGAGGATCCCGAAGTCAGCGTGGAAGGAACAACGACAGTCTATACCTATAAAAATATTTGCATGAAGGCATCCGTCAGAATCCTGAAAGTGATCAAGGATACCGAAGTGCCGCTCGCAGGGGCTGAGTTTACACTTACGCAGATCGACGATAACAGACATGTGATGAAGGACGAATCCGGACAGCCGATCGCGCAGGTTAAAACAACAGCAGAAATGACGGGCGAGATAACCTTTGACGGTCTTACAACCGGCATGTGGTATAAGCTTGCGGAAACCGGTACGCCGGCGGGATACATCACGACAGAAGGTCCGTACTACCTCTATATCGATGAGAACGGTTTCGGAACACTCGATACGACAGTGGAATATACGATGATCAGCCCGGAAAGCGGAAACGTGTATACGGTCGAGAATGAATCCGGCGCGGTTCTTCCGAATACAGGAGGCTCCGGCACTGAAGCAATCTATCGGATTGGCTTCCTGATGATACTGGTAGCAGGAGCGGGAATCATGCTCATCAGACAGGAGAGGAGTGTCGTGTTATTGAAAAATAGACAGTATAGAAAGACGGATACGCTCCGTGACATCAGCGGCTAAAAGCGCCGCAATAACACGAATGATAAGATAAGAATAAATGAAGGCCCGGAGATGCGCCGCTGCTTACGCGATGCAATACTCCGGGCTTTCATTTGCCATATTGAAGCTACCCCGGAAGTGCGATAAGATTCTGAATATTATTCTGAATTCAAATGAGGGGCTTCAGCTTCGGAGGTATTTACATTGACACAATCGAAAACCTGGGATAAAAACAGAAGATTTTATGATGAGCAGGTGGCACCTCTCATTCATGACAGGTTCGGCGAATACGAAGATCGGATTGCGGTCGGAATCGCGGGAGAAGGATCGGACTGCTTTGGCTACGATGACCTTATTTCGAGAGATCATGATTTCGGGACCGGTGTCTGCCTCTGGATCACGGACGAGGACATGGAGAAGTTCGGACACAGTCTGTCCGAAGCCTATGATGAACTTGTTGACAGCGAGGAGCGCGGATATTTTACCCAAAGACTCAGACAGCGCAGAGGCGTAATGACAATCCACGACTTCTATTCCAACATTCTTCGCATTGACTGTGATACGGATAATTGTCAGATTTCCGAACAGCAGTGGTATGCATTGGACCATACCTGCCTTAAGACAGCAGTCAACGGCTGCGTCTTTAAGGATGAACTCGGGCAGTTCAGCGCGTTCAGAAAGCTGCTGACAGACTATTATCCGGAGAGGGTATGGAGGATGCGGATCGCGGAACAGCTCCATGAATATGCATCGTCTCTTCAGGTCAATTATGCGCGCTGTATGACAAGAGGGGATCTCGTGGCGGCGCAGATCTGCAGAACGAGAGGACTCCAGGCTGCAATGGAGCTTTTTTTCCTGCTGAAAAGAGAGTACCCGCCGTACTATAAGTGGACTTATCGCGCGCTGACTGAACTGGACGCGGCGGGTGAGCTTTCCGGGAAGCTTGAGGATCTGGCAAAAACAGAATGCAGCGCGGAAGCCTGGGACGGGACTCCGTATCATCCGCACAGGCTGAATTATAAGGACAGGATCGTATCGCTGACAGAGTCAATCGCCTCTGAAATTGTAGAACTGCTGATTGAGGACGGACTTACTGCGAAAAGAATCCCGTATCTGGAAAGCTATGTGGATGAAATGCTGAAGGGTATATAAGAAAAATTGGGCGGCAGTGTCTGTAATTGCTCACAAAATTGACTGGGTGAGTTAATAAAAACCACTGCCGCCAGCAGCGCAAATATCATTGCCTGAATTGGTTAATCATAATTTGAGGCAATATTTGTATAAAACAGGGCAATTAATGATTGATTTGATGATATTAGTCTTGATATAATTTTAGCAATTAAAGAAATTAAGGAAATTATATATTGCAGGCACCATTACAGTGGTGTTAATATAATTGTAATAATTTCGAAATATCATGCACGACAGCTTTCGTTGACAGCTTTTGCAGGCATCGATTGTGAATGCGCAGCAGCCAATGGTCTGGGGAGACATTGGCAAGGCCGCATTTAGTTCATCATGGTAAGGGGGGAAAGATAGTGGGGGAAAACATTCACATCCGGGGATCTTCCTGATTCCCAGATTTTCTGCGGGCGGTATGTGTCAGCCTGCCGTCAGCGTATCCGGCAATCCCGGGAAATCACCTAATCACAGCTGAAAAATGAATAGATAAGCCAGCAGCTGTGTGGATGTTTTAATATACGATAACGTTTAAGCATCATTTAAATCACATGTTTTGATCATTCAGGGGCATATGCTCCTTTTTGGCGTTTATTTTACTCATCATCAGGGAAATGAGGGGACAACTATGAGAACTAATCGATTCAGACGCTTTATCGCAAGCCTTGCGGTCAGCACCATGCTCGTAACGAATATAACGAGCAATGTTGCACCGCTTGTGGTTTATGCAGAAAATGCGGCTCCGGTTCAGGCAGAACAGGTACAGGAAACTGTGCAGGAACAGATACCGGCAGCGGCACCGACAGCTGCGGAAACCACAGGGGGCGGCACAGCACAGGAAACTGTCGCAACTGTAGAAGTAGTACCGGGAGAGGTAACTGTACCCCTATGTGGTAGCATAGTTTGCAGAGGAGCAAAGAAGAAGGAAAGTGTTGCTCCCCCTCCCCGGGGAGGGGGACGCCAGCACA
>CADBPC010000221.1 GCA_902796425.1 uncultured Lachnospiraceae bacterium
GCTTCTGCCTCTGATCCGGCTTCTTCAGCGTCGTCTACCGGGAGTACTTCATTCATCCCCTGATCATCTTCAGGGAGTTCAGGCTGAATATCACCGGCAGATTCTACTGCAATTACCGGCGAATTATCTTCCGTGGCAGCGTCTGCCGGACTGCTGAGCTCCAGTGAGGTGATCAGCATGACAAACGCCGCAAGGACAGCTACAATTCTGTACCATATCTTCCTTCTATGCTTAGCGGTTAATATATCCTGAATACGCCGGTTCAAACTGCTGTTCATTATTTCTGTCTCCCCCGATGTAAAAAGCAGGCTCTGAAAGCTTTTGGAATATCGCCAGAATCGTGACGCAATAATCATTGTTTTCAATCTATTCTATATTATATCAACCGAAGACTCACAGATTCAATCACTTGATGCACAAAATACATTCGTAAACGTCTCAGCACCGGCTTTCTCTGTGCAAAGTGCAAACGAAAACCCGGAGGTACGCAGCACGACAGCGATGCACCTCCGGGCCTTCACTTATATTTTTCTTATCATTCGTGTTATCAACGGCGTAATTTCGACGTATTTGTCACGGAGCCTGTCTGTCCTGCCAGCAGCACGAGACCTGCTCCCGCGGCCAGGATCATGCCCAGAATCGTGAAGATTCCCGTGCCATAGCCGCCGGCGGAAGGAAGTTCTACGCCGTCTATAGGATAGTTGATGACATATCCCTCATTATGAATTTCATTGTTTGTCAGATCAGATACATAGCCTCCGGCTGTTCCTGAAGAGCGATTCATGATGGTTATGGCATCTTTATATCCGGAAGGAATCGTATCCTCTGTCACGTAATAGACCCACTCCTTCGCTCCGGCACCCGGCTTGTTCTCAAGTTCCCGGATCTCAAACCAGTAGATCCTGTCGCTGTCCTTATTAACAGCGACCTGATATGTCCGGCCCATTATCGTTACGCTGCCCGTATCGGCTGTGAGAATCTGTTCCGTCTTAAAGGCTGTATCCTCCTGTCCGTCTGTTCCTGCTCTTCTGTGGATATTCACCTTCAGTTCCATTCCGGCAGGCCAGTCTTCTGCGGCTCCGGCCATTCCCATCCACTGTTTGCCGAATTTGAACATCTTTTCGTTCAACTGGTTCCAGCCTTCTCTTATGTCCCTTGAAATTGTCACTTTTGGCAAGCTCTGCATTTTGCCGTGATATAACAAAAACAATACTGAAACATCCTTAAAATCAAAGAGTTTCAGCATTGATGACAATAAGAATATGCAGTTTAATTCAAAAGTCCGGGACACAAAGAATATTGCCACAGACCTAAAGAGTATTATAACAAAGGGTCTTTTTCGACTGTTATGCATATACTGTCGAATATACGAGAACATTCAGGCAGGAGCCGGACAGCTGCAGGCCTGCCCCTGCACTATTCGTGCCAAAAATGAAAACCCGGAAATGCGCATCACTTCTGCAGCGCATTCCGGGCCTTCATTTATTCTTATCTAATCATTCATGTTATTGCGGCGGATTCCCGCCATTTTTGTTACGGCTCCTGTCCGTCGTATCATATATTCGATAATTACCACGCTCCTTTCCTTCTGTCATTACTCTGTATTGCCATAAATCCTGCTCCTGCCATCAGCATCAGCAGGAAACCGATCATATGCAGCCATTGTGTTCCTGGCCCACCGGTGGAGGGAAGTTCCACACCGGGAGTATTGCCGACTGTGAACGTTTTGTCCGCAGGTACATAGGACACTTTACTCTGTGATGTAATCACTGTGCCGCTTTCATCTGTCCAGATTGTCGTGCCGTCCGCCTTAACCTCGAAGTAGATCTTCATCTCCTGATATTTCACGTACCCCGGCGGAGGGGTCGTCTCTTCGAGCATATATTTGCCTGCAGGAAGTCCTTCAAACTTAAGGAACCCGTCTTTATCAGTGGACTTCTCGCAATTATCTGTATCCGGATAAACAGTATATCTGCCTTCAGAACCGCCTTCCGGAATCGTCAGCCGCCAGAGTTTAAATCCTGCATTTTCGAGTTTAGTAGGCTCTGCTTCGTTTCTTGTGGTTTCATCGATCTTGATTACTGATATATCGATCAGACTCCGGTTATTCGTATATTCGGCTTTCGCCTCCGGATCCGCTGCGACAGTATCACCGGATGTCACATGGACGGTAATCGTGCGGGCTGCCGTGTTGGCGTCATTTTGGCCGGAGACCATCTTGCCTCCTGTGATGGAACTGACCGTGAAGCCCTCCGTCGCCGCTTCCGTAATAATATAGTCTCCTTCATCAAGTTCGTCTACCACTGCCCACGGATCGTCCGCATCGGTCACGGGCACTACTGCAGCCTCTGCCCAGGCTGCTGCGGTATCGGTATCCGACACCTTATAGCTTGTCATCTTGCTATCCTCGACCAGTATCTTTACATACTTTGTCACCTGATCTTCAGCCTCGGCAGCAGTCGGACCGGTAATGGCGAAAGTGTATTCCCCGTCGACTAAAGAATACTGATCCGCTGTGGCATCTTTTCCGTTCACCTTAACGATTTTTTTGATCTTCAGAGCGCCCTGCTTCAGTTCTTCATAGGTGTTAGTAATCAGCACACTCGTCTGCTGGGCCTCCTGAACAACTGCAATGGCTTCATCCGGGTTCGGATCGGTAATCGCTGCACCGTCATTCACCTGATAACTCCAGGTATGCTTGTAGGACGCTGAAGGCTCGCCAAATATCGTCGCCGGATCGTGATGCTCCTCTTTGATTGTGTATGTGCCGGCAGCAATCTTGTCGATCGTCAGCACACCGTTGTTCCAGCTGTACGGACCTCTGTGCACACCATCGTTCCAGACATGGTTTTCATCCACGTCCACACCATAGGTAAAGGTTTCTTCAAAGTTATGCGGACCGGTCACTGTAAAGGTAACCCTCTGCTTCTGTTCAGGAGTCAGGGATTCTGCCAAATCACCATCAAATACCTTTTTAATGGACAGTGACGTATCAACCTCTTCATTTGTGACCGTCGCCGAATCCATCTGGCGCCTGTCGATGGTCTTTTCAGAGTTGGAATAACCGACCTCTCCCTGCTGCCGCCAGCCGGGTGCATAAGACACATCCTCAGCAACCTCGTAGGTTGTCCCCGGTTTAATATCGCGGATGGTAAAGCTGCCGCGGCCTGCAAGCTTCATGGTGATGGTCACAGTATTGTCATCTGCAATCGTTGTCACCGGTGTTCCCAAAAGGATCGTATCTTCTTCATCGATTTCAATATAGTCAGAAACCTGATGAGTCGGGTGCTCTGGAGATCCCAGATCAAAGACGTTCTCCCTTTCACCCTGCTCTCCTGCCGCCCCGGACTTCAGAGGAGGCTTCAGGGTAACAGTCAGCGTAAACGGATCCTCTGTATCATAATCAGAGCCTTCCGCGATCTGTTTGATAACCTTGAGCATACCGCCTTCCATTTTGACGTTGCTGATGGTAATGTTGCGGTTGTCGCGGTCAATGATGCCGTCATAGCTGACTTCCGTCACGAAGTCATCCGGAATTCCGGTCGTTTGTTCCTCAACCTTATAGGTGCAGATCCACAGATTGCCAGCCTCATCGTAGTACTTCTCTTCAAGACCGCTGATGTATAATGCCCACTTTCCGATACTATCATCATTCGATACCGTTGCAGCATAACGCTGTGAATCGTCACTGTTTCCTGGATGGGTCTCTGCCTTCAGCACCACGCGGTTGCTGCTGTTATCCTTTGTAATCTTCAGCGTATCACTGCCGCCGAAATTCACATAGCTTTCTTTAACAACAGTATCATCTAGGCCGATACGCGCTGTGCGGACCTGTTTGATTTTGATATCCAGACTGGCCGGTGTTTGACTGTCTGGAAGATCTTCTCCGAGTGCATTCTGCCATTTCTTGATTACGGCAAAATCGCGCACCGGGGTATTTGTGATTTTCAGCTGATTGGTTCCCTTCTCTCCGATGACGATGCCAACATTAGGATTATTCTGACTGGTAAGGTTCGCCTGGCTCGTCCAGTTTCCGTTAGTGCTGTCCCATGCATAATAGACAGGGTTCATCTTCAGAAGATCATTGTCTGTAACGCTTCTCTGGTCAGTGCCGTCGCCGCTGTACATATGCACATTGCCGTGCTTGTCCTTATAGCCCACTTCAACGAGCCAGTAGTCATAAGGATTCGTTCCTGCGGCATTCATGTGAGTCCTGAGAACTTTGTCGATGTAAAGCCTTGATCTGCTCGGCGTAAATACAATCCATTTGTTATTAAGATCGATCATATTCTCATCGCCGCTGCTTACAAAGCCGGTAAGACTGCCGATAGATATATCCTGAGCAATAGCAGCTGTAAAGTCTTCAAGTTTACTGCCATCCTGAAGCCTGCGATAGATTTTTACATAGACTTCACGGGCATCCCATGCGCCATCGACCCAGTCCTTCTCAACCCACATGTCAAATGCCTGACCATTCATAAGACGGTCCTGATCCTGGCCGATATCACGGTTAAACTCCGTAATATTGTGCTGTGCGCTGCTTTTATACCAGGCACAAATCGGAACCGAATTCGAGAACCATGAAATCTCAGGATCATCCACAGGATCTTTTTTCAGATTCTTCCAGATCCCGGTTTCGCGAACCGTATACTCATAGTATGCCCATACGACTTCACCATCCGGCTTCGTGTACCAGCCCTCGCTGGTCAGGCCGATCTGGTCGCTGGCTGTGTTGCCGTGATCATCCTGGTTTTTGATGGTCCAGTGCCAGTTGCCGCCGTCTCCGTTGATCAGTTCGAAGGTGTTGCCGCCATCATCAAGCACTCTTTGTCCGTTGCTGTCATAGCCGACCAGAATCTCATTGCCATAATCTGACCAGCCCATAGGACCAGGAGAAATGATATGAGCGCTGGGATACTGGGAAGTTGCTTCTATGGGCTGATCCCATACACGGCGGTAAACAACAAAGCCCATAACCAGGTCATGCAGCCGTTTGTACACGCCGGTTGTCGTATCCCAGGAGGTAGGAGATCCCCACTCCATCCACTTTTTCTTAAGGTCAATCTGCAAATAATTCTCTGGATGCAGTGCGTTCAGGATTGTAATCGTTCCATTCGATCCGGTAGCCGCCTTCTTAGGATCCTCGGGACGCCCTACTCCGTTTTCGTTGTAGTACATCCATATTTCATACTTATTATCCCATGCAGGCGTACCGAGTTCTGCGTTGGCCGCCATCAGGTCAGTGCGCTCTTTGACATAGTAGTATTTGTACGATGGCAGCGTAAATCCGTCGGTCTCATCCTCAGGCATCCACTCCCAGTTGTTGGTCTTGTTCAGATGAATGCCGGCCTTGATCAATGTTCCGTCTTCTCCCGCATTGTTTATCACATTCTGGTCGTCCGTACCGTACAGATCAAAGATAGTCTCCGGGTATAATACCCAGTCATTCTTTGCGACGCCGCGCCATTCCTTACGGACGCGAAGAGTTTCTTTCCTGTTGATGATGGTCACATGCTCGCCGTCATAATTGATGCGATACTTGTTGTCACCGAGTTCGACCTCGTGTTCTGTTCCGACCGTATCATAGCGTACATAAGAGGATGAGTATCCGGAAGGGGTTGTGTTCTCCTGATCCTCTACAAAGTAATATGAATAGTGATGAATTGTCTGTGTATCGCCCTCTATCGTGTATTCTACCAAAGGGAGGCCCGTTATAATGGTCGACCAGCGGTTATTCAGCAGGCTCAGGGTAAACACATCCGCCGGATCGTTATTATAGACTGTATCCGGCACACCCTCTGCGCTTGTCTGTTCATCCAAAAGCTCAATGCCTGCCTTCGGGTTCACCGCAATCGCTCTGTTATACTGATCGTTTTCATTCCACACATTCTTGTCCATGTGGATTTCCATCTGATCCACGGGATAAAACCAGTCGGAATAGCTGTCGATCACCATATTCTGGCCGCATTGATGACCGTTTTCCTCGAACTGAACCAGATTCGGGCTGCTGGAAATCTTCAGGGAGGAAGAATCATGTCCATAAGAATTCCACGTAATATGGAGTCTCTGCTGGACACCTTTCTCAACATACTCTGACTTTACATAGTGATTATTTTCGTCAAAGAATTTAACCTCAACCCTGGCGCTGGAATCGTAGTCCTGAATCTTACGGGTAGTCTGCTGGTCATAACGCTGGACCTTAACGGTTGCATGGTAGCCATGCGTGTCATCCTCCATCACATTTTCGTCTTCCCAGAGCTTGTTCACAGTGATATTGATGGTCGGGTTTTCTTCGCTGCTGGCTTCTGCATTGACTACCGATACACTGTAGTCGCTCGGGTTTGCGCTCAACTCACCGGCATCATGCGGATAATAAGGCACAAAATGCGGGAGACTTCCTGTATATTTTTCACCTTCCGCTCCATGACGGTTAAAGGTCGCCAGGACCTCTCCTGAAGTATGGCTCGTTATTGTATAAGATTCCTCTTCGACAGAATATTCGTAACGGAAAGGTCCGTTCTCATCCTCACCGTACAGCGGCAGATTCTTAAAGCTGCGCTCACTGAAGGTATTGCCGAAGTTATCCATCATAGCTTCCGTAATGGTGATATACTGATGCGGCTCAACCTCTACAAACTCTGTGGAAGGCGTCCCCTCTCCTTCGTACAGAGGCGCCCACTGAAGGACAAACTTTGCTTCCCAGTCGTAGACATCGTCATTCTGATCCATATAGTCCCAGTGTTTCTCGACAGGGACATCAACATTACTGCGAAGCCGATTCTTAACAACTACAGTGGTCTGTGTGTTGGGTGAGGTAATATAGAGCTCCGGTGACCAGCCCGTAAGACCATTGCTGTAAACCTTATCTGCACCATTGTTCCAGGATATGGTTGTAGTGAAGTTCTTCGCCCCATTCGCACTGGCGTTGTTTTCCACAATTGAATAGCCAAAGAAACTCCCGACAGTCGATGTACCGCTTCCGCCCGGGGATGTGAGTTCCAGATCCTGATTCTGGAGAGTGTATTCATTATGGGTGCCCTTGATCGTATCCCAGATGTGACGATTCCGATAGGTATCTCCCGCCCAACGCCCAGAGTCCGTGTAGGCGATATCCATCGCCTTCGTTCCTGATCCGACGTTCACTGCACGGTCAGGATAAGTGCCCTGGGTGAAATAGCTGATGCCGGTTGTTTCGTCTGATGGCATAATGCCAAGGTAAACATCCGTCAGTTCGCCCGCATAGTCGTTGAGATCCAGGTTCATGACCCATCTGCTGATCTGGCTTCCGTCGTCGAGGGTAATCTGTTCAGACTGTACAGCGACATCCGTCAAAAGGTTTATGCTGTCATAAGGATTGTTGATCGGATTTGACTCCGAAGGCTTTGCTGAAAACAGGTAGCCTTTGCCTGCAGACTCAGGAGTATTGTAAAGTGTGATCTTGAGATTCCCTGTCGGAACAATAACGGTTTTTGTAGTATCCTCATTTCCCGAGCTGTCCACAAAGTGCAGGCGGACGATGTCCGAAGGAGTATACTCATAAGCCGTCAGGATAAAATCCGACACATAGGTATCATCAAGAGTCGGTGCTTCGATCCGATTGCCTGCTGCATCATACCATTCCTTGACAATCTTGATTCTTCCATATGTATTCGAAAGAACCGGCTTCCTGGCATCCGTCACCTTCACGGTGATCACGTTCCCATTCTTCATAGTAATGGTCAGTGATTCCTCGGAGTCAAACGGCTGGAGGCTCGAGAGCAGCCAGTCACCCTCTGTCGGGGTGATCTCAACCAGACTCTCATCCGAGAAGCTGACATATTCCACCTGGGAAAGGAACTCATCTACAGAGGCAAAATCTGTCCCTTCGATCAGGTTCAGTATTTCGGCCAGTTCAGAGAGCGTAATGCTCCCGCCTCCGGGAAGGCTGAAGTCATACACTCTGCCATTTACGAAGTATTCAAAGTCCACCGTATAGCTAAGGACGAATTCGCTGAAATTGTCGGTTACGAAAGAGAATCCCTCCAGGGTCTGGTTACCGGTTTCCGGATCCGGCTCGCCCGCGGAGTAGCATTCTACAGGGAGCTCCGCAATTTCCAGTGTTCCGTCATCATGCAGATGATACAGGCGGAAGTCACGCCCGCTGATTGCCTCAGGGAGCGTCACATTGACATAGAAGCCATCCTCATACTCTGCCAGCTCCTCCTCCCCCATTCCGAGAGAGATATTGAGTACACAGTACTGTCTCCTGCCATCTATGGGCTGGTTTGCATTTTCAGGAGTTGCATCGGCGGCAGCTTCCTCGACCGGATTAGCTGCATCGGCTGCATCAACCGCATCTTCTTCACCGTCAAGAATGACTGTACCTTCGGCGACGGCCGCGTCCGCGACAGAGGTCATCCTCCTGCCTGCCTTCATCATCATTACCGGTTCATCTGCGGCTGTTATGAAATCTTCCACTTCCGCTGCCGCAAGTTCTGCCTCGCTTGCATCCTCTATATAGGCAAACGCCGTATCATTCACATCCTGCGGGAGTAAAGATCCGTCCACCGGCGTGATCGATGCGATTGCGAGTTCAACCGTCTGAATACCGTCCGTTGCATCGGTATCGTTTAAGGCATCACTCTCCACATCTTCAACGCAGCGGATCGTCGCCGCTACGATATAAGGAAGGCCATCTTCTCCATAGTCTTCCCGGAAGATGATTTCTCTGTCTTCTCCGGGCAGCACAATATCGCCCGCAGCGATGTCGAGCTTTAATTCGCCGTCCAGATATTGATTATCAATAGCATTGGCTGTTACTTCAGAGTCGGGCAGGGTGATTACTGCCCTGCCATCCGGGAACCTTCCGCCTTCATCGGTCGTCAGCGTGCCGATCACTCTATGAGTCTGCTCTTCTCCTTCTGCCGGCAGGAAGCTGTATACCTCAGCGGTTTCGGAGACAGCACCCGCCAGGATCTGCGGAAGCGTATATGCAATCCGGCTGCAGGAAACGATTTCGGAAGCCAGCGGGTCTTCATTATCGTTTTCAGAACTGTTGTCAGGATTGTTTTCGGAGATTACCAATGCGCCCGGCTCTATGGAGAAGTTCAGAGCAAAGCGAATCCTTTCCTCCGGATTCACAATATAGAAAGTCCCATCACCGATATCCGCATCGGACTCACCCTCGGAGTCTTCTTCAGTTAATACTGTCGGAAGCAGCTTCTCCCATTCAGACCAGACAAGGACATTTCCTTCCTCATCTCTCTCAATCGGAAAACTCTTCTCAAGTTCCACTCCGGTGATCCATCCCGAGAGTTCCGCAGGCTCCTGCGAATAAATGAGCGATGCCGGTACTGTTTCCTCTATCTCTTCATCAGCTGTTACTACTTCCGGTGCGTCTTCATTTGCTGCTGCATCAACTGATATATCTTCGCCGGCTGCGATTGCATTTTCTGTATCTTCGGAAGGCTGTCCGTTTCCTTCAGGGAGGATTTCCGAAGTCAGTTCGCCCTCTTCTGCATTGATTTCGGAAGGGAGTTCACCCTCCTCAGGGGCAGTGACAATACTCTCGGACTCTACGGCTTCTTCCGCCGACTCACCCGAAGCCGGATCTGCCATAGCTTCTTCTGCAAGGCCTGCATCGACCTGGGGAACGGGCTCCGCTGTAATTACTTCATCAGAGAATCCGTATTCCGCAGCAGTCGCGTCGACATCAGATTCCGCTGCAGCCGCTTCCTCAAAGGATTCAGGCTCCGCCGCGCTTTCTTCAGGAAGAGAAACGACCTGCGCATCAGCGATATCGGATGCAATATCCGCGGCCGAAACATCGGAATAATGCTCTTCGATTACCGGAGAGTTCTCCTGTGTAACTGCATCCGCCGGACTGCTGAGCTGCATAGAAGTGAATACGATAACGATTACTGCCAAAACGGCAACAATCCTCTCCCAGACCTTCTTCCGATGTTTCGCAAGCAAAATATCCTGAATATGGCGATTCAGACCGGAGTTCATGTTACTCTTCCCCCTCTGATGAGGCGACAAACGCATGCAGAAAGCCGTCAGCTATGCGATTTCCCTCAATTTTTCAGATTATAGTTTCCTCTATTCCCCTGACTCAGCAAGAGAGCATTTATTCAGCAGATAATCAGAGTTATTATAACAGCAGGCAATAATAGCTTTCAATAGCGAATCGTAAACGTTATCGTATTTTTGTGTTCCCTTTCAAAAACTTGCAGCCGGCAGCCGCCTGTTGACTGTTTCAGACAAAGTCAAAAAGGCATCACATTCCCTGACTCAGTCAGTTAATGTGATGCCCTTTTAAACTGTTTGAGCATTTCCGGAGTCATTTCCGGACTGTCTTCATCAAACACAATTGCACGTGCTGCAGCATCTTCCAATTCCTTAAGTTCTTCATTACTCAAATCATATTATATTTCACTATACTTCATCTTCGCCATACAAATTGTACCCTTTTACGCTGCTTTCTTCTTTGTCTTCACTTCATTGAATACGATGGAGTCGATCGATACCGCTGCGCCGTGTCCCCCCAGTAAGTGAAGACTGTCATGACGCCCCACTCCTTCGGAAGTCCTGTCCAGATCTTCTGAAGTCCGATGGCGGCTATAATGCAGACCGCCATCTGGCAAGAACCATAGGGTCTGTGACCCCATGACTCTCAATGTGTCTCTCACTCCAAATACATTTCCTTCAGCCGCTCTCTCTCCTTATCGGTAAGGCCGAGACCCTGTGCGAGGAAGCTGTCCGCATCGCCGTAGCGTTCTTCTATTAC
>CADBPC010000222.1 GCA_902796425.1 uncultured Lachnospiraceae bacterium
GGTTTCGAATATCTCCAGACCCGCAGATGAGTGGGTCGCAGGCGGTATGCCGATCACAAAGATGATGAACATGGAGAGAAGAAACGGTAAGGACAAGCCGGTTATCCGCAAGGCACTCGTTGAACTGGACGGCAAGCCGTTTAAGTACTTCGAAGCAAACCGCGAGAAGTGGGCTGCCGAGACATGCTTCACCTATCCGGGTGCCATCCAGTATTACGGACCTGCTGAGGTCTGTGACCTGACAACAAGGACACTGGCCCTCGAACATGCATGATCTTTTGAGCCGATATTGAACTGATTTAAAAAGGAGTCCGAAAGGACTCCTTTTTTGGTGTGCGCCCGGCGGGCGCACGGCATATCGTATGATCAGGCGGACTGTCAGTTCCCCTTTTTCTTTTTTACCGCATAGTAGACCGGAAGCCCGACAAGGGTGATGATAACGCTGCAGAGTGCCATGATCCTGGCCCGGGATCCGGAGAGGAAGAGCTGACTGACGATGACGAACAGGCCGCTGGCGATGGCAAGAGCAGGGATGACCGGATAGAGCGGTACCTTGTAACTGCGTTCCCATTCGGGATGAAGGCGGCGGAGACGGAAGACGCAGGCAAAGGTCAGAGTGTAGAAGATCCAGCAGGAGAAAACGCCCAGGTCTGTCAGAAGGTCGAATTCACCGCTGAAGGAGTAGAGACAGGCCAGCACTCCGACGAGGATTACGGAGTTGGCAGGGACCTTGCTGCCGTTCAGCGCTGCAAGAGTCCGGCTTGCAGGAAGAGTTTTCTGTGCGGCAAGCTGGTAGGCTACGCGGGAGCCGGACATGAGAAATCCGTTGGCGGCGCCAATGACGGAGACGATAATGCCGATCTTGATGAGAAGCCCTCCGGATTCTCCGAAAAGACGGACTGCCACTGCGGCGGCAGGAGATTCCAGATGCATCAGTTCATCGGCCGGAATCACTCTCAGATAGGCAAGGTTGATCACAAGATAGACTGCCATAATGATGGAAACGCCGCATACGATTGCTTTGGGAAGATCCCGCCCGGGATTTTTCATCTCGCCGGCGATGGTACCGACATTCGTCCAGCCCTCAAAGGCGAACAGTACGGCGAGCAGCGTAGAACCAAGGACACCGCCGAGGCTCAGTCCTTCTCCCACCATGGGGGAGAATACAGGTGCTGATGCGCTTCCTTTCAGAAAACCGAATATCATAAGGAGTATGAGGGGAATCAGCTTGCAGACAGTGGAAATGACCTGCATGCCGCCGGCAGTGCGGGAACCCAGGCAGTTAAGGAATACGACCATGAGGATGACTGCCATGGCTGCGGGAAGCTTAAACTGCGGCCCGATCCATTCCGCCAGTTCAGATCCCACCTTTACACCGTATCCCGCCAGAAAAGCGGGATAGAAGATGATGACCTGCATCCACCCGGCAAGGAAGCCGAGACGTTCGTCGTATACGTCGCTGAGATACGCGACCATTCCGCCTGTCTTAGGTATGAGAATAGCGACTTCGGAAAAGGTCAGCGCAGCAAATATACTGATTACTCCTCCGATGATCCAGGCAAGGATTCCCAGACCGGGCGCCCCGCCGGTTGCCTGATAGATCGCATAGGGCTTGAAAAACACACCGGCGCCTATAACGCAGCCCACCACCAGTGAAGTGGCTGTCGTAAAGCCCAGATTTTTTTTCATCTGCTGTTCGTTATTCATTTTTTCTACCTCTACTTTTCCCTCCGGTTTATTCCCGCACTTATCAGATCGGGCTGATACTGTCTGTTCCTGATCGCGGGGTGACAGGTCAAAAAAACACCGGTAGAAATACCGGTGCTTTTTGAGCTGTCCAGAGATTCTTTATTTGATGAATCCCAGCTGTTTTGCCTGAGCCATATATTTCGGCATGTCAGCAAGTGAGATGTCTACATTGTGCTTTTTGGCAAAGCTTAAGAATTCATTGATTGTGACTTTTCCGTCAGCCAGAATAGCCGCAACTTCCTTTTGAAGATTCTCATCTTTCTGATACTGTTCCACCAATTCCTGTACAGTTGCCATTTTAACCTCCTCTGATGCTATACCGGACAACAGATACATATTTATTATAGCATAGCATGCCCATCTGAATTCATTTCTTTGTGTCCCCGGTAGTTTGACAGTTGAATAGATTATAAAACCTCCGCAGGCCACAGCTGGCCTGCTTTTCTTTTGTCAAATTTATTCTTTTTA
>CADBPC010000223.1 GCA_902796425.1 uncultured Lachnospiraceae bacterium
CTACGCCATCAAAGCTCCGTTTGACATCTTCATCACCGGCAAAGAAGATCCGGATGATCCTCCGAGCCTGATCGTCAATAACGAAGCAGTTCGCTATCGCCTGCGTTTTATCAAGGTCGATGCTGAAACGGGTAATGTCATTACGCTGCCGAATACCGCGTTCAAGCTGAAGGACAGCAGCGGCGCTTATGTGACCCAGACGGTTCATTATCCCAGCAAACGGGAAATTGACACTTTCTATACGGATGAGGACGGTACTGTCATGCTGCCCGAAACTGTGAGGCGCGGGCTTTACTTCATCGAAGAAGTTACAGCGCCCGTGGGATATCTGATCCAGACAGAAGAGCTGGCTGTGTTTGTGGGCGATGAAAACATGAATGAACCGGGTGAAGCCTTTCTGCTGGAATTCCCCATTAAGAATACCCCTGTGAAGGGAAGAATCATCTTGGAAAAGACCGGCCTGCAGCTGATCGGTTTCAAAGAAAAAGAAGATCGCTCCGGCAACACCATCATGCAGCCGGTATACGAGGAAAAGCAGTTGGCAGGCGCTGTATTCGAAATTCATGCGGCTGAGGATATCATCGGAAAGGAAGGCACCCTCTGGTATGAGCAGGATGCGCTGGTGGATACCGTCACCACGACCGCAGAAGGCCATGATGCCTCCAGGGAGCTTCCTCTGGGGCGGTATTATCTGATTGAAATTTCCGCGCCTGAGGGATATACCTTTGAGGAGACCCGGTATGAAGCCAATCTGGTTTATGCCGATGATCATACTCCGCTGGTGGAAACCACGGTCATTGCGGGAAATGATTATATTCCCGCTGAGATCAGCCTGCTGAAAGAAAAGGAAATCATGCAGACCACGAAGGATGGCGATCTGGTAAAGCAGAGCGTGATCTCCGTCCCAGGTGAGGGATTCGTCTTTGGTCTGTACAATGATACCGACATACACTATGACGGCGGAACCCTGCTGGCGGATCATCTGCTGGCCGTCGGGACAACTGACGCGAACGGTGAATTGACCTTTGCGGGCAATTATCCTCACGGCAGGTATACTATCCGGGAACTGTACGCGCCGGATGGCTGGCGAATGAACACCAACGCATTTAGTGTCACGCTTGATCCTTCCACTGTGATTACAGATCACATGATCCATGTACCATTGCCGGAAGCAATCCTCAATGAACTGATCTGGTATCCTGTTACTCTCACGAAAACGGATATCACCGGCGAAAAAACGCTGCCAGGTGCGGTGATTGAGGTCAGCAACGCACAGGGCGAGGTAATCTATCGCGCCTATACGGATCAGAACGGTCAGATTCCTGATATCCCCGTTGTGCCCGGGAAATACACCTTCCGGGAAATTCTCGCGCCCAGCGGTTATGCCCTGAATGAAGCGATTATGACCTTTACGGTAGATTCTGACGGCGGCATTACCGGAGATACGGCCATTCGGGATGATTATACCCGCATCCTGCTCCTGAAGCAGGACGAAAACGGAAAACCTCTGATGGGTGTAGAGTTCTCTCTGGTAAAGGATAATGGAACAGTTATCATGCGGAGTACCTCTGACAGCGAAGGCCGTGTGATCTTTGAGAAGATTCCATACGGAACGTATCATATCACCGAAACCAAGGCGCTGGCCGGATACCTGAAGCATGATGTGAGCATTGACCTGACAGTAGACGGCAGTTTCGTCAATCAGGACGCCCCGCTGGAAACGATCATCAATCACCCGATCATCCTGAAACTGAAAAAGACGGATCAGGATGGAAAGCCGCTGGCAGGCGCGGAATATGCCCTGATCGATGAGTACGGCGATACCATGGGTACAGTTATTTCCGATGAAGATGGCATCTTGACGTATGCAAAGATCCCCTATGGCAAATACAGCGTCAAGGAACTTTCCGCTCCGGATGGTTATCTGCTCAGCAAAACGGTCACTGAAATCGTGATTGGCGATGACTATCAGAACAGCGACATACCTGCCGCTACGCTGATCAATCACCTGAAGCGCCTGCGCTATATCAAGGTGGATACCACTGGCAAATACCTGCCGGGCGTAGAGTTTTCCCTGATCAACGCCAGCAACGGTGAAATTGTAGAAGTGGTCGCCAGCAATGAACACGGTGAATTTATCTTCACCAAGTTTGATTACGGTTTCTGGAAAATCCGGGAAACGAAGGTGCCGGAAGGCTACAGCGCCATGGAAGATATCATTTTCAACGTGGACGCGGACTGGACGGAGCCGGAACCCGTCACTTGTGTGAATATCCCGAACCACTATGAATTCGTCAAAACGGATAATGAGGGCAATCCCATGGCGGGCGTAAAGTTCACCCTGGAGGACAGTGCCGGAAATATTCTTCGTGATTTGGTATCAGGCGAGGATGGAATC
>CADBPC010000224.1 GCA_902796425.1 uncultured Lachnospiraceae bacterium
ATCAGCCGCCGAACCTTCCTCAGATTCTTCGTCTTTATCCGAATTCTCATCCTCCTTCACGCGGGTGAAGCTTGCGACGGTCACTCCGTCGGAGAGATTCATAATCTTAACGCCGGTCGCGTATCTTCCGAGAATGGAGATACCGCTGCTCGGCACGCGGATCACGACGCCCTCGGTGGTGATCAGAAGAATATCGTCCGTCTCGGCAACCGCCCGCGCGCCTACAAGCCTGCCGGACCGCTCGGTGATCGTGTAGCACTTAAGACCCATGCCGCCGCGGTGCTGTCTCCGGAATTCCTCCGTCTTTGTGAGCTTTCCGAGTCCGTTCTCGGAGATGAACAGGATATGGCTTCCCTGCTTCTCCGTAATCATATTTACGACCTCGTCGCCGCTTGAGAGCTTCATACCCCGGACGCCCATGGAGCTCCGGCCGGTCGGGCGTACATCCGTCGCATTGAAGCGGATCGCCATGCCGAGCTTTGATACAAGAATCAGATCCTGGTCCTGATTGTCCCATTTGACCTCGATCAGCTCGTCGTCCTCCGAAAGCGTGATGGCTGCAAGACCCGTCTTCCGGATATTTGAAAATGCGGACATCGGCGTTCTCTTAACGATTCCCTTCCGGGTCGCCATAATGAGATAGGAGTCATCGCCGAATTCCCTGACCGGAAGAACCGTTGTTACATGCTCCTCCGGCTGAAGCATCAGCAGATTGACAAGAGCGGTTCCCCTGGCCGTCCTTCCGGCCTCCGGAATCTGGTACGCCTTCAGGCGGTAGCAGCGTCCGAGGTTCGTGAAGAACAGGATATTACTCAGGTTCTGAGTCATCATGACGTCGACGACGCTGTCGTCCTCGATCGTCTGCATACCCTTGATTCCCTTGCCGCCGCGGTTCTGGCTGCGGAAATTATCCACCGTCATACGCTTGATATAACCGAGCCTCGTCGCGGCGATGACCATATTTTCGTCGGCGATCATATCCTCGATCGAGATATCCGACTCGTCAAATACGATCTGCGTCTTTCTCTCGTCCGCGTACTTGTCGCGGATCACGATCAGCTCGTCCTTGATCACTCCGAGAAGAAGATTCTTGTCCGCGAGAATCGCCTTCAGACGATCAATCGTCTTCATCAGCTCGGCGTATTCATTTTCAATCTTGCTCCGCTCGAGACCTGTCAGAGCGCGGAGTCTCATGTCGACAATTGCCTGGGCCTGGACGTCGTCGAGGCCGAAGCGCTTCATGAGTTCTTCCTTCGCGATCTGTACAGTTTCGGAAGAACGGATAATCTTGATAACCTCGTCGATATGATCGAGGGCGATAAGCAGACCCTTTAAAATGTGGGCGCGCTCCTCAGCCTTATTTAAATCATACTGGGTACGGCGGGTTACCACGTCCTCCTGATGCTTCAGGAAATAGGTCAGAATCTCAAGAAGATTCAGCACCTTCGGCTGTCCGTCGACGAGCGCGAGATTATTGACGCCGAACGTATCCTGAAGCTGGGTGTGCTTATAGAGCTGATTGAGGATAATATTCGGGTTCGCGTCGCGCCTTACCTCGATGCAGATCTCCATGCCCTCACGACTCGAATGATCGCTGAGGCCCGTAATTCCGTCAATCTTCTTGTTCTTGACCAGCTCGGCGATCGACTCGATCAGCCTCGCCTTATTGACAAGATAGGGCAGTTCCGAGACAAGAATCTCGGATTTGCCGTTCGGAAGAGTCTCGATCTTCGATACGGCGCGGACGATAATCTTTCCGTGACCGGTTCTGTAAGCTTCCTCGATACCCCTTCTTCCGAGTATCGTAGCGCCGGTCGGGAAATCCGGACCCTTGACGATCTTCATGATATCGTCGATGGAAGTCTCATTTTCACCCGAGACCTTATCGTCGATCATTTTCACGCAGGCGTTAATGACTTCCCCGAGGTTATGCGGCGGCATGTTCGTCGCCATAACGACGGCGATGCCGGTGGTGCCGTTGATCAGAAGATTCGGGATTCTCGCCGGAAGCACGGAGGGTTCCTTCTCCGTCTCGTCGAAGTTCGGAACGAAATCAACCGTGTTCTTGTTGATGTCGGCCAGCATTTCCATGGAAATCTTCGAAAGCCTGGCCTCCGTGTAACGCATCGCGGCGGGAGAGTCGCCGTCGACGGAACCGAAGTTTCCGTGACCGTCGACGAGCGGGTAGTGGAAGGACCATTCCTGAGCCATGTTGACCAGCGCGCCGTAGATGGAGGAATCACCGTGCGGATGATATTTACCCATCGTATCGCCGACGATACGGG